>CAYLKR010000074.1:0-12494 GCA_964384225.1 uncultured Methylibium sp.
ACCACGGCCCAGGCCGCCGCCCTGACGACGGCCCAGATCGCCGCGCTGACGACCGACGACGCGGCCGCGCTGTCCACCGCCGCGGTGGGCGCGCTGAGCACGGCCCAGGTGGCCGCGCTGACGACCGACCAGCTGCCGGTGCTGACGACCGACCAGGTCGCCGCGCTGAGCACCGAGGCCGTCGCGAGCCTGTCCACCGGCGACCTGAACGCGCTGACCACCGACCAGTTCGCCGCGCTGACCACCGCGCAGATCGCCAACCTGACGACCGCGCAGATCGCCAACCTGGGCACCGACGACATCGTCGCGCTGACCGGCGAGCAGGCCGCGGCGCTGACCACCGACCAGATCGTCGCGCTGACGACCACGCAGGTGGTCGCGCTCGAGACCGCCGACATCGCCGCGATGTCGATGGCCCAGGCCGCGGCCTTCGAGACCGCCGACCTGGCGGCGATGTCGGCCGAGCAGATCGACGCGCTGGTCTCGGTGTCGCCGATCGTGCTGGACCTGAACGGCAACGGCGTCACGACGCTGGCCGCCGCCGAGGGCGTGCGCTTCGACCTCGGCGCCACCGGCACGGCCGCGCAGGTCGGCTGGGTCGGCGCCGGCGACGGCCTGCTGGTGATGGACCGCAACGGCGACGGCGTCATCAACGACGGCCGCGAGCTCTTCGGCAGCGCCACGCAGACCGCCGACGGCAGCCGCGCCGGCCACGGCTACGCCGCGATGGCGCTGGAGGACAGCAACGGCGACGGCCTGCTGAGCGCCGCCGATGCCAACTGGGACGCGCTGCGCCTGTGGGTCGACGCCAACGCCGACGGCATCACCGACGACGGCGAGCTCAGGGGCCTGGCCGAGTTCGGCATCGCCTCGCTGGACCTGAACGCGAGCGCCGGCACGACGATGGACAACGGCAACCTGCTCGGCCTGGTGTCGAGCTGGACCGCGACCGACGGCAGCCAGCACGCGATGGCCGACGTGTGGTTCGCGAAGGACGCGCCCACGGCTGCGGAACTGCTCGCCGCCCCGGCCGACACTCTGCTGCCCGGCAGCGACGCCGCCCCGGTGGCCGCCGCCACGGCCGAACCGGTGGCCCCGCTGCCGCCGGCCGGCACCGATCCGCAGCACCTGCCGCTGATCTGATCCGCCGCTCCCGGGCCGAGGCCCCGGTCACCGCGCTGCGGGGCCGGGGCCTCGGTGTTCGTGGGGCAGGCAGCGTCAGCGGGTTGGCGCACCGACGGGCTGCCGATCCCCGCCCGTGCAAGTGCCGATCCGTGGCCGAGCGGATTCCGCTACCTTCACCGGCGTTGCGACAAGGAGGCGAAGACGATGATCCGCAGTGCGCCCCTCGGTCGCTTGGCAGCCGCCCACCCGGGCGGCGCGCGACTCGGCCTGACCGCCGCATCGACATCACCCGCATGAGCCCACTGCCCCCGCTGCCGCACATCGAGCCCGGTCGCTACCGGCACTACAAAGGTGGCGAGTACGAAGTGCTCGGCGTCGTCCGGCACTCCGAGTCGCTCGAGCCGATGGTCCTGTATCGGCCCCTGTACAACGATTCCGGCCTCTGGGTCCGCCCCTGGGCGATGTTCCTCGAGCGGCTGGAGGTCGATAGCGTGCCGCAGGCGCGGTTCGCTTTCGTGAGCCGTGCATGAGCCGCGCGTGAGCCGTCTCGCCACCGGCGGGGTGGCGATCGAGCGCGTCGAGGGCGTGCCACGGCCGCCGCGCGGGCGGCCTGCACCTCTGCGAACGGGCCTACACGCCGCCTTCGCGGGCCCGTCCGCTCGAGCCGCGAGCCTCAGGCCGCCAGCGCCGGATAGTCCGTGTAGCCCGCCGGCCCCGGCGTGTAGAAGGTCTGCGGGTTCGGCGCGTTCAGCGGCGCGCCGCGCTGCAGGCGCTGCACCAGGTCCGGGTTGGCGATGAAGAGCCGGCCGAAGGCCACAGCGTCGGCGCGGCCGCTGGCCACCGCGTCGATCGCCATCGCGCGGTCGTAGCCGTTGTTGGCGATGTAGCTGCCGCGGAAGGCGCGGCGCGCCCACGCGAAGTCGAAGCCGGGCACGTCGCGCGGGCCGCCGGTGGCGCCTTCGATCCAGTGGATGAAGGCGATGCCGCGCAGGTCGAGCTCGCGCACCAGGTGGCCGAAGACGGCCTGCGGGTCGCTGTCGGCCAGGTCGTTGAAAGGCGTCACCGGCGACAGGCGGATGCCGGTGCGGCCGGCGCCGATCTCGGCGGCCACCGCGTCCACCACCTCGAGTGCGAAGCGGGCGCGGTTCTCGGGCGAGCCGCCGTAGGCGTCCGTGCGCTGGTTGGCGCCGTCGCGCAGGAACTGGTCGATCAGGTAGCCGTTGGCGCCGTGGATCTCCACGCCGTCGAAGCCGGCGCGGATCGCGTTGGCGGCGCCGCGTCGGTACTGGTCCACCACGTCCGCGATCTCGGCGACCGTCAGCGCGTGCGGCACCGGCACCTCGACCTTGCCCTCGTGCGTGTAGGCGACCACGCCCTTCGGCGCCACCGCCGACGGCGCCACCGGCGGCAGACCGCCGGTCAGCGCCGGGTGGGTGATGCGGCCCACGTGCCAGATCTGCGCGACGATCTTCGAGCCGGCCGCGTGCACCGCGTCGGTGATGCGCTTCCAGCCCTCGACCTGGGCGTCGGAATAGATGCCCGGCGTGGCCATGTAGCCCTTGCCGGCCGGCGCCACCTGGGTGCCTTCGCTGATGATCAGCCCGGCGCCGGCGCGCTGGCGGTAGTACTCGACGTTCATCTCGCTGCCGGGCACGTCGCCGGCGGCCTCGTCGGCGCGGCTGCGCGTCAGCGGCGCCATCACGACGCGGTTGGCGATCTCGATGTCACCGACGCGGCCGGGCTGGAAGAGCTTGGGCAGGTCGGCGTTCAGGGTCCGGGCGATGGCATGGGGGAGCGGTGCGTTCATGGGTTCTGATATGGAAAATCGATCGGCGAATGCCGCACGATCGCCATTCTCTTGACTCCTGGATAACCCTGGGGCGCAAGGGTCACAGCTGCGGGCGCTCGCGCACGTGCAGGCGCTGCTGCAGGTCGGACAGCAGCGTGCGCGCCGGCAGCGACAGCGGGCGGTCGCTGCGCCACACCAGGTGCCAGCGGCGCCGGATCGGGAAGCCGACGACCTTCAGCACCGCCAGGCCGTCGCGCGCGGCGTCGTCGCCCAGCGTGTGGCGCGAGAGCACGGCCAGCCCGAGCCCGGCGCGCACCGCATGCTTGATCGCCTCGTTGCTGCCGAGCGCCATGCGCGCCGGCCAGCGCACGCCGCGCTCGGCGAGGAACTGCTCCAGCGCCAGCCGGGTGCCCGAGCCGGCCTCGCGCACCAGCAGCGGCTCGCCGCTCAGCTGGGTGAGCGTGAGGCGTGACCGCCGGGCCAGCGGATGCCCGGCTGCGGCGACGACCACCAGCGGGTTGGCCAGGAAGGGCCAGCGGTGCAGCGGCAGGTGCTCCGGCGGCAGCATCATCGCGGCGAGTTCGTCGCGGCCCTGCTCGAGGCGCGCGACCACCGCGTCGCGGTTCTCCACCGCGAGCTCGATCTCGATGCCCGGGTAGGCCCGCGCGAAGGGGCCGAGCAGGTCGGGCAGGAAGTACTCGGTCGTCGTCACCGCGGCCAGCCTCAGCCGGCCGCGCCGCAGGCCCTGCAGCGCCGCGGCGTCGTCCTCGAAGCGCTGCCAGGCGGCGAACATCTCGCGCACCGCCTGCGCGAGCCGCTCGCCCTGCGGCGTGGCGGCCACACCGCGGCCGCGCGGCTCGACCAGCGTCAGGCCGGTGGCGCGCGCCAGCTCCTTGAGCTGGGTGGAGACGGTGGGCTGCGCCAGGTGCAGCGCGCGCGCGGCGCGGCCCACCGCGCCGAGCCGCGCGACCGCCTCGAAGCTGCGCAGCTGGACCAGCGTGACGCGCGGCGCCTTCTCGAGCCCGGCAGGGGGTTCCTCATTCATCGGATAAAGCGATGCGATCGATCTTCAAACATCATTTTGCAGGATGAGCGGATGCCACGACACTGCGCGCCGCGATGCACAACCTCCTCGACCCCTCGATCCTGTTCTTCGTGTTCGGCCTGCTGGCCGGCGCGCTGCGCTCCAACCTGGAGATCCCGCAGCCGATCTCGCGCTTCCTGTCGCTCTACCTGCTGATGGCGCTGGGCCTGAAGGGCGGCTTCGCGCTGGCCGCCTCGGGGCTCACCGCCGACGTCGCGCTCGGCCTCGGCTGCGCGCTGCTGCTCGCGGTGGTGGTGCCGGCGCTCGGCTACGCGGTGCTGCGGCGCACGGTGGGCGGCTACGACGCGGCCGCGCTGGCGGCCACCTACGGCTCCGTCAGCGCGGTGACCTTCATCACCGCCGTGCAGTTCCTCGACACCCGCGGCATCCCCAGCGGCGGACACATGGCCGCGGCGATGGCGCTGATGGAGTCGCCGGCGATCGTGATGGCGGTGCTGCTCGCCAACCGGCTGCGCCAGCGCGAGGGTCGGCTCGTGGCCGGCGGCGGGGCCGGGCATGTGCTGCGCGAGTCGCTGACCGACGGCGCGCAGATGCTGCTGCTCGGCGCGATGGCCGTCGGCCTGCTGACCGGCGAGGCCGGCCAGGCCGCGATGAAGCCCTTCTCGGTCGACCTGTTCAAGGGCATGCTGGCCTTCTTCCTGCTCGACATGGGGCTGCTGGCGGCGCGCAACCTGTCCTCGCTGAAGACCGTGTCGCCGTGGCTGCTGGTCTACACGATCGCCGCGCCGCTGACCCATGCCGGGCTCGCGCTCGCGCTGGCGGCGCTGGCCGGGCTCGCGCCCGGCGACGGCGCGCTGCTGATGGTGCTGGCCGCCAGCGCCTCCTACATCGCCGTGCCCGCGGCGCTGCGCCACGCCATCCCCGAGGCCAACCCGACGCTGTACTTCGGCATGTCGCTCGGCATGACCTTCCCGTTCAACATCCTGGTCGGCATCCCGCTGTACGTGGCGGTGGCGACGCAGGTGCTGTAGCGGCCGCGCGGCCTCCTGGCGGAGGCGGTCGGGATCCGGCCGCAGCCGCGCCGGGGCGACATCGGCGCATCGCTACACTGCCCCGGGATGAACGAACCTCCCGACCATCCGGAACGTTTCGTCCTGGCCGACGAGGTGCATGCGCGGCCGCCGGAGCCGCTCGACACGCCGAGCCGGCTGAGCTGCTTGGCCGTGCTGGTGGAGCCCGACGCGCGGGCCGGCGAGTTCCTGCGGCTCGTGCACCTGTGCGAGCGCATGGGTGTGGCGCCGCCGGCCGCCGGGCTGACCCATTTCGTCGCCCCGATCGGCGCCGTGCGCCTGAAATGGGAGCGCCACGGCGAGTTCTCCACCTACACCGCCATTGCCGCCGGCGCGCCGGGCGACCCGTTCACCGACACCGCGGCCTCGCTGCTGCCGCAGCACTGGCTGCGCGAGATCCCGGGCACGAAGATCATGGCCGCGCACGCGGTCGTGCTGCCCGGTGGTGACGTGCCGCCGGCCGAAGCCGACCTGGCGCCGTGGTTCGCGCCCGGCGCCTCCGTCGTCGGCGCCGGGCTGGCCGACGGCGCGGGCCATGCGTTCACCGACTTCCGCATCCACGCCGACGGCTGGTCGCGCTTCGTGCTGCTCAACCGCGGGTTCACGGTGAGGCAGGCCGGCCGCATGGCGCAGCGCCTGTTCGAGATCGAGGCCTATCGCATGCTCGCGCTGCTGGCCCTGCCGATCGCGCGCCGCCAGTCGCCGCGCATCGACGCCATCGAGAAGAGCCTGGCCCTGCTGACCGACAGCCTCGCCCGCGAGGCCGGCCTGGCCTCCGAAGGCGACGAGGCGCTGCTGCAGGAGCTGACCCGCCTCGCGGCGGAGATCGAGAGCGGGCTGGCCGCGAGCCAGTTCCGCTTCGGTGCGTGCCGCGCGTATGCGGAGCTGGTGCGCACGCGCATCACCGACCTGCGCGAGGAGCGCATCGCCGGCATCCAGACCATCGGGGAGTTCATGGCGCGCCGCTTCGAGCCGGCGGTGACGACATGCATGACCGTGGCCCAGCGCCTGCGCGACCTGTCCGACCGCGTCGCGCAGGCCAGCGCGCTGCTCAGCACCCGCGTGGACATCGTGCGCGAGCGCCAGAACCAGGCGCTGCTCGCGTCGATGGACCGCCGCGCGAAGATGCAGCTGCGGCTGCAGCAGACCGTGGAAGGCCTGTCGGTCGCTGCGATCACCTACTACGCGGTGGGCCTGATCGGCTACCTGGCCAAGGGCGGCAAGGCGGCCGGACTCGCCGTCGACCCGGACCTCGTCACCGGCGTGGCCGTGCCGCTGGTTGCCGGCGCGGCGCTATACGCGCTGCGCCGGGCGCGGCAGCGCATCGCGCGGGCCGAGGGCGGCGAGGTGCACTGAAGCACGAGCGGCGCGGTGCGGCGCGCCGACCATCGGGCGGCCGGGGTCGGCCCGAGGTCATGCCAACTGCTCCGACCAAGTCGGGTCGTCAACGGCACCCGGCGAAGAGCGCGGCGATCCGGCGTGGTGGCTCGGCCACATCGGTCCGAGCAGTCGAAAGACACCAAGGGTCAGTCAGGGACCAAGGGCAGAAAGGCACGCCCCATCCCCACAGCGCCGATGTCCGAGACCGCTCTGCGGCGGTTGCGGCCGGTCGCCGACGAAGCATCAATTCTTGGCCCAGCCACTTATCCGTCGTTCAGCCAGTGGCGATCATGCTCCCTGGAAGACGGCTCAATTCGGGTCAGCCAACGCAAGAAGCAACAAACAGAGCGTGGTGCCCTCTCGTCGATCTGCAGCCGGTCACAGCCCGCCCAGGTAGACCAGTGCCGCGTTGACGACATAGGTCGCTGCCAGACCGACGCTGGTCCAGCTCAGCACCCGCAGCGTGCGCCCTTGCGGCCGCATCACCAGGCCGATGATCACCAGTCCCGTCATCACCAGGCCTGTCACGGCAGTGCCGGCGTGCACCGAGGCGGCGTCGGCGAGCAGCGGCCCGCGAACGTAGAACGCATCGTCCACCGCCAGGATCATGACGTTGAACAGGTTGCTGCCCAGCAGGTTGCCGATCGCCATGTCCAGCGCCTCGAGGCGCAGCGCGCCCACGGTCACCGCCATTTCCGGCAGGGTGGTCACGAGGGCCATCAGGACGGTGCCGACGAAGCTGCGCGACAGTCCGAGCGCCGTCGCCAGTCCGTCGGCCACTTCGGGCAGCCAGCTGCCGGCCACCAGCACCACCAGCGCGGCGAGGCCGAATCGTCGCCACTCGTCCCGCGTCTGCCCTGCCTGTACCGGGCTGCGCGCTGCCGTCGCGGCGGCCATGGCCTGGCGTTCGTGCCCATGCACCCCCTTGAGCGCCAGCAGGTACAGCCCCAGCAGCATCGGGCTGTAGACGCCGACGTGCAGCACGGCCGGTGCGCGGTTGCCGGTGAGCAGGCTCAGGGCGACGAAGCCCAGCATCACGACCCCGAACCCGGCCGAGAGCAGGTGTGTCGCGCTGGCCTCGCGGTACATCGGCTGGTGGCGCTGCAGGGCGTCGACGACGACCAGGAACAGCAGGTTGACGACGCAGGCCCCGAGCGCGTTGCCCACCGCCAGGTTGGGGGCGTCGACGAGGGTCACCGAGCTGATGCCCGAGGCCAGTTCGGGCAGCGAGGTCACGGTGGCCAGCAGGGCCATGCCGACCCAGCCGCGCCCCCAGCCATGGGCATCGGCCAGCGCATCGGCGCTGCGGCTGAGCACGTAGCCCGCCCGCGCGATCAGCACGGCGCAGCCGGCGAACTGGAGCAGCAGCCAGGCCAGGCTCACGTGCGGCTCCCGCGCGCCGTGCGCAGCCAGAGCTTGCGTGCCTCCTCGGCCCACAGCACGAGACTCGCCAGTGCCAGCAGCGGCAGCAGCGACTCCAGGGCCAGCGGCACGGTGTGGAACAGCGCATTCATCGGCGGTGTGTACAGCACCAGCCCCTGCAGCGCCACCGACAGCGTCAGCCCGCCGAGCAGCCAGCGGTTGCGCACGATGCGCAGTCCGAGTGCCGATGCGCGTGCCGATTGGCAGTTCAGCACGTTGAACCACTGGCACATGGCCAGCACGGTGAAGGTCTCGGTGCGCACGATCTCCAGGGCCACGCCCTGGCCCAGCCGCCACGCGAACCAGCCGAAGGTGATGCCCGCGATCAACGGCGTCATCAGCGCCACGCGCTCGAGCATCTGGGCGCCGAGCAGGCGGTCGTCGCGCGGCACGGGCGCGCGCCGCATCTCGTCGCCGTCCGCCGGGTCCATCACCAGATTCACCGTCACCGTGCCTTCGGTGACGATGTTGATCCACAGGATCTGCACCGCCGCCAGTGGCAGCGGAAAGCCGCCCAGCAGCGCCAGCAGCAGCACCAGCACCTCGGCCATCGAGGTGGCGAACAGGTACAGGATCACCTTCTTCAGGTTGGCGTAGACGACGCGCCCCTGCTGCACGGCGCCGACGATGGTGGAGAAGTTGTCGTCGGTGATGACGATCTTGGCTGCGCTCTTGGCGACCTCGGTGCCGGTGATGCCCATCGCGACGCCGACATCGGCACGCGCCAGCGCGGGGGCGTCGTTGACGCCGTCGCCGGTCATCGCGACCACCTCGCCGCGCGCCTGCAGCGCCTCGACGATGCGCAGCTTCTGCGCCGGTTGAACGCGGGCGAAGACGGCGATCCGCGGCAGTTCGTCGCGCAGGTCGGCCTCGCCCATGCGCTCGAGCTCGGGGCCGTCGACGGCACGCTCGCCGTCGCGCGCGATGCCGAGTTCGCGCGCGATCGCCAGGCCGGTGAGCTTGTGGTCGCCCGTCACCATGATCGGGCGGATGCCGGCGGCGCGGCAGTCGGCGACCGACAGCTTGACCTCCTCTCGCGGCGGGTCGATCTGGCCGACCAGGCCGAGCAGGCGTGCGCGTCCTGCCAGGGCATCGAAGCCGGCTGCCGGATCGAGCGCATCGTCGTCCACGGTGGCGAAGGCCAGCACGCGCAGCGCCTGCGTGGCCATGTCCTCTGCGGCGTCGCGCGCCGCCTGCAGCGCCGCGGTGTCTTCGCCCGCGCACAGACGCAGCACGGCCTCGGGGGCGCCCTTGATCCACACGCGGCGCGGTGCGCCGTCCATGCGGTGCCGGGTGGCCATCAGCTTGGTGTCGCTGTCGAAGGGCAGTTCGGCCTCGCGCGGCGCGTCCCGGCGCAGCGCTTCCAGCTCAAGGCCGGCCTTGCGCGCCAGCACCAGCAGCGCCCCTTCGGTCGGGTCGCCCAGCACCGACCAGCCGGTGCGTTCATCTTCCGGCGGCAGCAGCTGCGCGTCATTGCAGAGCGCAGCGGCCACGCACAGTTCGCGCACCGCCGGGTCGGCGCCGTCCGCGGGCCTTGCGTCTTCGGACAGGTCGCCCTCGGGCACATAGCCGATGCCACCGACGGCGACCTCGCGCCCGCCCGGCAGCCACAGCGCCACCGCGGTCATCTCGTTGCGGGTGAGGGTGCCGGTCTTGTCGCTGCAGATGACGGTGGTGGAGCCCAGCGTCTCCACCGCCGAGAGCCGCCGGATGATCGCCCCGCGGTCGGCCATGCGCTGCATCCCGACCGCGAGCGCGATCGTCATCGCGACCGGGAGCCCTTCGGGCACCATCGAGACCATCTGGCTGATGGCCACCATCAGCACCTCGGACAGCGGCAACTGGCGCCACAGGCCCAGCAGCACCACCAGCACGAACAGGCCCAGCGCCGCCGCGACCAGGGCGCGGCCGAACTGCTCGAGCCGCAGCTCCAGCGGCGTCTTCGGCTCCTCCGCGCGTTCGGTCAGGCCGGCGATGCGGCCCACCTCGGTGTGGACGCCGGTGGCGACGACCACGGCACGTGCCCGCCCGGCGGTGACGTGGGTGCCCGAATACACCATGCAGTGGCGGTCGGCCAGGCCGGTGGCCTCCGGCACCGGCAACACCGACTTCGACACCGGCACCGACTCGCCGGTGAGTGCGGCTTCGGCCACCTGCAGCTGGGCCTCTTCGACCAGGCGTGCGTCGGCGGCCACCGCGTCACCCGCGGCCAGCAGCACGGTGTCGCCAGGCACCAG
Organism: uncultured Methylibium sp.; assembly: GCA_964384225.1. GTDB lineage: Bacteria > Pseudomonadota > Gammaproteobacteria > Burkholderiales > Burkholderiaceae_C > Methylibium. The sequence continues at coordinate 10,069 of CAYLKR010000074.1, forward strand.
CTCGCGCGCCTCGACGACCCGTTCGCCGCCGTCGCGCTGCACCCGCACGCGCAGCGCCGACAGCCGCCGCAAGGCGGCCATCGAGCGTTCGGCGCGTCCTTCCTGGAAGCTGCCGATCAGCGCGTTGACCAGCACCACCGCGAGGATGACCCCGGCATCGCCGTGGTGCCCCAGCGACACCGCGAGCACCGCGGCGACGAAGAGGATGTAGATCAGCGGGCTCTTGAACTGGCGCACGAAGGTGCGCCAGAGCGGCTTGGGCGGGGCCTCGGGCAGCGCGTTCGGTCCGTGCCGAACCTGCGCGTTGTGTACCGCACCCACATCGAGGCCGCGCTGCGGATCAAGCGCGAAGTGGCGCAGCAGCTGCTCGACCGCCATGGCGTGCCAGACGGGGACGATGTCGTGGGCCTTCCTCCCCGCCATTCAGTGGTTCTCCGGGCGTGAAAGAGACCGGGGTCCGTTTCCGTGCGAGCTGCGACTCTCAGTCGCCGCGGACGACCGGCGTGTCGCAATCGAGCGTGTGCAACAGCTTCTCCGCGGTGCTGCCAAGCGACGCCCTGGCCAAGCCGCGACGGCCTTGCGAACCCAACACGCACTGATGCTCGTATCAAGGTCCGTCGACTGACCACACCCTAAGTGGTTGATCCTGCTGCACTGGCAGCAAAGCTCAAGGTCCGTCGAAACTCGCGCCGGAGCATCGCCAAGGCTGGACGGCTTGGAACATGGTCCGTCGATCCGCAATCCAGCAAGGGCGTGTCTGCAAAAGGAAGTATGAGAGCTTGTGCCATGCAGTGGCCGGCGTTGTCCAGGCTAAGCCGACTACCAACCTGTGGCAGGGTCTAAGCGTCAGGCGAATCGTCCGTGGTGCAGCGTAAGTAGCCGGTCGCCGCCGGCTGGCGTACTCATGGTAAGTGCCATCAAGCGGACATTCGGTTCGGCCACCGGCGCCGGCACGAGAGGCAGCTATACGAGGTACAGCTGACCTCGGGTTGCGATTGGGCGGGCTCGCTGCTCCGACGGCTGCTTCCCTGCCGCGCGAACTGGCAGTACCGACCCTCAAGAGACCTTAACGTCCTGAGACTGCAGACATTCATGAATCGTGTGTAGTCCACAGCGTACCAGCGTGACCGAGCATCGTTGCGGTGTTGTCAGGGCAGGCAAGCTGGCATCGTTGCAGGCCGGGCCCATTTCCAGCCCCTACCCGCCGGGGGGCCGCGCCCACTCAGACGAGGTAGCCCTCTCGCTCAAGTGCGACTGCTCAGTGCAGGACCCATGCGCCCCAATGCTGGGCCAGGTACGTCAGGTACGCAGCACGGAAGTCCCAGAACTCGGTGACGGCTGAAGGTCAGGAGGCCTGGAGGCCACGCTGGGCATTTTGGGGACCCGAGGTCTGCGCCAAGACAATACTGTCGCCGACGCGGATGACGCCGCCCGTAACGAGGCGCGCCGTCATGCCGCCGTGGCCACGCAGGGCGCTGTAGCCGCCTCGCCCCAACTGCGCTTCCATGCGCGAGCACGGGGCGCACGGGCCGGTCACTTCGATTCGCACCTCGGCACCGATCTGCCAGATCATCGTATGCGCTGGCAACGGCGAACGCATCGCGGTCAGGTTCAGGCCCGACACGACCAGATTGCGCCGCAGATGCCGCGCGTCTACGCGGGGCAGCGCGCACCAGGCGGCGATCAGCGGCAGGTGCTCGTGCTGAACCAGCGTGAGTTCACGCCGGGTGGCTTCATCGGTATCGCGGTGCCATGCGGCGCGGTGGTCACCCAGCAGGCCGCGCCCCGGCACGGCCTGCGCATGGTCGACGAACACGGTGTCGGCCAGTCGCGCCGGCCGGATCACGATGGCCTCGATGCGACCGGGTTGCGCGAACTGAGTGATGAGATCCCGAATTCCGATGGCCATCGCTACTGTGCCGTGCGTTCGCGGTCAGAGCACTTCTTCGACCAGCAGTTCGCGGCCGCGAAACGGCACTCGATCGCCCGCTTCGGCACCGGCGATGGCCTTGTAGATCGGCGCCTCGCTGGAGATGCCCATGAAGCGGCGACCGTCACATTCGAACGCCGAGGTCGCCACGCCGACGACGAACCAGCGCCCGTCGATGCGCACGGCGGCGCCCTCGTCGACCTCGTCCTTCGGGCCGAAGTCGATGCGCCGCAACGTGGCCAGGGCCTCCTCGTGGGAGTGGATCGGGCACTCGAAGAACTGGGCCAACACACCGCTGTTGTGGGCATGGGACGACGCATCAGCGTCGCCGGGCTCGTCGCCGCGGCCGGCTGCACCGGCCAAATACTGCGCGTAGGCCGACTCGGCGAATTGCAGCTCTTCGGCCTTCAAGGACATCATGGTGGTCTTCAGGTGCGTCTTGTTGTTGACGATCGCCCAGAACTGACCCGCCGCGATCATTCAATACTGACCCACC
>CAYLKR010000075.1:0-12344 GCA_964384225.1 uncultured Methylibium sp.
ATGAACACGTCGAAGTTGTTGTTGTTCAGCGTGTACAGGCCGATGCAGCAGAAGGCGAGGATGGCCGGGAACAGCAGCCGGTAGGGCACCGTCAGCAGCTTGATCCAGATGCCGATCAGCGGCAGGTTCAGCACGATCAGCATCAGGTTGCCGATCCACATGCTGGCGATCAGGCCCCAGAACAGCTCGGGGTTGCTGCTCATCACCTGCGGGCCGGGCTGGATGCCCTTGATCGTCATCGCACCGACCATCAGCGCCATCACCGCGTTCGGTGGGATGCCGAGCGTGAGCATCGGGATGAAGCTGGTCTGCGCACCGGCGTTGTTGGCCGATTCGGGGCCGGCGACGCCACGGATGTCGCCCTTGCCGAACTGGCTCGAGTCCTTGGCGATCTTCTTCTCGAGCGTGTAGGCCGCGAAGCTCGACAGCAGCGCGCCGCCGCCCGGCAGCACGCCGAGGATGGCGCCCAGCGAGGTGCCGCGCACGACCGCCGGCCAGGCCTTCTGGAAGTCCTCCTTGGTCGGCCAGAGGTCGTGGACCTCCTTCGTGAACACCTCGCGGTGCTCGGCCGGCTTGCCGAGGTTGGCGATGATCTCGCCGAAGCCGAACACGCCCATCGCGATCGCGACGAAGCCGATGCCGTCGGTGAGCTCGGGGATGTCGAAGCTGTAGCGCGGCACGCCGGAGATCACGTCGGTGTTGATCTGGCCGATCAGCAGGCCCAGCACGATCATCGCGATCGCCTTGACCAGCGAGCCCGAGGCCAGCACCACCGCGCCGATCAGGCCCAGCACCATCAGCGAGAAGTACTCGGCCGGGCCGAACTTGAAGGCCAGTTCCGTCAGCGGCGGCGCGAAGGCCGCGATGATCAGCGTGCCCACGCAGCCGGCGAAGAAGGATCCGAGGCCGGCGGCCGCCAGCGCCGCGCCGGCACGGCCGCGCCGCGCCATCGCGTAGCCGTCGATCGCGGTGACCACCGAGCTGCTCTCGCCCGGCACGTTGATCAGGATCGCCGTCGTGGAGCCGCCGTACTGCGCGCCGTAGTAGATGCCGGCGAGCATGATCAGCGCCGGCGTCGCGTCGAGCGCGTAGATCGACGGCAGCAGCATCGCCATCGTCGCCACCGGACCGAGGCCGGGCAGCACGCCGATCAGCGTGCCGAGCAGCACGCCGAAGAAGGCGTAGATCAGGTTCTGGAACGACAGCGCGGTCTGGAAGCCCAGCGTGAGGTTGGCGATCAGGTCCATGCTCGCCCCCTCAGCCCAGGAACACCGGCCACATCGGGATCGTCAGCCCGAGGCCCTTGATGAAGACGCCCCACGACAGCAGGGTGATCAGCACCCCGCTGATCAGCGCCGACGGCCAGTGGAACTCGTCGCCGGCGACCGCCGAGACGATGATCAGCAGCGGCAGCGTGATCACCATGCCGAGCCGCGGCAGCAGCAGGCCGAAGGCCACGACGGAGCCGACGATGATCAGCAGCGGCCGCCACGCGACACCACCGATCGGGTCGCCATCGGCGCTCTCGATGGTCAGGGCCTTGAACAACACGATCGTGCCGAGCGCGGCCAGCATGACGCCGAGGCCGAAGGGGAAGAAGCCGGGGCCGGGTTTGGCCGAGTCACCGAAGCTGTAGTTCAGCGCACCGACGGCGAACGACGCGCCGACCACGATGAACATCAGGCCCGAGGCGAAGTCGCGTTGACTCTTGATCCTCACGCGCAGTCTCCTTGTTCGTGTCGCGCCGGGGCAGCGCTCGATATGCCGGCATTCTAGGAAGGCGTGCGGCGCGCGGCCCGTGCGGTAAACACGTAGCGTCAGCCCGCGGCAACCTCCCAGCGTGGCGTGGCGTGCAGCACCTCGTCCAGCGTGGTCTCGCCGGCCGCGACCTTGGCCGCGCCGGCCACGCGCAGCGGCTGCAGGCCGCGGCGCGCCGCGGCCTGGCGCAGGCCCTGCGCATCGAGCCGCGGGTGGATGTGGGCCTGCAGTGCGTCGTCGAGCAGCAGCAGTTCGTAGAGCCCGCCGCGGCCTCGGTAGCCGGTGTGCCGGCACTCGAGGCAGCCGACGGCGCGATGCGGCCGCCAGTCGCCCGTCAGCTTCCACGGAGCGATCGCCTCGTCGAGCGCCGCGCGGTCGCCGGCCTCGGGCTGCTTGCACGCCGGGCACAGCGTGCGCACGAGGCGCTGCGCGAGCACGCCGATCACCGTGGCGCCGATCAGGTAGGGCGCGACGCCGAGGTCCACCAGCCGCGTGACCGCCGAGGCCGCGTCGTTGGTGTGCAGCGTGCTGAAGACGAGATGGCCGGTCAGCGAGGCCTGGATCGCCATCTCGGCGGTCTCGAGGTCGCGGATCTCGCCGACCATGATGATGTCCGGGTCCTGCCGCATCAGCGCGCGCAGGCCCTCGGCGAAGCCAAGCTCGATGGCCGGTTGCACCTGCGTCTGGTTGAAGGCCGGCTCGATCATCTCGATCGGGTCCTCCACCGTGCACACGTTGACCTCGTCGGTGGCGAGGCGCTTCAGCGTCGAGTACAGCGTCGTCGTCTTGCCCGAACCCGTGGGGCCGGTGACCAGCACGATGCCGTGCGGCCGCTGCACCAGGCGCTCCCAGGCCTCGGCCTCGGCCGGCGAGAAGCCTAGCGCGGCCAGCGGCTTGACGGCGGTGTCGGGGTCGAAGATGCGCATCACCATCTTCTCGCCGAAGGCGGTGGGCAGGGTCGACAGGCGCATCTCGACGTCGAGCGTGGCGCTGCCGGCGGCACCGGCGCGGCGCGTCTTGATGCGGCCGTCCTGGGGACGCCGCTTCTCGACGACGTCCATGCGGCCGAGCAGCTTGATGCGGCTGGTCATCGCCGCCAGCACCGACTGCGGCACCTGGTAGACGGTGTGCAGCACGCCGTCGATGCGGAAGCGGATCGCGCCCATCTCGCGGCGTGGCTCGAGGTGGATGTCGCTGGCGCGCTGGTCGAAGGCGTACTGCCACAGCCAGTCGACCACCTGCACCACGCCCTGATCGTTGGCGTCGAGCTGCTTGTTGCTCTTGCCGAGCTCGACGAGCTGCTCGAAGCTCGCCGGCCCAGCCACCTCGCCGCTCTTCTGCGCCGCGCGCACCGAGCGCGACAGCGTGTAGAACTCGGTCGTGTAGCGCTGGATGTCGAGCGGGTTGGCGAGCGCGAGCCGGATCGTCTTGCGCGTGTGCGCCTCGATCTCGGGCAGCCAGGCCACGTCGAAGGGTTCGCAGGTCGCGACCAGCGCCTCGGCGGCGCCCACCTGCACCGGCAGCGCGCGGCGCCGCTCGGCGTAGGTCGCGCTCATCACGTCGGCGACGCGCGACACGTCCACCTTCAGCGGGTCGATGCGCAGGTAGGGCAGCTGGCAGCGCTGCGCCAGCCACTCGGTCAGCGCCTCGGTGTCGAGCGCGATGCCGCTCGCGGCATGCACCAGCCCGGCCCCGCCCAGTCGCACCAGCGGGTGCTGGGCGCTGTCGCCGGCACCGAAGCGCTGCGCGACGCGCTGGCCGTCGGCGAGCGTGATCGCGCCGTCGGCGATCAGCCAGGTGACGAGCTGCTTCCAGTGCAGCGGCCCGCGCGGCGCTTCGGCGGCGGTGGCCTTGGTGCGGGCAGGAGCGTTCATGCGGCGGTGGCGGCGCGGTCCGGCAGATTCTGCAGGAGCTTGAGCCACTTGCGGGCCGGCAGCTCGTGGCGGGCCTCGATCGCGTCGGCGCGCAGGCGCAGTTCGTCGCGGGGCGGCAGCGCACCGCCCTTCCAGGCCAGCACGATGGTGTTGCCCTCCTTCGTCGGCTTGAGCATCGCGATGCGGTCCTCGCCGAACACCGCCGCGATACGCGCCGCGCTGCGGCCGAAGCTCACGTCGCGGCCGAACAGGTTGACGCTCATCACGCCGCCGTCGGCCAGCACCGCATGGCAGCCGCGGTAGAAGGCCTCGCTGTCGAGCACCGGCGCGGCGGCCTCGTGGTCGTAGAGGTCGACGCACAGCGCGTCGGCGCTGCCGGCGTGCGCCGGGTCGGCGACCCAGTCACCGGCGTCGGCCTCGACGACCGCGAGCCGCGCATCGTCGGGCGGCAGCCGGAACCAGCCGCGGCACACGCCGATCACCGCCGGGTTGATCTCGACCGCGGTGCAGCGCCAGCGCAGCTTCTTGTGGCAGAACTTGGTCACCGTCGCGGCGCCCAGTCCGAGCTGCACCGCATGGCCGGCGGGTGCGTCGGCGGGACGCAGCAGCAGCCAGGCCATCAGGCGCTGCACGTACTCGAGCTCGATGGCCTGCGGCCTGGCGATGCGCATCGCGCCCTGCACCCAGGGCGTGCCGAGATGCAGGTAGCGCACGCCGTCGGCCTCGGAGACGGTGGCAGGGGCGAGGGTCCGGGCCTTCTTCCGTGGGCTCATTTGATCAATCCATGCTGCATGAACACCGCGCGCCAGGCGGCCAGCTTGCGCTCGAAGGACCAGCTGGCGTTGGCCGGGCTGGTCGACGGCAGCCGGTGCACCGCGAGGCCGAGCGCGGCGGTGACGCGCGCGCTGCGCGCCGACTCGCCGCCGTTGTGCGCGACCGCCTGCAGCCCGGGCGCCAGCCGGCGCAGGCTCGCGAGGTCGTTGGGCTCGGCGGCCTCGATCGCGCTGTCGAGGCTGCCTTCGCGCCGGCAGGCGGCGTAGACGTCCCACAGGCCGAGGCCGCGCGCCTGCATCTCGTCCAGCCGTCGCGCATAGGGACGCGCCGCGAGATCGACGCCCCACAGCGCGCCGAGCAGCGGCCAGAACTGGTTGCGCGGGTGGGCGTAGTACTGCCCGGCGGCCAGCGAGGCGGCGCCCGGGAAGCTGCCGAGCACGACGAGCCGCGTGCGGCGGCCGATCACCGGCGGTAGACCGATCAGCCGCGGGGCGCTCATGCGGCCCGGAGCGCCGCGAGGCGCGGCAGCGCGGCGCGCACGTTGGCCTCGGTCGCCGCGGACAGCGCGTCGAGGCCGATGCCCCGCAGCCGCGCCAGTTCGGCGGCGATGCGCGGCAGCTCGGCCGGCTCGTTGCGGCCCATCGGCACCCCGGCCGCGCGAGCGGCGGCCGGCGTGTAGAGCCAGTGCGGCGGGATGTCGGGCGCGTCGGTCTCGAGGACGATCGTGTCCAGCGGCAGCTCGGCGGCCAGGCGGCGCAGCTGCCGCGCCGGCTCGAAGGTCAGCGCACCGCCGAAGCCGAGCTTGAAGCCCAGCCCGACGAAGGCCTCGGCCTGCTGGCGGCTGCCGTTGAAGGCGTGGGCGATCCCCGTCACCGGCACGCGCCGCAGGTGCTTGAGCAGCGTGTCGGCCGAGCGCCGCACGTGCAGCAGCACCGGCAGCCCGGCGTCGCGGGCGATCCCCAGCTGGGCGGCGTAGAAGCGCTCCTGCTTCGCGCGGTCCAGGCCGGGCACGAAGTGGTCCAGACCGATCTCGCCGACCGCCACCAGCCGCGGGTCGTCGCGGTGCCGCGCCAGGGCCTCGCGCAGTGCGTCGAGCGCATCGCCGGCGAGCGCCTCGACGTACAGCGGGTGCAGGCCGAGCGCGTAGGCGCCGTCGTGCGCCTCGGCAAGCGCGCGCACCGCCTCGAAGTTGGACGGCGCCACCGCCGGAAGCACCAGCCGCGCCACGCCGGCCGCACGCGCACGCCGCACCACCGCCGCGCGGTCGGCATCGAATTCGCCGGCGTCGAGGTGGCAGTGGGTGTCGGTCCAGGTCACGGGTGTCAGCACGGCGCCAGGGTAAACGCGCAGGCCTGCGCGATCCTTCGGGCCGGCTGCATCCGTTCGTCGCGCAGGCACATAGTCGCTCTCGTCTTCCCCAACCACCCGAGGATGCCACGATGAAGTTCCGCCCTCTCGCCCTGGCCCTGTCGGCCGCCGCCCTGCTGGCCGCCGGCTGCAGCTCGATGATGGAAGCGCCGGTCGCCGCCGTGAAGGACGGCGAACTCGCCGTGCCCGCCGACTACAAGAGCTGGCCCAAGTTCCTCAGCGCCGTGCAGCGCCCGGACGCCAAGCAGGTGCGCGAGATCTACATGAACCCGGTGGCCGCCCAGGCCACGGCGGCGGGCGGTTTCGCCCACGGCAGCGTGTTCGTGATGGAGAACTACGCCGCTAAGGCCAAGGCCGACGGCACGCTCGAGACCGGGCCGGACGGCAAGCTCGTCAAGGGCGAGCTGCTGCGCGTCTTCGTGATGGGCAAGAACAAGGGCTGGGGCGAGGATGTCCCCGAGGCGCTGCGCACCGGCAACTGGGTCTACGCGACCTACCTCGGCGACGGCAAGAAGGGCCCGGAGCCGGCCGCCGCCTGCCGCGGCTGCCACGCGCCGCTGAAGGACAAGGACTTCGTGTTCCGCTACGACGAGCACTTCGCCCAGAAGAAGAGCGGATACTGAGCGGGCGTCTGTCGCGCCGTCCGGCCCCCGGACGGCGGGCGGCGCCTCGCGGAGATCCGCCATGACCCTGTGTCCGATCGCCCTCGCCGCCGGCTGCAAGAAGTGCCCGGCCTTTTCGATCTGCCCGCTCAAGGGCGTGATCGGCGACCACAAGCCGGCGCCGCCGCCGGCACCCGCGCCGCCGCCCAAGCGATGAGGCTGACGCGCCGCGCACTGCTGGCCACCGGCGCCGCGCTCGCGCTGCCGGCCCGGGCCGGGGCCTGGGAGCGTGGGCTGCTGTGGCGCGTCGCGACGCCCGGCGCGCCGCCGAGCCACCTCTACGGCACGCTGCACCTCGACGACGCCGACGCCAAGGCCTTCGCACCGACGGTGCGTGCCGCGCTCGCCGGCGCGCGCTTGTTCCGACCCGAGCTGCGCTCGGACGCCGTCAGCGGCCGCACCTTTGCCGCCGCCGCGCGCCTGCCGCCCGGCCCCGGCCTGCGCGCGCTGACCGGCGAGGCGCTGTTCGAGCGCGTCGCGAGCCTGTTCGCGACCCAGTACCGCCTGCCGCCGCAGGCGGCCGACCGGCTCAAGCCCTGGGCCGCCTTCCTGCAGCTCAGCCAGCCGGCACGCGCGCCGGTGGAGACGGTGGACGCGGCGCTCGAGGCGCTCGCGCGCGGCTACGGCAAGCCGATCGAGCCGCTGGAGAGCGTGGAGGAACAGATCGACGCGGTCGAGAGCATCCCGCGCGCCTCCCAGCTGGCGCTGCTGGCCGCCCAGGCCGAACGCCATGCCGAGGCGATGGCCGCGCTCGACGAGCTGCGCCGCCTCTACCTCGCCGAGGACCTGGCGGGGCTGGCCCGCCACCAGCGCGCGCTCGGCGACGCGGCCGGTGGCGCCGCGCAGCGCGCGATCGACGACCTGATGGAACACCTGCTGTTCCGCCGCAACGAGCGTATCGCCGCGACGCTGCAGCCCGATCTGAAACACGGCGGCGTGTTCGTCGCGATCGGCGCGCTGCACCTGCACGGCGAGCGCGGGTTGCCGGCGCTGCTGATGCGCAGCGGCTACCGCGTCGAGCCGGCGGCCTGAGGGCGCGTAGAGGCTCAGGCCTGCAACACGCCACGGTCGAGCCGCAGCTGGCGACCGCAGCGCGCCGCCAGCGACTCGTCGTGGGTCACCACCACGTAGGCGGTGCCGCGCTCGCGCGCGAGCTCGAGCATCAGCGCGAACACACCGTCGGCGGTGCCGCGGTCGAGGTTGCCGGTCGGCTCGTCGGCCAGCACGCAGGCCGGGCGCGTGACCAGCGCGCGGGCCACGGCGACGCGCTGGCGCTCGCCGCCCGAGAGTTCCGCGGGGCGGTGCAAGGTGCGCTGCGCGAGCCCGACCGCGGCCAGCATCGCCGCTGCCTCGGCCTGCGCGGCCTCGCGTGGCTGGCGCCGGATCAGCAGCGGCATCGCCACGTTGTCGAGCGCGCTGAACTCGGGCAGCAGGTGGTGGAACTGGTAGATGAAGCCGAGGTGGCGGTTGCGCCAGACGCCCTGCGCGGCCGCGCCCATCGACGCGAAGTCCTGCCCCATCAGCGTCACCCGGCCGGCGCTCGGCACGTCGAGCCCGCCGAGCAGGTGCAGCAGGGTGCTCTTGCCCGAGCCGGAGGCGCCGACCACGGCGAGCGTCTCGCCGCGCGCGACGGCGAGGTCCACGCCCTGCAACACGGCGACATCGAGGCCGCCTTCGGTGTAGCGCTTGTGCAGGCCGACAGCGGCGAGAACCGACTCACTCATACCTGAGCGCCTGCGCCGGCTGGACGCGGCTCGCGCGCCAGCTCGGGTAGAGCGTGGCGACGAAGGCCAGCGCCAGCGAGATCAGCCCGATCGGCACGATGTCGGACGACTGCGGATCGCTCGGCATGCGGCTGATCAGGTAGATGCTGCCCGGCAGGAAGCTGGCATTGAAGAGCCGCTCCAGCGCCGGCACGATGACATCGATGTTGAAGGCCACCGCGAGGCCGAGCGCCAGCCCGCCGAGCGTGCCGATCACGCCCGAGGTCGCGCCCTGCACGACGAAGATGCCCATGATCGAGCGCGGGCTCGCGCCCAGCGTGCGCAGGATCGCGATGTCGGCCTGCTTGTCGGTGACGGTCATCACCAGCATGCTGACGAGGTTGAAGGCCGCCACCGCGACGATCAGCGTCAGGATGATGAACATCATCCGCTTCTCGAGCTGCACCGCGTCGAACCAGTTGCGGTTGGTGCGGGTCCAGTCGCGCACCACCACGCCGTCGCCGAGGCTCGTCGCCAGTTCGGCGGCCACGCGCCGCGCGTCCTGCTGGTCGGCCAGGCGCAGTTGCACGCCCACCGGCCCTTCGGTGCGGAACAGTCTGGCCGCGTCGTCCAGGTGCAGCAGCGCGAGGCCGCTGTCGTACTCGTAGTGGCCGGCGTCGAAGGTCCCGACCACCGTCATCTGCTTGAGCCGCGGCACCACGCCGGCCGGCGTGGTCTGACCGTTGGGGGTGACGATGGTGACCGCGTCGCCGACGCCCACGCCCAGCGTGCGCGCCAGCTCGCCGCCGAGCACCACGCCCCAGGCGCCGGGCTGCAGCTTCGCGAAGACGCCGCCCTGCGCCAGCTGCGCGGCCAGCGGCGTGACCTGGGCCTCCTCGGCGGGGTCGATGCCGCGCACGATCGCACCGCGCATGTCCTCGCCGCGCGCGATCAGCGCCTGCGCCGCGACGAAGGGCGCCGCGCCGCGCACCTCGGGGTTCTGCTTCGCCGCCGCGGCGACGGCGCGCCAGTCGGGCAGCGCGCTGCCGCCGGCGTCGAACACCTCGATGTGCGAGATCACGCTCAGCATGCGGTCGCGCACCTCCTTCTGGAAGCCGTTCATCACCGACAGCACGATGATGAGTGCCGCCACGCCGAGCGCGATGCCGAGCATCGACACGCCGGAGATGAAGGAGATGAAGCCGTTGCGCCGCGCCCCGCGGCCGGCCCGGGTGTAGCGCCAGCCGATCAGCAGTTCGTAAGGGATGGTCATGGGCGCAGGCATGCTACCCGAGCCCCACAATCGCGGCCGCTGCATGCCCTTGCCCGATGACCTGCCGCCCGCCGCCGAAACGCCAGCGCCTGGCCGCGCTGCTGGCCGCGCTCGCGCTGGCAGCGGCCAACGCGCCGACCCTCGCGCAGCCGCCGATGCCCGAGGGCGCGGCGCTGCAGCGCGCGCTCGTGGGGCTGTGGTGCAACTCGCACGACGGCGGCGCCACCTGTTGGGCCTGGGACGAGTTCACGCCCGATGGCCGCCTGCATCTGTGCGGCCGCGCCGAGGGCGATGCGCGCCCCTTCCACGGCAGCGGCCTCGTCACGGTCGAGGGCCGACGGATGTGTTACCGCGTCGAGACGGCGAGCGACAACTTCTGGCTGCCGCCGGGGCAGACCTATTGCACCGAGATCGTCGCGATCGACGCGCACACGCACCGCTACCGCGATCTCGACGGCGGCGCCGAATTCACGCTGCACCGCCGCCCGGCGGCCGAGCGCGACTGCCCCCGCTGACCGCCGCCAGCGGCGGCCTCAGGTCGTCGTGTGAAAGGACGCGCCCTTGCTGCGCAGCTCGTTCGCCGCCCAGGGATCGTCCTTCGCGTAACGCGACAGCACCGACAGGATGCGCTGCTTGGAAGCGAGCGCGGGCACGCACCGCAGCTGCGCGACGGCGTGCAGCCCCTGCAGCTTGTCCAGCCGCGCGGGGCGGTCGACCGCGACGATCAGCCGCGTGCCGTCGATCATCAGCGGCAGCACGCGCGCCTTGATCGCCACCTTCACGGGCAGCTTGGCGACCGCCTGCGGATCGATCGGAAAGCGGTCCAGGTCGACGAAGGGATAGCCCATCTTGTGCGCCACCGCGGTGTGCAGCGCCGCCGTCGACAGCACGCCGTCGGTCACCAGCCGCTGGCCGATCGGGTGCACGCCGTCCGGCGTGTCGAGCGCGTGCTGCAGCTGCGCCGGCGTCACGAGGCCGAGCGCGAGCAGCGACTGGCCGATCGGCCGCACCGGCTTGCGCGCCTGCTCGGCCAGCGCCTCCAGCAGGGCTTCGGGCGTCGCGACCCATTCGCGTGCGGCGGTCTCCTCGGCCGAGGCGCCGTACTCGGCGCGCGTGTAGGCCGAGCGCGGCACCAGCACGCGCAGCACCGAGCGGTCGCCGTCGGCCGGCGGGAACAGGTAGAGCGCGTCCTCGGTCTCGACATGGCCCAGCGTGCGGCCCTCCAGGACGGCGCCGGTCTGCGCCAGCTGCAGCCGGTAGCTGCGCTCCTGGGCCGCGGCCGGCACGCGCTCGATCGGCACGCCGGCGCGCCGCGCCGCCGGCACCAGCGGCTCGAGCAGCGTCAGGCGGCTGAAGCGCGCGAACGGCAGCTGCACCGCCGCGCCGCCGGCCGCGGTGCGGAAGCTCAGCATGCGTGCCGGCGGGTCGATGCTCAGCAGATCGCCCTCGACGGCGGCGCCGTTGCGCGTCTCGATGCGGCAGCGCTGGGCGCCGTCGCCGACCGCCGCCTGGTGGCGCCAGTCGAACGGCGGCGTCGGCCAGCGCCAGGTGTCCAGCGCGGCCGCGTCGATGCGGGGAAAGGAGGGGCCCGAGGCCATGCACGAGGACGATGACACGGCGATGACCGCCGCAGGCGAAGCTTAGTCGCTCCGGCGGCCGCCGCGCGGGCCGGCGGTCACCGGCCGGACCGCGGACGGCTCGGGATAATCGCGCGATGCACCTCGTGATCCCGTTCGCCGCGCCACCGGCCGACGCCGGCCCCGCGGCGCTGCAGAGCCTGGCGCTGCCGGCGCTGCGCGCGCTGCTCGCCCGCCTCGCGCCGGCCGAGCGCAGCAGCGGCGACGTCTACGGCCTGTCGATGCCGCACGAGCGCGCGCTCGCCGCCGCGCTCGGCTGGGAGGGCGCCGACGGCGCCCTGCCGTGGGCCGCCCGCGCCGCCGCCGCCGACGGGCTGGACACCGGCGACCTCGCCTGGGGGCTGCTGAGCCCGGTGCACTGGCAGGTCGGCCGCGAGCACCTGACGATGGGCGACCCCGACGCGCTCGGCCTCGACGCCGCCGAGTCGCGCGCCTTCCACGATGCGCTGCACCCGCTGTTCGAGAGCGAAGGCTGGCTGCTCGCCTGGGGCGCGCCGACGCGCTGGTACCTGGCGCACGAGTCGCTCGCCGCGCTGCCGACCGCGTCGCTCGACCGCGTGATCGGCCGCAACCCCGACCTCTGGCTGCCCGATCATCCCGCCGCGCGGCCGTTGAAGCGACTGGTCAGCGAAGTGCAGATGCTGCTGCACACGCACCCGCTGAACGCGGCCCGCGAGGCGGCCGGCCGCGAGCCGCTGAACAGCGTCTGGCTCAGCGGCTGCGGGCCGCGGCAGCCCGACCGCGCGCCGGCGCCGCAGTTGCTGGACGCGCTGCGCGCGCCGGCCTTGCGCGGCGATGTCGAGGGCTGGCGCGCCGCCTGGCAGGCGCTCGATGCCGGCGCGCTCGCCGCGGCCGCGGCCCGGGCCGAACCGCCGCTGCTGACGCTGTGCGGCGAGCGGGACGCGCAGACCTTCGCGCCGCACCCGCGCGGCTGGTGGGCCGCGCTGCGCACGCGCTTCGCGGCGCCCGACCCGGCCGCCGTGCTGAACGGACTCTGAGCGTGTGAGAGGCCATCCAATGCACATCGCCGTCCGCGAGGTCCCGCCGCGCAGCGCCTGGGCGCTGGAGCAGGCCGGCGTGCACCCGCTGCTGGCGCGGCTGTACGCCGGGCGCGGCATCGGCACGGCCGAGCAGCTCGACGACTCGCTCGCGCGCCTGCTGCCGCCCGATGCGCTGCGCGGCGCCACCGACGCGGCGCGGCTGCTGGCCGATGCGGTGCAGCGCCGGCGCCGCATCGTCGTCGTCGCCGACTACGACTGCGACGGCGCGACCGCCTGCGCGGTGGCGCTGCGCGG
>CAYLKR010000076.1:0-12344 GCA_964384225.1 uncultured Methylibium sp.
CGCCAAGGTCGCCGCACTCACCCGCGACTTCCCGGTGTATCGGGGCTGAGCCGCCCCACCCACCGTCCGATTCCACCTCTTCTCTGCTGAAGGAAACCACCATGCGCGCTGGCCGCAACCACCTCTTCGTCCCCGGTCCCTCGAACGTGCCCGAGCGCGTGCTGCGCGCGATGGTCGTCTCTCAGGAAGACCACCGCTCGCCGAAGTTCCCCGACCTGATCAAGCCGCTGCTGCAGGACGTGAAGAAGGTCTTCAAGACCACCGAAGGCACGGTGGTGCTGTTCCCGGCTTCGGGCACGGCGATGTGGGAGGCCGCGCTGACCAACTGCCTGTCGCCCGGTGACGTGGTGCTGGCCTCGCGCTTCGGCCAGTTCAGCCACCTGTGGATCGACATGGCGCAGCGCCTGGGCTTCGAGCTGCAGGTCATCGAGTGCGAGTGGGGCACCGGCGTGCCGCTCGACAAGATCGAGGAAGCGCTGAAGGCCGACACCGGCAAGAAGATCAAGGCCGTGCTGGCCTGCCACAACGAGACCGCCACCGGCGTGACCAGCGACATCGCCGGCGTGCGCCGCGCGCTCGACGCCGCCAAGCACCCGGCGCTGCTGATGGTCGACACCGTCAGCTCGCTGGCGAGCATCGACTTCCGCATGGACGAGTGGGGCGTGGATTGCACCGTCTCGGGCTCGCAGAAGGGCTTCATGCTGCCCGCCGGCCTCGGCCTGCTGGGCATGAGCCCGAAGGCGCTGAAGGCGATGGAGACGGCCACCTCGCGCCGCTGCTACTTCGACATCGGCGACATGCTGCGCGCCAACGCCACGGGCTTCTTCCCCTACACCCCGTCGATCCCGCTGCTCTACGGCCTGAAGGAGGCGCTGGCGACGATCGAGGAGGAGGGCCTGGAGAACATCTTCGCCCGCCACCGCTACCTGGCCAGCGGCGTGCGCACCGCCGTCACCGAGGGCTGGGGCCTGAAGCTGTGCGCCAAGGAGCCGAAGTGGTACTCGGACACCGTCAGCGCGATCCTGGTGCCCGAGGGCTTCGACGCCGCGAAGGTGATCCTGAACGCCTACCAGCGCTACAACCTGTCGCTCGGCGCCGGCCTGTCCAAGGTCGCCGGCAAGGTGTTCCGCATCGGCCACCTGGGCGACCTGAACGAGCTGAGCCTGATGAGCGCGATCGCCGGCGCCGAGATGTCGATGCTCGACAATGGCATCCCCGTCACGCCGGGCTCCGGCGTGGCCGCGGCCTCGAACTACTGGCGCAACAACCGCCGCGAGGCCTGATCCTCCGCAACCCCAGGCAGAGCACCGACATGTCCGAACACGTTGTCTTCCTCGACCGCTCGACGCTGCAGGCGAACGTGCGTCGCCCGGCCTTCGAGCACACCTGGCAGGAGTACGCCACCACCTCGCCGGCCGATACCGTCGAGCGGCTGAAGGACGCCACGATCGCGATCACCAACAAGGCGCCGCTGCGCGGCGACGTGCTGGCCCAGCTGCCGAAGCTGAAGATGATCGCAGTGGCGGCGACCGGCTACGACGTGATCGACGTGCCGGCCTGCCGCGAGCGCGGCATCGCGGTGGCCAACATCCGCAACTACGCGGTGCACACGGTGCCCGAGCATGCGTTCTCGCTGATCCTGGCGCTGCGCCGCAGCCTGCTCGAGTACCGCGCCGACGTCGAGCGCGGGCGCTGGCAGGAGGTGGACCAGTTCTGCTTCTTCGACCACCCGATCCGCGACTTGCACGGCAGCACGATCGGCATCTTCGGCGAAGGTGTGCTGGGGCAGGGCACGGCGGCGATCGCGCGCGCCTTCGGCATGCGCGTGCTGTTCGCCGACCATGCGCCGCCCAAGATGCCGGGCGTCGAGTTCACGCCGATGGAGCAGGTGCTGGCGGAGTCCGACGTGATCTCGCTGCACTGCCCGCTGACGCCCGAGAGCCGCAACATGTTCGGCCTCGAGCAGTTCCGCAAGATGAAGCGCAGCGCGATCCTGATCAACACCGCCCGAGGCGGTCTGGTCGACGAGCAGGCGCTGGTGGTGGCGCTGAAGGAAGGCCTGATCGCCGGCGCCGGCTTCGACGTGCTGACCAAGGAGCCGCCGAAGGAGGGCAACCCGCTGCTCGACCTGCGCATGCCCAACTTCATCCTGACGCCGCACGTCGCCTGGGCCTCGGACGGCGCGATGCAGTTCCTGGCCGATCAGTTGATCGACAATGTGGAGCTGTTCATCAAGGGCACGCCGCAGCACCTGGTGACCTGAACACGACCTCGGCCAGCACCGCGCCGGCCTGTGGCTTCAACGCCCGGCCGGCGCGCCTCATTTCCAAGCACTGAGAGACATCCCGCCATGAAGAAGCTCCTCTACCAGTTCGACACCGACGAGCACCCGTCCGTCTTCGACAACGTCGTCTGCAACGACGGCGGCGCCGACCATGTGATCGGCTACGGCGGCGTGCACCCGCACAACGTCGGCGCGATGGTCGACGGCGCGATCTTCACGCGCGCGCCCAAGGACAAGAAGAACACCGCGATCTTCATCGGCGGCAGCAACATGGCCGAGGGCGAGGCGCTGTTCAAGGCGGTCAAGAAGAAGTTCTTCTCCAACTTCCGCGTCTCGGTGATGCTCGACAGCAACGGCTCGAACACCACCGCTGCCGCCTGCGTGGCCTGGCTGGCCAACGGCCGCTCGCTGCAGGGCAAGAAGGCAGTGATCCTGGCAGGCACCGGCCCGGTGGGCACGCGCGCCGCGGTGATGCTGGCCGGCGAGGGCGTCTCGGTGACGCTGACCTCGCGCAAGCTCGCCACCGCGGAAGAGGCGGCCAAGCAGCTCAAGGCCGGTTTCGGCATCGACGTCGGCTACGTCGAGGCGCCGGACAACGCCGCGCGCGCGCGCGCGATCGAGGGCGCGAACATCGTCATCGCCACCGGCGCCGGCGGCATCCAGCTGCTCGACGAGGCGGCCTGGCGCGACAACCCGACGCTGGAGCTGATCTCCGATGCCAACGCGACGCCGCCGCTGGGCATCGAAGGCATCGACATGATGGACAAGGGCGTCGTCAAGCACGGCAAGATCGTGTTCGGCGCGATCGGCTTCGGCGCGCTGAAGATCGCGCTGCAGCGCGCCTGCGTGGCGCGGCTGTTCGAGAGCAACGACCAGTCTCTCGACGCCAAGGAGATCTACGCGATGGCCAAGACCATGGTCGGCTGAGCGAGGGAGAGCGCGATGATCAAGGAATCCAGCGTCGAGACCTTCCTCGACGAGCTCGCCAGCAGCAAGGCCACCCCGGGCGGCGGCAGCGCCGCGGCGGTGATGGGTGCGATGGGCGCTGCCCTCGTCAGCATGGTGTGCAACCTCACCGTCGGCAAGAAGAACTACGCCGAGGTCGAGCCGGAAGTGCGCGCGATCCTCGCCGATTCGGAGGCCCTGCGGCGCCGCATCGCCGACATGGTGGCCGAGGACGTGGCCGCCTTCGACGCGCTGATGGTCGCCTACGGGCTGCCGAAGGACACCGACGAGCAGAAGGCCGCCCGCAGCGCCGCCATCCAGGAAGGCCTCAAGGGCGCGACCGACGCCCCGCTGGCCTGTGCGCGCGCCTGTGCCGACGCGATCTCGCTGTCGGTGCGGATCGCCGAGATCGGCAACAAGGGCGTGATCAGCGATGCCGGCGTCGGCGCTCTCGCGGCGCAGGCGGCGCTGCGCAGCGCCGCGCTGAACGTCTACATCAACGTGCCGATGATCAAGGACGCCGAGTTCGCGGCGTCGCGCAAGGCCGACGTCGAGGCGCTGCTTGCGCGCGGCACGGCCGAGGCCGAGAAGGCCTATCAGATCACCGTGTCGCGGCTCTGAGCGCAGCGTAAGGAAAACCGCAGCGCCGCCGACGTCCGGACGATGACCGGGGCCACAATGGCCCTGGCGATGCGTCAGCGGAGGCGGTCCTTGGAGTCGAGGCTCAGTGCGGTCCGGTCGGACCATCCCGAGGTGCTCGGCCGCTACGAGGCGGTGCGAGCCCGTTCGCGGTCGCTGGCCGCTCCCCTGTCGGCCGAGGACCAGTGCGTCCAGTCGATGCCCGACGC
The DNA here is from genome assembly GCA_964384225.1 of uncultured Methylibium sp. Classification (GTDB taxonomy): domain Bacteria; phylum Pseudomonadota; class Gammaproteobacteria; order Burkholderiales; family Burkholderiaceae_C; genus Methylibium. The sequence continues at coordinate 4,078 of CAYLKR010000076.1, forward strand.
CAGCCCGACCAAGTGGCACCTGGCGCACACCACCTGGTTCTTCGAGACCGTGGTGCTGCAGCCCCTGGCCCGCGGCTACCGGGTCTTCGACCCGCAGTACCACTACCTCTTCAACTCCTACTACGAGTCGCTCGGGCCGCGCCATCCGCGGCCGCAGCGCGGGCTGCTGACGCGACCATCGCAGGGCGAGGTGCTCGCCTATCGCGCCCACGTCGATGCGGCGATGCGGGCCTTTCTCGGCTCCGCCGCGATGAGCGGCGAGGCCGCGGCGCTGGTCGAGCTCGGACTGCAGCACGAGCAGCAGCACCAGGAGCTGATCCTTACCGACCTCAAGCACCTGCTCGGCGGCAACCCGTTGCAGCCGGCGGCCTATGGCGCCGGTGAGCGCTGCCATCCGGGCCCGCTCGCCGGTGCGCCGCTGGCGTGGCGGTCGCGCCCCGACGGCGTGGCGCAGGTCGGCGCCGATCCGGTGGCCGGCTTCGCCTTCGACAACGAGACGCCGCGCCACCGCGTGCTGCTGCGTGCCCATCGGATCGCGTCGCGGCCGGTGAGCTGCGCGGATTACCTGGCGTTCATCCGCGACGGGGGTTACCGCCGTGCGTCGCTGTGGCTCAGCGACGGCTGGGCCGCCGTGCAGGCCCAGGGATGGGAGGCGCCGCTGTACTGGAGCGGCCTCGACGCCGAGCAGCCGACGCTCTACACGCTGCTCGGCCCGCGCCCGATGGTCCCCGACGAGCCGGTCTGCCACCTCAGCTTCTACGAGGCCGCCGCCTTCGCGCAGTGGGCCGGCGCCCGCCTGCCGACCGAGGCTGAGTGGGAGGCTGCGGCCGCCGACGGCGTGCTCGACGGCACCGGCGAGGTGTGGGAATGGACGCGTTCGTCCTACGACCCCTATCCGGGCTTCCGCCCGATGAGCGGCGCGGTCGGCGAGTACAACGGCAAGTTCATGGTCGGCCAGCTGGTGTTGCGCGGCGGCAGCTGCGCGACGCCACCGGGCCACGCGCGGCCCAGCTACCGCAACTTCTTCCCGCCGGCGGCGCGCTGGCAGTTCAGCGGGTTGCGGCTCGCGCAGGACGCATGAGCGCCGCGCCGCTGCGCGCCACGCCCGACGTCCGCGCGGTGACGCTGGCGGTCGTGGGCGACGAGCCGCCGCACGGCGGCTTCGGCGCCGAACTGCTTGCCGCGCTCGCACGGCGCCCACGACGCATCGCGCCGAAGTTCTTCTACGACGCCGCCGGCTCGGCGCTGTTCGACCGCATCTGTGAGCTGCCCGAGTACTACCCGACGCGCACCGAGCTCGGTCTGCTCGAACGGTACGGCCGCGAGATGGCGGAATGCATCGGCGCCGGGGCCGAGATCATCGAGTTCGGCGCCGGCTCGAGCCGCAAGGTGAGGCTGCTCCTCGACGCGCTGCGCGCGCCGCGGCGCTTCGTCCCGATCGACATCTCGGCCGAGCACCTGCACGAGGCCGCGGCGAGGCTGCGCGCCGACTACCCCGCGCTCGAGGTGCTGCCGATCGCCGCCGACTTCACGCGCCGGCTGCTGCTGCCGGCCGCGGCCGGGCCGCGGGTGGGCTTCTTCCCGGGCTCGTCTATCGGCAACTTCACGCCCGACGACGCGCTGGCCTTCCTGCGCAGGACGGCCGCGGTGCTGGAGCGCGGCCTGCTGATCGGTGTCGACCTGGTCAAGAACCCGGCCCGCCTGCATGCCGCCTACAACGACGCGGCCGGCGTCACCGCGGCCTTCAACCTCAACCTGCTGGCGCGTGCCAACCGCGAGCTCGGCGCCGACTTCGATCTCGCCGCCTTCGACCACCATGCGTTCTACGAGCCGCGGCAGCGGCGCATCGAGATGCACCTCGTCAGCCGGCGCGCGCAGACGGTGAGGGTGTGCGGGCAGACCTTCGGCTTCGACGAGGGCGAGTCGCTGCACACCGAGAATTCCTACAAGTACACGATCGAACAGTTCCGCGCGCTCGCCCGCGACGCCGGCTGGCGGCCGGCCGCGGTGTGGGTCGACGACGAAAGGCTGTTCAGCGTGCACTGGCTCACTCTCTAGGAGGGACACGATGAAAGCGATCTGGAACGGCGTCGTCGTTGCCGAGAGCGACGACACGGTGGTCGTCGAAGGCAACCACTACTTCCCCGAAAGCGCGCTGAAGAAGGAGTACGTGGTCGGCAGCAACCACCGCACGATGTGCTCGTGGAAGGGCCAGGCGAACTACTACTCGCTGCTGGTCGACGGCAACCTGAACCAGGATGCCGTGTGGTTCTACGCCGATCCGAAGGAGGCCGCGGCCGAGATCAAGGGCCGCGTCGCCTTCTGGAAGGGTGTGCAGGTCGTCGAGTAGCGCGCCTTCGCGCTCAGCGCCCGCCGGCGGCGCGCGGCGCCAGCGTGCGCAGGTAGGCGTGCAGCGCCTGCAGGTCGACGTCGCTCATCTTCGCGAGCGCGCCGAAGGGCATCACCGGGCTGACCCGGCTGCCGTCGGGCCGCAGGCCGGTGCGCATCATCTTCACGAAGGCGCCGGCGTCGGCGTAGAGCGTCGGCATCGTGCTGCCGGCGCCCGGCGTGAGGTTGGCCGCGGCCGGCCAGTCCGGCGGCCCGCCAGGGATCCTGCCGCCCGAGAGGTTCGGTCCATGGCAGCCGATGCACATGTTCGCCACGTAGGCGCCATGCACCGCGTCGGCAGCCTCCGGCACCGGCTGCGACGGTGGCAGCGCGTGGTCGATCTTCTCGGCCGCGTCGGGGATGGCGCCCAGCGCGTAGAGCACCCGCATCGGCACCGGGAAACGCAGCTCGGCCGCGCCGCCGCCGACCGCGGGCAGCTGCTGCAGGTAGGCGACGATCGCGCCGGCATCGGCGTCGGTGAAGCGGTTGTAGTCCTCGCTGGGCATGATGCGCAGCGGCCGGCCGTCGCGGGCCACGCCGTGGCGGATCGCGCGGTCCCAGTCGGCCGGGGTATAGCCGGCCACCACGCCGCCGGGTGTGAGGTTGGGGCCGCGGATCTTCAGGCTGCCGTCCGGAGCCTCGACGAACACACGACCGCTACCGTCGGCGCCATGGCAGTCGGCGCAGCCGCGCGAGGCGTAGAGGTAGGCGCCGCGCTCGACGGCGGCGGCATCGGTCGGTACGGCCAGCGCATACGGCGGCAGGTCGATGCGACGCTGCGCCTTGCGCTCGGCCCCTTGCAGCGCCGCGAACAGTGCGGCGCCCGCCAGCACGGCCAGCGCCAGCAGCGCGGCCAGGCTGCGCGTGATCCATCGCTTCATCGGAACGCTTCTCCTCGTCGAAGGCCGGTCGCGCCGGCGGGGGCGGCCGGTCAGCCGCGTCAGGGCGTCGCCGAGGCGCAGCGTGGGCAGAGGCAGGCCGGGGTGTCGGCCAGCCCCTCACGGGCCTCGGGGGCGATGCGCACCGTGGCGCACCAGCAGGGGGTGTCGAACGTTCCTCTCGCGGCGGGCGCGCAGCCGTTGGGCGCGCCGCAGCGCGGGCACCTCGGCGCGCGCTGCGGCAGCGTCAGGCCACCGCGACCGGGATCTTGCCGATCTTGGCCTGCCATTCGGCCGGGCCCGTCTGGTGCACCGAGGTGCCGTTGGAATCGACCGCCACCGTGACCGGCATGTCGGTCACGGTGAACTCGTAGATCGCCTCCATGCCGAGGTCGGCGAAGCCCACGACCTTGGCCTCCTTGATCGCCTTGGCGACCAGGTAGGCTGCGCCGCCGACGGCCATCAGGTAGGCCGACTTGTGCTTCCGGATCGCCTCGATGCCGGCCGGCCCGCGCTCGGCCTTGCCGATCATGCCGATCAGCCCGGTCTGCGCGAGCATCATCTCGGTGAACTTGTCCATGCGTGTCGCGGTCGTCGGGCCGGCCGGGCCGACCACCTCGTCGCGCACCGGGTCGACCGGGCCGACGTAGTAGATGACGCGGTTGGTGAAGTCCACCGGCAGCGTCTCGCCCTTGGCCAGCATGTCCTGGATGCGCTTGTGGGCGGCGTCGCGGCCGGTCAGCATCCTGCCGTTGAGCAGCAGCGTGTCGCCGGGCTTCCAGCTGGCGACCTCCTCGCGCGTCAGCGTGTCGAGGTTGATGCGCTTGCTCTTGTTGTAGTCGGGCGCCCAGTGCACGTCGGGCCAGAGGTCCAGGCTGGGCGGCGTCAGGTAGGCCGGGCCCGAGCCGTCGAGCACGAAGTGCGCGTGGCGCGTCGCCGCGCAGTTCGGGATCATCGCGACCGGCTTGCTGGCGGCGTGGGTCGGGTACATCGCGATCTTCACGTCGAGCACGGTGGTCAGGCCGCCCAGGCCCTGGGCGCCGATGCCCAGCGCGTTGATCTTGTCGCACAGCTCGATGCGCAGCTCCTCGGTCTTGTTGCGCGGGCCGCGGGCCTTGAGCTCGAACATGTCGATGTCCTCCATCAAGGACTCCTTGGCCAGCAGCATCGCCTTCTCGGCGGTACCGCCGATGCCGATGCCCAGCATCCCCGGCGGGCACCAGCCGGCGCCCATGGTGGGCACGGTCTTGAGCACCCAGTCGACCAGGCTGTCGCTCGGGTTGAGCATCACGAACTTGCTCTTGTTCTCCGAGCCGCCGCCCTTGGCGGCGATCTGCACGTCGACCGTGTTGCCGGGCACCACCGTCATGTGCACCACCGCGGGCGTGTTGTCCTTGGTGTTCTTGCGCTCGAAATGCGGGTCGGCGACGATCGACGCGCGCAGCGTGTTGTCGGGGTTCAGGTAGCCGCGGCGCACGCCCTCGTTGACGGCGTCCTCGATCGAACCGGCGAAGCCCTCGAAGCGCACGTCCATGCCGATCTTCAGGAACACGTTGACGATGCCGGTGTCCTGGCAGATCGGCCGCTTGCCCTCGGCGCACATGCGCGAGTTGGTCAGGATCTGCGCGATCGCGTCCTTCGCCGCCGGGCTGGCCTCGGCCTCGTAGGCGCGTGCCAGATGGGCGATGTAGTCGGCCGGGTGGTAGTAGCTGATGTACTGCAGGGCGGCGGCGATCGACTCGACCAGGTCGTCGCATTTCAGGGTCGTGCTCATGGTGCAGGCGGAGGGCTGGCAGGGACAAGGGAAAGTGTAGCGAGCGACAGGAGGCACTCCGGACGCGCTGTCAAGGCGCTGCGCTTTGACTCAGCGGCGCGGCAGGCCATGGGGCGGGGCGAGCCGCGGGCTTCCTACAATCCCCGGCTTTGCCGTCACCGACCGCTGCCGCTGCATGAACCTCCTCGCGCTGACCGTGTTGCTGCCGCTGGTGCTCGGCACGGCCCTGTGCTTCTGGAGCGGCCAGCGCGACAGCCCCGGCCGGCGTCGCCTCACCGCCTGGCTGGCCGCGGCGGTGACGGTCGCCGCGCTCACGGCGACCAGCCTGCTCGCGCCCGACGTCTTCGCCGGGCGTACCGTGCTCGAGCAGGCGGAGTGGATGCCGGCCATCGGCCTGAACGCGAACTTCCGCCTCGACGGGCTGGCGTTGCTCTTCGTCTGGCTGATCACCGGCATCGGCCTGCTGATCATCCTCTACGCCGGCTACTACCTGCACCGCGAGGACCCGGCCGGCAAGTTCTACACCCAGCTGATGTTGTTCATGGCGGCGATGCTGGGCATCGTGCTGTCGGACAACCTGCTGCTGCTCGTGGTGTTCTGGGAGCTGACGAGCATCTCGTCCTTCCTGCTGGTCGGCTACTGGGGCCACAAGGCCGAGGCCCGGCAGGGGGCGCGCATGGCGCTCACCGTCACGGGCGGCGGCGGGCTGGTGCTGCTTGCCGGCGTGCTGGTGCTCGGGCAGATCGCCGGCACCTACGACCTGTCGGCGATGCTGCACCGGGGCGCCGAGATCCAGGCCGACCCGCGCTACCCGCTGGCGCTGGGCCTGATCCTGGTCGGCTGCTTCACCAAGAGCGCGCAGTGGCCCTTCCACTTCTGGCTGCCCGAGGCGATGGCGGCGCCCACGCCGGTGTCGGCCTACCTGCACTCGGCGACGATGGTCAAGGCCGGCATCTTCCTGCTGGCGCGGCTCTACCCGGTGCTCGGCGGCAGCGGGCTGTTCGAGGCCATCGTCGCGACCGTGGGCCTGGGCACGATGGCCTTCGCCGCCTACGTCGCGGTGTTCAAGCACGACCTGAAGGGCCTGCTCGCGTACTCGACGATCAGCCATCTCGGCCTGGTCGTCTTCCTGATCGGGCTCGCGTCGCCGCTGTCGGCGGTGGCGGCGATGTTCCACATCCTGAACCACGCGACCTTCAAGTGCTCGCTGTTCATGACCGCCGGCATCATCGACCACGAGACCGGCACGCGCGACATGCGCAAGCTCGGCGGCCTGATGGCCTTCATGCCCTGGACCGCCACGCTGGCGATGGTGGCCGCCGCGTCGATGGCCGGCGTGCCGCTGGTCAACGGCTTCCTGTCGAAGGAGATGTTCCTCACCGAGGCCGTCGGGGCGCAGAGCCGCTTCGCCTTCGGCGTGCTCGTGCCGCTGGCGGCCACGCTGGGGGCGATCTGCTCGGTGGCCTACTCCCTGCGCTTCATCCACGACGTGTTCTTCAACGGCCCGCCGAAGGACCTCCCGAACCCGCATCCGCACGAGCCGCCGTTCTTCATGAAGGCGCCGGTCGGGCTGCTGGTGGTGGTCTGCATCGGCGTCGGCCTGCTGCCGGCGGCGACCTTCGGCCCGCTGGTCCACGTGGCCGCGACCGCCGTGCTCGGTGCGCCGCCGCCCGAGTACCAGCTGGCGATCTGGCACGGCTTCAACCTGCCGCTGCTGCTGAGCGTGGTCGCGCTCGTCGGCGGTGTGGCGATGTACTGGGCGCTGCAGCGCAAGTTCGACCTGCATCTGCACCATCCGCGCGGCTGGACCGGTCGCCTGTTGTTCACCCGCGCGATCGACGGACTGATCGGCCTCGCCGGGCGCGTGACCGCGCGGCTCGAGAACGGCTCTCTGCAGCGCTACGCGGCCCTGATGGTCGGCAGCGCCATCGTGTTCGGTGTCTGGCCCTTCCTGCTGGGGCAGGGCGCGGGTCTCACGTCCGGCGGACGCGAACTGCTGCCGGCGCCGCCGGTGGCCTGGGTTGTCTGGGCGCTGCTGCTGGCGACCGGCGCCGCGCTGGTGCTCGGCCACCGTGACCGCTTCCGGGCCGTGGTGCTCACGGGCGTGATCGGACTCGTCACCTCGCTGACCTTCGTGTCGCTGTCGGCGCCCGACCTCGCGCTGACGCAACTCTCGGTCGAGGTGGTGTCCACCGTGCTGCTGCTGATGGGCCTGGCGCTGCTGCCGACGTTCAGCCCGCAGGAGTCGAGCCCCGCGCGGCGGGGCCGCGACGCCGCCCTGGCGCTGGCGGGCGGCGCAGGCATCGCCTGGCTGGCGTGGTTGATGCTCACGCGCGATCACGACGCGATCAGCTGGTACTTCCTCGAGCAGTCGCTGCCCAAGGGCGGCGGGACCAACGCGGTCAACGTGATCCTGGTCGACTTCCGTGGCTACGACACCTTCGGAGAGATTACCGTGCTCGGCATCGCCGCGGTCGGCGTGCTGGCGCTGCTCGACGGCCTGCGGGTGCGCCGCCCGAGCGCCGATCCGGCCGGGCGGCCCTGGAGCTTCGCCAAGGAGCCGCTGATGCTGCGCATGGCCGCACGCCTGGTGCTGCCGCTGGCGCTGGCGGTCAGCGTCTACATCTTCTGGCGCGGCCACAATCTGCCGGGGGGCGGGTTCATCGCCGGCCTGATCACCGCGGTGGCGCTCGTGCTGCAGTACATGGCGCTCGGCCAGCAGCGTGCCGACGCGCTGCTGCACGGCCGCGGCGGCCAGCGCTTCACGCGCTGGATCGGAGCGGGCCTCGCGATCGCCGGGTTCACCGGCGTCGGCGCCTTCGCCTTCGGCAAGCCCTTCCTGACCAGCGCCTACGGCCACCCGACGGTGGCGCTGCTCGGCGAGCTGCCGCTGGCGACGGCGGCGCTGTTCGACCTCGGCGTCTACATCACCGTGGTCGGCGCGACGATGCTGATGCTCTCGGTGCTCGGCGCGGCGAGCAAGGAGCCGCCGCAGGCGGCGGGGGGCGCGTGATGAGCATGGAGTTTCTCGTCGCCACTGGCATTGGGTGGGTGACCGCCTGCGGCATCTACCTGCTGCTGCGCGGCCGCAGCTTCCCGGTGGTGCTGGGCCTGACGCTCATCGGCTACGCGGTCAACGTCTTCATCTTCGCGATGGGCCGCCTGTGGAGCGGCGCGCCGCCGATCCTGACCGGCGGTCCGGCGGTCGCCGACCCGCTGCCGCAGGC
>CAYLKR010000077.1:0-12219 GCA_964384225.1 uncultured Methylibium sp.
TCTGCCACCCGCACCCGCTGCACGGCGGCACGATGGACAACAAGGTCGTGCAGACGATCGCCCGCGCCGGGCTGCAGCTCGGCTGGCGCGTGCTGCGCTTCAACTTCCGCGGCGTCGGCGGCTCGGCCGGCGCCTGGGACGAGGGACGCGGCGAGGTCGATGACGCGCTGGCGGTCATCGCCGCCGGCCGCGCGGCGGCGCCCGGGCTGCCGCTGATGCTGGCCGGCTTCTCCTTCGGCGGCTATGTCGTTGCCGCAGCGGCTGCGCGGCTGGCCGAGCCGGCGCAGCGGCTTGCGCTGGTCGCGCCGTCGACGCAGAAGCAGGTCGTGCCACCCATCGCGGAACCGCTGCGCCACGACACGGTCGTCATCCACGGCGAGGACGACGAGGTCGTCCCGCTCGCCGCCACGCTGGACTGGGCGCGGCCCCAGGGGCTGCCGGTCACGGTGGTGGCCGGCGTCGGCCATTTCTTCCACGGGCGGCTCGCGCTGCTCAAGACCCTGCTGCTGCGCGGCCTGCGCGCGGCGGACTGATTCCCGAGACCCATGAAACGACTGCTTGCCCTCGTCCTCGCCTTCACCCTCGGTGCCGCCCAGGCCCAGGCGCCGCAACCGCCCGAGATCGCTGCGCGCGCCTGGCTGCTGCTGGACCTGAACACCAACCAGGTGCTGGCCAGCAAGGACGCCGACCAGCCCGGCGAGCCCGCCTCCTTGACCAAGCTGATGACCGCCTACCTGGTGTTCCAGGCGCTCAAGGACAAGAAGCTGACGCTGACCCAGACGCTGCCGGTGTCCGAGCGCGCCTGGCGCACCGGCATGACCGGCGCGTCGCGCAGCTACCTGCCGCTGAACAGCCAGGTCACGGTCGACGACCTGCTCAAGGGCGAGATCGTGCAGAGCGGCAACGACGCGACGGTGGTGCTCGCCGAGGGCATCGCCGGCTCGGTGGAGCAGTTCGTCGAGATGATGAACCGCCAGGCGCAGGCCTTCGGTCTGAAGAACACCACCTTCAAAAACCCCGAAGGCTTGAGCGCGCCGGGCCACGCCAGCACCGCGCGGGACCTCGCGGTGATCGCGCAGCGCCTGGTGCAGGACCACCCGGACTACCTGCGCTACTCGGCGATGCGCGACTTCACCTTCAACAAGATCAAGCAGGGCAACCGCAACCTGCTGCTCTACCGCGACCCGAGCGTCGACGGCCTGAAGACCGGCTACACCGATGCCGCCGGCTATTGCCTGATCGCGACCGCCAAGCGCAGCTTCCCGAACGGCGAGCGTCGGCTGGTCAGCGTCGTGCTCGGCGCTGCCTCGGCCGAGGCGCGCGCCAACGAAAGCCAGAAGCTGCTGAACTGGGGCTACAGCGCCTTCGATGCCGTCAAGCTGTTCGACACCAACCAGGCCATCGCCACCGTGCCGGTGTGGAAGGGCAAGGTCGCGTCCGCCAAGCTCGGCAGCGCCGGGGCGCTGTACGTCACCGTGCCCAAGGGCGAGGGCGGCAAGCTCAAGACCGACATCGCCCGCACCGACCCGCTGGTCGCGCCGCTGGCCAAGGGTCAGACGGTCGGCACGATCAAGATTAGCAGCAGCGCCGGCCCGGTGGCCGAACTGCCGCTGGTGGTGCTGGAGCCGGTCGAGCAGGCCGGGCTGCTGGGTCGGGCCTGGGACGCGCTGCGGCTGTGGATCCAGTAGTGCTGACGCCGGGCTTGCCGCCGCCGGGGCATCGTCCTACCCTCGCCGCATGAACGGGATCCCGGCCGCCACCGCCGAGTCGCTGTGCTACCTGAACGGCGAGTACACGCGCGTCGCCGACGCCAGGGTGAGCGTGCTCGACCGCGGCTTCCTGTTCGGCGACGGCGTCTACGAGGCGATGCCGGTCTACGGCCAGCGCATCTTCCGCTTCGAGGAGCACATGGCGCGCCTCGATCGCAGCCTCGCGAAGCTGCGCATCGGCAACCCGCACACGGCCGCGCAGTGGCTCGAGCGCCTGCGCCGGCTGATCGGCGCGCTGCATGCGCAGACCGGCGCGGCCGACCAGTTCCTCTACCTGCAGGTCACGCGCGGCGTGTCGCTGCGCGACCACGTGATGCCGAAGGACATCGAGCCGACGGTGTTCATCATGACCAACCCGCTGAAGCCGCCCACGCCCGAGCAGCGCCATGCCGGCGTGGCCTGCGTCAGCGCGCGCGACTTCCGCTGGGAGCGCGGCGACATCAAGTGCACCAGCCTGCTCGGCAACGTGCTGGCGCGCCAGATCTCGGCCGACGCCGGCGCCACCGAGACCATCCTGTTCCGCGACGGCTGGCTGACCGAGGCGGCGTCGTCCAACGTCTGGATCGCCAAGGACTGTGCGTTGATCGGCCCGCCGAAGAGCGAACATGTGCTCGAAGGCATCCGCTATGACCTGCTGCGCGAGCTCTGCGAGGACGAAGGCATCGGCTACAGCCTGCGGCCCGTCTCCGAGGGCGAGGTGGCGGCGGCCGACGAGCTGCTGCTGAGCTCCTCGACCAAGGAGGTGCTGGCGGTCACCAAGCTCGACGGCGAGCCGGTCGGCCACGGCGCGCTGCGCGGCAAGCCGGGGCCGGTCTACGCCCGCCTGTACGAGGCCTACCAGCGCGCCAAACGGACGCAGTGCACCTGAGATGGCCGACATCCCGCCCGAGCAATCGCTGATCGAGTACCCGAGCCGCTTCCCGATCAAGGTGATGGGCGCGCAGGTCGACGGCTTCGTCGAGGCCGTCGCCGCGGTGGCGCTTCGGTTCGATCCCGGTTTCGACGCCGCGACGATCGAGCGCCGCCCGAGCAAGGCCGGCAACTACCTCGGGCTGACGATCACCGTCACCGCCACCAGCCGTGAGCAGCTCGACGAGCTCTACCGCACGCTGAGCACGCACCCGATGGTCAAGGTCGTGCTTTGAAGCCGAAGCGCCTGGGCCGCGTCGATTACGCGGCGACCGTCGACGCCATGCGCGCGTTCACCGAGGGCCGGGGCGCCGACACCGAAGACGAGCTCTGGCTCTGCGAGCACCCGCCGGTCTACACCCAGGGCATCGCCGGCCGCGCCGCGCATGTGCACGACGCGGGCGACATCCCCGTCGTGCAGACCAACCGCGGCGGCCAGGTCACCTTCCACGGCCCCGGCCAGGTGGTCGCCTACCCGCTGGTCGACCTGAAGCGGCTCGGCATCTTCGTCAAGGAGTACGTGTTCCGCATCGAGCAGGCGGTGCTCAAGACGCTGGAGGCCTACGGCGTCACCGGCCACCGCGTCGCGGGGGCGCCGGGCATCTATGTCGGCCTGGACGACCCCTTCGGCCACGCCGCGCTGCCGTCGCCGCCCGATCCCCGCGACCCCTGGTGTGGCATCGGCAAGATCGCCGCGCTCGGCATCAAGATCACGAGGCATTGCAGCTACCACGGGGTGGCGCTGAACGTCGCGATGGACCTGGAGCCCTTCGGCCGCATCGACCCTTGCGGCTACGCCGGTCTGCGCACGATCGACCTTTCTACAATCGGCGTCATCACCACCTGGGACGATGCGGCCGACACCCTGGCCGCCAGGCTGACGAGCTACCTGAGTCCCTGACGCGCGCCATGAGCACCCCCGCCGACCCCCGCACCGCCGCCCCCGCCGGCGCCTACGACCCCACCGTCAAGCAGAAGAGCCAGGCGAAGACGGCGCGCATTCCGATCAAGGTGGTGTCGGGAGGGGAGGTGCTGAAGAAGCCCGAGTGGATCCGCGTGAAGGCGGGGAGCCCGACGACGCGCTTCTACGAGATCAAGCAGATCCTGCGCGAGCACAAGCTGCACACCGTCTGCGAGGAGGCCAGCTGCCCCAACATCGGCGAATGCTTCGGCAAGGGCACCGCCACCTTCATGATCATGGGCGACAAGTGCACCCGGCGCTGCCCCTTCTGCGACGTCGGCCACGGCCGCCCCGACCCGCTCGATGCCCAGGAACCCGAGAACCTGGCCAGGACCATCGCCGCGCTCAAGCTCGAGTACGTCGTCATCACCAGCGTCGACCGCGATGACCTGCGCGACGGCGGCGCGGCCCACTTCGTGGCCTGCATCCAGAAGACCCGCGAGCTGTCGCCGCGGACCCGCATCGAAGTGCTGGTGCCCGACTTCCGCGGCCGCGACGACCGGGCGCTGGAGATCCTGCGCGCCGCGCCGCCGGACGTGATGAACCACAACCTGGAGACGGTGCCGCGGCTGTACAAGGAAGCGCGCCCGGGCAGCGACTACGCCTTCAGCCTGAACCTGCTGAAGAAGTTCAAGGAACAGGTCCCGGGCGTGCCGACCAAGAGCGGGCTGATGGTCGGACTGGGCGAGACCGACGAGGAGATCCTGCAAGTCATGCGCGACATGCGCGCGCACGGCATCGACATGCTCACCCTCGGGCAGTACCTGGCGCCCAGCGGTCACCACCTGCCGGTCAGGCGCTACGTGCACCCGGACACCTTCCGCATGTTCGAGCGCGAGGCCCAGGCCATGGGCTTCAGCCACGCGGCCGTCGGCGCGATGGTGCGATCCAGCTACCACGCCGACCAGCAGGCGCATGCGGCGGGCGTCGCCGCCGGCTGAAGCCGTCGGGCTGCGCGGAACCGGCTGGCGCGCCTGGCGGCCGGCGCGGCTGCAGGTCGACGCGGCCGAGCGGGTCCGCGCCGCCTGCGGTGCCGCGCTGGGGGTCCTGTTCGCAGCACTGCTGAGCCGCTGGGCGGCAGGCGTTGCCCCGGCGTCGCTGGCACCGCTGTGGCTGGTCGCTCCGCTCGGCGCGAGCGCGGTGCTGGTGTTCGCGGTGCCCGCCAGCCCGCTGGCCCAGCCCTGGGCGGTGGTCGGCGGCAACACGGTGGCGGCGCTGGTCGGCATCGCCTGCGCCTGGGCCGTGCCCGACCCGGCCTGGGCCGCGGCCCTCGCGGTCGGCCTGGCGATCGGCGCGATGTTCGCACTGCGCTGCCTACACCCGCCGGGCGGCGCGATGGCGCTGCTGACGGCCATCGGCGGCGTCTCGCACCTCGGATTCGCGCTGTTCCCGGCGGCGTTCAATTCGCTGCTGCTGGTGGCCGCCGGCCTGGCCTACAACCGCGCGACCGGGCGTCGCTACCCGCATGGCCAGCAGGCGTCGCCGGAACAGGCGGCCGGGGGCGGCTTCAGCGAGGCCGACCTCGACGCGGTGCTGGCCCGCTACAACCAGGTGCTCGACCTGCCGCGCGACGACCTCGCCGCACTGCTGGCCGCCGCCGAGGGCGAGGCCTACCGCCGGCGGCTCGGCGTGCTGCGCTGCGCAGACGTGATGAGCCGGCGGCCGGTGACGGTGTCCTTCGGGACGCCGCTGGACGAGGCCTGGACGCTGCTGCGCGAGCGGCGGATCAAGGCGTTGCCGGTGGTGGATCGCGCGCAGCGCGTCGTCGGCATCGTCACGCTGGCCGACTTCCTGCGCCATGCCGACCTGGACCTGCACGAGGGCTGGCCGCGGCGCCTGCGCGCCTTCATCCGCCCGAGCGGTGCCACCCATGGCGACAAGCCCGAGGTGGTCGGCCAGATCATGACGCGCCAGGTCCGCGTGGCCAGTGCCGATCGGCCGCTGGCCGAGTTGCTGCCGCTGTTCGCCCAGGGCGGGCACCACCACATCCCGATCGTCGGCGCCGAGGCGCGGCTGGTCGGGATGCTGACGCAGTCGGACGTGGTGTCCTCGCTGCTGCGCTCGGGCTGAGCGCAGCAGCGCCGGCTCAGCCGGTCAGGTCGCTCGTCGCTGCGCCGTCGGCGGCGGCGCCGACCGCAGCGATCCCGGCATCCCGCGCCGCCTCGCTGCCGTAGCCCTGGCTCTGACCGATGACCTGGCTGTTGCCGGCCTTCAGCACGAAATAGGGCTTGCCGCCCTGGTTGACCAGCTTCTCGAAGCGGCTGGCGTCGGCGGCGTTCTTCTTGACCGACTCGATGCCGTTCAGCGCACTCGGCTTGGACTCGTACATCTCGCTCGTCAGCACGATCTGGCCGTTGCCGGCGAGCAGGTTGAAGAAGAACTTGCCGTTGGCCGATTTCTTGAGCTCGAACTTCCCTGCCATGGGGTCTCCTCTCGTGGGGGGTGGGTCGGCGGCGCGCCGCCGGGCCCGATGATGCAGCGCGCGGTTGCCAAAGTCACGACACCGGTCGCAACATCCGGTGATCGACAACCCGGGAGCTGACATGGACCGCAGGGACTTTTCCGCCGGCACTGCCGCGCTGGCGCTATGGATCGTGTGGGCGGAAGCGCGCGCCTGGTCGCTGAGCGACGCCGACGCGAGCGCCGGCCTGAAGGAGGCGCTGTCGCGCGGCGCGGCCTCGGCGGTCGGGCTGCTCGGCCGGCCCGACGGCTTCCTCGGCAACCCCAAGGTCAAGATCCCGCTGCCCGGCGCGCTCGAGAGCGGCGCCAAGCTGCTGCGCACGCTGGGCCAGGGCGACAAGGTCGAAGAACTGGTGACGGCGATGAACCGCGCCGCCGAGTCGGCCGTGCCCGAGGCCCAGCCGCTGCTCACCGACGCGGTCAAGAGCATGACGGTCGAGGACGCCCGCAAGATCCTCACCGGCGGCGACACCTCGGTGACGCAGTTCTTCGCCGGCAAGACGCGCAAGCCGCTGGGCGAGAAGTTCCTGCCGATCGTCACCAAGGCGACCGAGAAGGTGTCGCTGGCCGAGAAGTACAACGCGGTCGCCGGCAAGGGCGTCGGCTTCGGGCTGGTGAAGAAGGAGGACGCCAACGTCCAGCAGTACGTCACCGGCAAGGCGCTCGACGGCCTCTACTTCATGATCGGCGAGGAAGAAAAGAAGATCCGCAAGGACCCGGTCGGGACCGGCAGCGACATCCTCAAGAAGGTCTTCGGCTCGCTCGGCTGACGGGGGGCCGTCGGCGGCTCAGAAGCTCTTCGACAGCTCGAACACCAGCGCCGACGGCAGCCCGTGGGCCAGACCGTCGCGCCCGACGCGCGCGTGGCTCATGCCGTTGAAGCCCGAGATCTCGAAGGCGTTGCCTTCCTCGACGATCTCGATGAAGGAGAAGCTGGGCAGCTCCGCGCGGATGTCCTCGGCCAGCTGGTCGAGGCGTTCGCCGCGCAGCACCGCTTCGAAGACGATCGCGTGCGGCAGGCCGTCGCGGCAGAAGTCCACCGCCTCCTCGACCGAGCCGACGAAGTCGACGATCAGCCCCATGTTGGCGAGCGCGTCGCGCACCTGCACGCGCACCTCGCGGCGCGCCGCGACCACCAGCACCTGGCTGCCGGCCAGCGGCTTGGAGTTCAGGCTGGAGCCGTCGCCATGGTCGAGCTCGACGGCGCTCATGCCCTCCAGCTCATCGTTCACCGTGCGCGGGAACACCAGCACGAGCTTCGCGCGCGTCGAGTCGTCCTCGCGGCTCAGCTCCAGGCCCATGGTGCGCGCGATCTGCGACACCAGATGCCAGTTCAGCGAGTCGAGCCCGGCAGCCGCTGCGCCGTCCGGCGGCGCGTCGTCCGCGCCCGCATGCGTGAAGCTGCAGCTGATGCGACCGTGCACCGGCCAGCTCTTCAGGTCCACGCGCAGGTCCACCGTCGAGCGCGCCGACTCGACCGCCCAGTCGAGCATGGCGTTGAGCAGGCTGAACAGCAGCGCCGGGTCGACCAGCACCTCGATCGGCCTCGTGCTTTGCTTGACATGGATGCCGCGAGAGGCGATCTCGCGCTGGCGGTGGGCCAGCACCGCCTGCAGCGTCTGGGCGAGGTTCAGCCGCTCGTGCGACTGGCGCAGCCGCTTCGACGTGAAGCGCGCGAGCTGCTGGCTCACGATGCCGATGCGCCGCGCGCGCTCGATCTCGGAGCGCAGCAGGCGCAGGCCAGGGCGGTCGATGCGGCCGGTGGTGGTGAGCTGGATCACGCGCTCGAGCGCGCTGCTCAGCGGCCCGGCGACCTCGCGGCCGATCTGCGCGGCAAGCTCGCGCCAAGGCTCGGCGCCGTCGGCCGTGTCGTGGGCGGCAGCCAGTGCCTCGGGCAGCGGCGGGCGATCGCTCATGGGCAGGGGCACAGCGGAAAGGGGCACGATGGCAAGCAATGCGGCGACATGTGCCGCAACGGCTCACATTCTGTGACAGATTTGGCGTTTCAAGAGGCCGCTCGGGCGTCGGCCCCGCCTGTGCCCCCCGGTTCGGGGGCGGGTCCGAGCGCCCCCTCGGCGCACGCCGCGGCGATGCGCGCGGCGTCCCAGCCCAGCCAGTCGGCCAGCACCTGCGCGCCGTGCTCGCCCAGCAGCGGCGGCGCGCGGCGGGTCGACGGCGGCGTGGCCGACAGCTTCAGCGGGCTGGCCACCAGCTGCAGTGCTTCAGCCAGCGGGTGGGTGACGGTCTCGGTCATCGCGCGCGCCTGGACCTGTGGGTCGGCGAACACTTGGTCCAGCGCATTGATCGGGGCGCAGGGCACGCCCGCGGCCTCCAGCGCGCCCAGCCACTCGGCGCGCGTGCGGGTCCGCATCACCGCGGCGATCGGCGGCACGAGCACGGCGCGGTGGCGCACGCGGTCGGCGTTGCTCGCGAAGCGGGGGTCGTCCGCGAGGTCGGTGCAGCCGGCCGCCGCGCAGAACTTTCGGAACTGGCCGTCGTTGCCCACCGCGAGGATCACATGGCCGTCGGCGACCTCGAAGACCTGGTAGGGCACGATGTTCGGGTGCGCGTTGCCGACGCGCTGCGGCACCGCGCCGCTGACGAGGTAGTTGGCGCCGAGGTTGGCGAGCATCGCGACCTGGGTGTCGAGCAGCGCCATGTCGAGGTACTGGCCACGCCCTTCGGCGTCGCGGTGGCGCAGCGCCGCGAGGATGCCCACCGTGGCATACAGGCCGGTGAACAGGTCGGCGACCGCGACACCGACCTTCTGCGGCCCGCCGCCGGGTTCGCCGTCGGCGATCTCCGCCGGCGACGCGCCCGTCACGCTCATCAGGCCCCCGAGGCCCTGGACCGCATAGTCGTAGCCCGGGCGCTCGCGGTAGGGGCCGGTCTGACCATAGCCGGTGATCGAACAGTAGACGAGCCGCGGATTCAGTGCCGACAGTGCGGCGTAGTCCAGCCCGTGGCGCGCCATCTCGCCGACCTTGTAGTTCTCGACCAGCACATCGGCCTCACGCGCCAGCGCACGAACGAGGTCGCGGCCGGACGGCGCGGCGAGGTCGATCGTGATCGAGCGCTTGTTGCGGTTCGTGCCCAGGAAGTAGGCCGCTTCCCCGGTTTCGCGGCCGTCGGCGTCGCGCAGGAAGGGCGGGCCCCAGCCGCGGGTGTCGTCGCCGCCGGGGTGGCCGCCGCCGGGCGGGCGCTCGACCTTGACGACGTCGGCGCCCAGGTCGCCGAGGATCTGCGTGCACCAGGGGCCGGCCAGCACGCGCGAGAGGTCGAGCACGCGCAGGCCGTCGAGGGCGGCCGGCGCTGCGGCGGGGGTCGGTCGAACCATCGGGCGATGCTAGCGGCTGCCGATAATCCGCCGATGCCGGCTTGCCCTTCCCCGCGTCGCGTCCTCCCGCTGCTCGCGCTGGCGTTCGCCTCGGCCTGCGCGCCGGCTCTCGACTGGCGCGAGGTGCGCCCCGAGGGCGCCGTGCTGGTCGCCTGGCTGCCCTGCAAGCCCGAGCGTCACGTGCGCCGCATGGCGCTCGGGGCGGCGCCGGTGGACGTCGAACTGCTGGCCTGCAGCGCCGACGGCAGCACCTGGGGACTGGCCAGCGCGGCCGTCGCCGACCCGCGCGAGCAGGCGGCGGCGCTGCAGGCCCTGCGCGCGGCGCGGACGAGCAATCTCGATGGCAGCGAGTCGGGCGTCGCGCCGCTCGCCTTGCCGGGCATCGCGCCCGGGCCGCAGGCGCTGCGGTTCACGGTCACCGGCCGGCGTCCCGACGGCACGCCGGTGGTGGAGCACGCCGCGGTCTTCGCGCACGGTGGCCGGGTCTTCCACGCCGCGGTGCTGGGCGGAGCGCCGTCGTCCCAGGCGCTCGAGACCTTCTTCGACAACCTCAAGCCGCGCCGCTGAGCGGTCAGGGCAACGGCCGCACGCGGCGCGAGTCGATGCGCTGCGCCCATAATTCACGGGCAGATGGCTGGCCTGTTCATCATCGCCCACGCACCGCTCGCCTCGGCCCTCAAGGCCGCGGCGACGCATGCCTTTCCGGAGGCCGCCTCGCGCATCGAGGTGCTGGACGTCTCGTCCAGCGTGCCGCTCGAGCAGACCGAGGCGCGGGCTCGCGCGCAGCTCGAGCGCGCGCTGGCCGCCAGCGCGCGGCGCGAGGCGCTGGTGCTGACCGACGTGTTCGGCGCGACGCCGGCCAACATCGCCCAGCGGCTGGCCGACGGCGTGCGCGTGAAGATCGTCACCGGCGTCAACGTGCCGATGCTGTGGCGCTCGATCAACTATGCCGACGAGCCGATCGACCAGCTGGCCGCGCGTGCGCTGGCCGGCGCGACCCAGGGTGTGCTGCAGATCGCGAGCGCCCGCCCGCTGAACCAGACACAACGCCCCGGCGATGATCACGACGCGCATCAACATCAGCAATAAGCTCGGCCTGCATGCCCGCGCGTCCGCGAAGCTGACCAAGCTCGCCGGCAGCTACCCCTGCGAGGTGCACCTGAGCCGCGGCGCGCGCCGCGTCAACGCCAAGAGCATCATGGGCGTGATGATGCTGGCCGCCGGGCTAGGCACCGAGATCGAGATCGAGTGCGATGGCGAGCGCGAGCAGGAGGCGATGGCCGCGCTGCGCGAGCTGATCGACGCGAAGTTCGGCGAGGGCGAGTAGCCCGGCGCCGCCGCACTCAGCGACCCAGGAAGTGCCGCCGGTACTTGGCGGGGAGGTCCTCGATGCGCATCAGCATCGGCAGGTCGGCGGTGTTGAAGTCCGGGTCCCAGGCCGGCGCGCCGAGGATGCGCGCGCCGCAGCGCAGGTAGCCCTTGATCAGGGCCGGCGGCTCCGCCGGCAGGCTGCGGTCGAGCTCGTCGACCGGCAGCGGCAGCCGCGGGCGCACCTGCCACTCGATCGGCGCGAGGTGGCTGTGGCGCAGCTGCTCCCACAGGCTGGCCGCGACGTGGCCGCCATCGCGCATGCTGACGCTGGCGCAGCCGACCATCGTGTCGAGCTCGTTGCGCACCATGAATTCGGCCAGTGCGCCCCACAGCGCGAGGATGGCGCCGCCATGGCGGTGATCGGGGTCGACGCAGGAGCGACCGAGCTCGACCATCTTGTCGCGCAGCGGCCGCAGGCGCGTCAGGTCGAACTCCGTCTCGCTGTAGAGGCCGCCGACGCGCCGGGCCGCAGCCGGCGTCAGCACGCGGTAGGTGCCGATCACCGGGCCCGGGTCGCCGTCGGCACCGGTTGCACGCACCAGCAGGTGCTCGCAGTAGGGGTCGAACACGTCGACGTCGAGGCCGGGCTCGGTGCCGGCCGGCGGGGCCAGCCGGGCGCCCATCTCGTCGGCGAAGACGCGGTACCTCAGGCGCTGCGCTTCGCGAACCTCGCCTTCATCGCGCGCCCAAGCCACATCCAGCCGCGCGCGGTCGGGGACGGCGACCTCATCCACGCCGGGGCGTCGAAGTGACCTCCGTGCGTGGCGATCGGGGCCGGAGATGTCCTGCAGGGGCAGGGTCGGCAGCGGCAGGTCCCTCATGTCGTTCTCCGTGTCATCGATGGCGACGAGCTTGCGTCCGCGCCGTGACTGCCCCGTGTAGCCGTCATGACCGGGTGATGACGTTGTGCCGGCGCCGCGCTGCCGCGGCGAGAGCCGCTGCTACGATGGCTTCATGAGCTTCCAGCTGTTCGGTCTCCCGGTGTCGCGTGGCGTGGCCATCGGGCGTGCGGTGCTCGTCGCGTCGAGCCGCGTCGACGTCGCGCACTACTTCATCGCGCCGCAGGAGGTGGAGCCTGAAGTCGCCCGCCTGCGCGCCGCCCGCGATGCGGTGGCCGCCGAGCTCGGTGCGCTGCAGCGCGCGATGCCCGGCGATGCGCCACCGGAGCTGTCGGCGCTGCTCGACGTGCACCTGATGCTGCTGCACGACGAGGCGCTGGCCAGCGCCACCAGCCAATGGATCCGCGAGCGCCACTACAACGCCGAGTGGGCCTTGTCGGCCCAGCTCGAGGTGCTGGCGCGCCAGTTCGACGAGATGGAGAACGAGTACCTGCGCGAGCGCAAGGCCGACCTCGAGCAGGTCGTCGAGCGCCTGCTGCGCGCGCTGGCCCAGCCGGGCGACGGCGGCGCGCC
>CAYLKR010000078.1:0-12107 GCA_964384225.1 uncultured Methylibium sp.
GTCCAGCCCCATGCGCTCGAGCAGGCCTTCGGCGGCGGCGCGCGCGCTGCCGCCTTGCCGCGCCGCGCGCGCCGCGCGCCGCGCCGAGAAGCGGCAGGGCAGCAGCACGTTGTCGATCACCGGCAGGTAGCCGAGCAGGTTGAACTGCTGGAACACGAGGCCGACATGGTCGGCGCGCCGCCGGTCGCGCCGCGCCGCCGGCCCGGCCGCCCAGTCCTCGCCGAGCAGGCGCACCGCGCCGGCCGGCGCCGCGAGCACGCCGGCCAGCAGCGCCAGCAGCGTGCTCTTGCCGCTGCCGCTGGCGCCGTGCAGGAACAGCGTCTCGCCGGCACCGAGCCGCAGCGCGGCGATGTCGAGCAGCGGGGCCGCCGCGCCGGGCCATTGCCAGCGCAGCGCGGCGACCTCGACGACCGGTGCCTCGCTCACTTCGGCCATGCGAGGCGCTGCGCCGGGCGCTTGAGCACCTGCCGGGTCTGGCCCCGGGGCGCGACGATCGCCGCGTCGACGCGGGCGATGCGCTTGTAGGCGCCGACGATGCCGAGCTCGATGTGCGAGAGCCTGTCGGGCGCGGCGCAGCCGAAGCGCCAGCGCGCCTCGAGCTCGGCATGGCCGTCGGCGTCGGGCGGCGCGTCGCCGAGCCCGAGCGCAGCCGAGACGAGCTCGACGCCGGTGCGCGCGCAGCCGGCGGCGGCGTCGGGCTGCACCAGCATCGCATCGCTGCGCAGCCGCTCGACGAGGGCCTGCGCCGCGCGCTTCTCGGCCTCGCTGCGCGGCGCGCGCTCGAAGCCCAGCAGGCTGTCGAGCGGCAGGCGCAGGGTCACGTCGAGCGAGGGGCCGTCGAGCGCGGCCTCGGCGGCCACGACGCCGTGCACGTGGGCATGGCGGTGCTGGGCGGCGGCGGCGCCGGCGGCGAGCGCGAGCGCCAGTGCGGCAAGGCAGGTTCTCATCCGCCGATGGAGCCGCCCGGCGGGCGCCGGGTTCCCCACCCTCACCCGACCACCGCCGCCGCGACGATCAGCCCGATCGCCAGGCACATCGCGCCGACGACGATCGCCAGCGCGACGTTCTGCTTCTCGACCAGCTCGGCCCACAGGTCGTAGGGCGTGAGCTTGTCGATGATCACGAAGCACAGCCAGAACACCCCCACGCCGATCAGCGCGTAGCCGATGGAGCCGAGCAGCACGGCCGGCCGGAACCATTCGATGTCCATCATCATGGTGAAGTCTCCTGTCGTGAATCTACTTGTGCCAGCCGCCGGTGCCGAAGCCGCCGAACGAGCCGCCCGGCCCGCGCACGAAGCCGCCGCCGTCGCTGCGCAGGCATTGCTGGTACTCGGCGCTCGCCTCGCCGTAGCTCTGCCGCAGCGCATCGCAGCGGTCCGAGTCGCTGCAGCGCTCCATCGACACGACGAAGGCGAACAGCAGCAGCGCGACGAACCAGGTCGCGAGCGGCCCGATGCCCGTGCTCTTGTACGTGCCCAGGGAGGCCGACAGCGGCCGGGCGTCGCGCTTCATCGCCGCGCGGCCGTCGGCGCCGATGCGGAAGGCGGCGATCAGCTTGTCGGCGTCGATCGGCGCGCCGGCCGACCAGGTGACTTCCTCGTGGCCGGCATAGCCCGTCTCCTCGCGGTTCAGCCGGCGCCCGCCGGGGCCGAGGTAGTCCACATGCTCGGTGCGCTCGCCGCTCGCGAGCTTCCAGTAGAACTCGCCGAGCACATAGGTCGTGCGGCTGGCGTAGCGCTCCGTCTCGCGGTAGAGCTCGCCCTTCCAGCGCACGCCGGCGCCGCGGCCCTCGGGCGCCCCGGTGATCGGCCGCACCCAGCTCCAGCCGTCGTCCGCATCGACGAGGAAGGCGAAGCCGGCCACGCGGTGGTAGAGCAGGTACTCGCGCCAGTAGAACTGCTCGTCGTCACCGCCGCTCGGCAGCGTGCAGCGCTCGACATAGCCCACCACCTGCCAGGGGTGGGGCCCGCCGTCGCCGAGCGCGAGCGTGCCGACGCGGCCCAGCGGGATCAGCGGCGCGGCCTGCTCGGCGCCCTCGCCCGGCGTCGCCTGCGCGTAGTGCTTCAGGTCGGCGCCGACGCCGCCGGAGACGTCGACCACCGCCCGGCACTGGCCGCAGCTCACGCTCTGCGTGGTCGCGAGCTTGATCTCGATGGCCGCGCCGCAGCTCGGGCATGGAACGGTGCGTGCGCCCAGCGTCTTCTCGGACACGCCCGCCGCCAGCCCGGTGAGCGCCAGCGCACCGAGCTCGACCTCGCGGCCGACCGACCACAGCGGCCGCGCCGGATCGGCGTAGTCCAGCGTGCCGACCTCGCCCTGCGCGTTGCGCAGGTCGGCCACCAGGTACTCGCCGGCCGCGGGCGGTGCGCCCGGCAGCTCGCCCTGGGCCGCCTGGACCCGCACGCGCGTCAGCGACGCGACCTGCCAGAGCTGCCCGCCGACCGCGACGCTCGCGCCGGCGCGCAGCGCATCGGCAGCCGGCGCCGGCTCGGCCAGCGGGGCCTCGAAGGCCATCACGTGGCGGGCGTTGTCCTCCGACAGCCAGCCCGACTTGCCGCTGTCGAACAGCGCATGCCACTCGTTCCAGGTGCCGCCGGCATAGCGCAGCTGCAGCCGGCCGACCAGCGTGAAGGCGGCGCCCTGCCAGCGGCCGGCGGTGCCCAGCTGCAGCGGGCTGTGGTCGTCGAACAGCTCGGCGCTCTGGCCGATGCGGCGCAGCGCCTCGCCCTCGCGCACCAGCGTGCTGCGGCAGAAGCTGCAGACGGCGACGGCCGACGCGGCCGAGCGGAACTCGACCGCGGCGCCGCAGTTCGGGCAGGCGGCGCGGTAGGCGCGCTGCGGGGAGGGCTCGGTCGCCACGGCGCCGTGCGACCGGGCCTTACGTCAGCTTCTTCAGCAGCTCCGCCTTCTTGGCGCTGAACTCCTCGTCGGTGAGGATGCCCTTGGCCTTGAGGTCGGCGAGCTTCTCGATCGTCGCCATGACCTCGTCGGGCTTGACCGTCGGTGCGGCCGCCGCGGCGCCTGCACCGGCGCCCTGCAGCCCCTGCGAGAGCTGCTGAGCCATCACCTGGCCGAGCGCGACGCCGGCGCCCAGGCCCATCGCGTCGCCGATCACGCTGCCCCCACCGCCGCCCCCGCCCGCCGCACCGCCGGCGCCGGCCGCGCCCTCGGCGAACTTCGGGATCGACTGCGCCGTCTGGTACTGCATGAACTTGCCCATGTCGTTGCCGACCATGCCCATGCCGATGCGCTGGTCCAGCAGCTTCTGCAGCTCCTCGGGCAGCGAGACGTTCTGCACCGTCACCGATTCGAGCTTGAGGCCGAGCTTCTCGAAGGCCGGCGCGGTGACCTGCTGCAGGTGCGCGGCGAACTCGACCTGGCTGGCCGCGAGGTCGAGGAAGGGCGTGCCGCTGGAGGCCACCGCGTCGCTGATGTGCTGCAGCATCAGCGCGCGCAGCTGGCCGTCGAGGTCGGCCACGGTGTAGCGGTCGCGCGTGCCCGAGATCTCGGTGTGGAAGAGCTTGGGGTCGGCCACACGGTAGGCGTAGTTGCCGAAGGCGCGCAGCCGCACGGCGCCGAAGTCCTTGTCGCGGATCGTCACCGGCTGGGTCGTGCCCCAGCGCTGGTCGATCTGCTGGCGGGTGCTGAAGAAGTAGAGGTCGCTCTTGAAGGGCGACTGGAACAGCTTGTCCCAGTTCTTCAGGTAGGTCAGCACCGGCAGCGTCTGCGTCGTCAGCTTGTACATGCCGGGGCCGAAGACATCGGCCACCTTGCCCTCGTTGACGAACACCGCCATCTGCGACTCGCGCACCGTGAGCGAGCCGCCGTACTGGATCTCGTTGCCGGCCATCGGGTAGCGCCAGGCCAGCGTGCCGTCGCCGTCCTCCGTCCATTCGAGGATGTCGATGAACTGCTTCTTGATGAAATCCATCAGCGCCATGGAGGGCCTCCCGGAGGTTGCGGACACAATCGCCGCGGGATCATAGATCGCAAGGAGGCCGACGGTGGACACGCTCTCCCTCGCCGTGGTGGGTGCCGGTCCGGTGGGGCTGGCGCTCGCGCTGCACGCGGCGCGCACGCTGCCCGACGCGCGCATCGCCGTCTTCGACGCCCGCCCCGCCGAGCAGGACGTGGGCGGCGACCCGCGCACACTGGCCCTCTCGCTGGGCAGCGTGCAGGAACTGGAGCGCCTGGGCGTCTGGGACGCGATCGCGCCGCAGGCCGCCGCGATCCGCGCGGTGCATGTCTCGCAGCAGCAGCCGGCGCTGCTGGCCGCCATGGCGAAGCTGCCGCAGCCCGAGCTGCTGCTGACGGCCGGCGAGTGCGGCGTCACCCAGCTCGGCGCGGTAGCGAGCTACGGCGCCATCGTCGCGCCGCTGCAGGCGGCCTGGCTGGCGGCGGTGGCGGCGGAGCCCGAGCGCCTGGCGGCGCGCTTCGCGACGCCGGTGGCGGCGCTGAAGGCGCTGGACGACGGCGGCGTGGAGGTCGACGCCGGCATCGCCGAGCGCCACGACCTCGCGGTGGTGGCGGAGGGCGGTGTGTTCGCCGCGCAGCCGCGCAAGCCCTTCCCTCAGGGCGTGAGCGCCGATTACGGCCAGACCGCCTGGGTCGGCCAGGTGACGCTGCAGCGCGCCGACCCGCTGGACGCCGGCACCGCCTACGAGCGCTTCACGCCGCACGGCCCGGCCGCGCTGCTGCCGCTGCCCGACGCCGACGACGGCCAAGCGCGCGCGGCGCTGGTGTGGTGCGTCAAGGCGGACGACGACCCGGTGCGCGGGCTCGACGACGCGCAGCGCCTCGCGGTGCTGGGCAGCGTGTTCCCTCCGCGCGTCGGCCGGCTCACCGACATCACGCCGCTGAAGGACTTCGCGCTCGGGCTCAATGCCGAGCGCACGCTGGTCGACGGGCGGACCGTGCGCATCGGCAACGCCGCGCAGACGCTGCATCCGGTGGCCGGGCAAGGCCTCAACCTCGGGTTGCGCGACGCGCACGCGCTGGTGGCGGCGCTGCAGGCGGTGCGCGGCGCGACGGGCCTCGACGCAGCACTGCGCAAGGTCGAATGGCAGCGCGCGCCGGACCGCTGGGCACTGATCGCGACGACCGACTTCCTGGCCCGCAGCTTCACCTGGCCGCTGCCGGGCCTGGCCAGCGCGCGCGGGCTGGGGCTGGCGGCGCTGCAGGCGCTGGGGCCGGCGAAGCGGGCGGTGGCGAGGCAGATGATGTTTGGTTGGCGCTAAGGCCGAACACACCGCCTACGGATCTCAAGTTTGCTGGATTTGGACGCCGCAATGATCGATGCAGCCAACGCCGACGCGAACGCTCCCGAGTACAGATCAACCCCGCAGGTCTTCACGGATGTCCTGTTTGCTGACGTTATGGAGGCCCAAGAGCGAGTACGCGCCACCGACACGGCGAGTAGCCGGCGCGATCTCGTGCGTACCGCGCTCGCTGGAACCGAGGGAATGCTCTGGTTCTTTAGAGTTCAAGTCTTCGAACGTCACCGTTCTGTTCCAAGCGCCACCACACTGGAACTCGACGCGATCTTTGAGCGGTCGTACGCAGTTGCGGAAAACGGTTCTGTCCGAGAGGTCACCAAGTACCTATCGACGCTTTCAACGTACCGACTGCTCGCTCGAGTGATAAGGAAGGATCACCCTGAGTTCATTCCTGACTTTGACGGTGAAGGGTGGGAACGAGTCAAAGCAGCCGTAGAGGTCAGGAACCGAATCACGCATCCAAAATCCGTCGAAGACTTGAACGTTTCCCTAGAGGACATCCAGAACGCGAGTGGGGCGTTTTTCTGGACCGTAGCGTTCGTAGTTCGTGCCGCGGCGGCGGGGGTCTTTGGCCCACCCGAGACCTTCGAGCAACGCTTGCGGTAGTGCCTCCCTGCACCAGTTCAGCCGAGTCGAGCGCATGCCGTTGCTCCATAGGCAACCTAGCTCCCATGCAAGTTGACCTAGACGACCTCACCAGCTCGGCGATCCACGCGCTGCTGGAGGAGCACCTGCGCCACATGCACAGCCTCTCGCCGCCGGAAAGCGTGCACGCGCTGGATCTCGACGCGCTGCGCCGGCCGGACATCAGCTTCTGGTCCTGCTGGTCGGACACCGGCGAACTGATGGGCTGCGGCGCGCTGAAGACGCTGGACGCCACCCACGGCGAGGTGAAATCGATGCGCACCGCCGCCGCCCACCTGCGGCGCGGCGTCGCGCGGGCCCTGCTCGAGCACATCGCCGCGCAGGCCCGTTCGCGCGGGATGCAACGGCTGAGCCTGGAGACCGGATCGATGGATGCCTTCGAGCCCGCCCGCCGGCTGTACGCCGGCTTCGGGTTCGCGCCCTGCGGGCCGTTCGCAGGCTACACGCATGACCCGAACAGCGTCTTCATGACGCTCGCGCTCTGAGCCCCGGCCCATGAACCCGTTCGCCAGCTTCGCCCGCTACTTCGCCACGCTGCCCAACGGCCGCATCGTGCTGTGGTGCTACCTGATCTGGTACCTCGCCACGCTGGCGCACCACTTCGACCCGGCGCCGGCGATCTGGCTCAACGCGGCGGGCCTCGCGGTGCTGATCGGCGTGGCGCTGCTGCTGAGCACCGGCGGGCTGCGGCGGGCCACGGTCGACAAGTGGCAGACCTTCCGGCTGTTCGCGATGCCCTTCTGCGTGTCGAGCTTCGCGTCGCTGATCAAGGGCAAGGGCTTCGTGCTGGTGCTGCCGCCGTCGCCGCGCGAGCTGGCGTGGTCGGCCGGGGCCTGTGCGGTCTTCGTCGTGACGGTGCTCGCGCTGCGCTGGCGGCGAACGCGCGCCGATCCCCGTCCGGACCCCCGCCCCGCTGGAGGTGTGCGATGACCCGTACCGGCCGCTGCTATTGCGGCGCGATCCGCTTCGAGTGCCACGGCGAACCGCAGCGCGTGTCGCTGTGCCATTGCCGCGACTGCCGCCTCGCCTCGGGCGCGCCGGCCACGGCCTGGGCCGCCTACGCGGAGGGCGCGCTGGCCGTGACGCAGGGCGCGCCGAAGACCGTCGACCGCGCCGGCGCGGTGCGGCGCAGCTTCTGCGGCGACTGCGGCAGCGGCCTCTTCTACCGCAACGCCGAGGTGCTGCCGGGGCTGGTCGACGTGCAGTCCGCGCTGTTCGACGACGCCGCGGCGCTGGCGCCGCGCGAGCAGGTGCAGACCGCCGAGCGCCTGCCGTGGATGGCGACGGCGCACGCGCTGCCGTCCTTCGAGCGCTATCCCGACGCATGAACGCACCCCGCTGCGCCCCGGCGCTCGCCGCACCGCCCGCGGTGCGGGGGATCGCCCCATGAGCCCGCGAGCGCTGGCCGCCTACACCGCCGCGCTGCTGGCGCTGCTCGCGGCCTCGGCCTTCGGGCCGTCGGACCGCACGACCTGGCTGCTGGAGGTGGCGCCGGTGCTGATCGTGCTGCCGCTGCTGTGGGCGACGCGCGCGCGCCATCCGCTGACGCCGCTGCTGTATGCGCTGGTGTTCGCGCACGCCGCGGTGCTGATGCTCGGCGGCGCCTACACCTATGCCAAGGTGCCGGCGGGCTTCTGGGTGCAGGAGGCGCTGGACCTGGGCCGCAACCCCTACGACAAGCTCGGCCACTTCATGCAGGGCTTCGTGCCGGCGGTCGCCGCGCGCGAGGTGCTGCTGCGCGACGCGCACGTGGCCGGCCGCCGCATGCTCGCCTTCCTGGTGGTCTGCGTGGTGCTGGCGGTCAGCGCGAGCTACGAGCTGATCGAATGGGCTGCGGCGCTGGCGCTCGGCCAGGGCGCGGACGAATTCCTCGGCACCCAGGGCGACCCCTGGGACACGCAGTCCGACATGTTCATGGCGCTGCTCGGCGCCGTCGCCGCGCTGGCGCTGCTGGCGCGGCCGCACGACCGCCAGCTCGCGGCGCTGCCGCGGCGCGGCTGAGAACGCGCGCGGTCCCGACCGCCACCGGCACCGCCGCGGCCTAGCGGAGCACGGCGCGCAACAGCGGCCACAGGCGCCGGCCGATGCGCCACAGCCCCCAGCCGCGGCCCAGCCAGCGCAGCGTGCGGCGCGGCCGCAGCAGCGCCACGACCACGGCCCCCGCCCCCACGACCTCGGGGTGGCCCTTGAGCCAGCGCGCCGCGTCGAGGACGCCGTCGGCCACCGCCAGCGGCCGGCGCAGCGTCGCCAGATCGGCGCCCAGGCGCTCGCGCAGCACGGCGCTGCGTGCGAGGAGGCGCTCCTGGCGGCGCCAGAGCTGCCGCTCGCGCGACAGTCCCGCCGCCCCCGGTGCGCCGCGGCCGGCGTTCATGGCGGCTCGGGCCGCACCGCGGCGACTTCGTCGGCCGCCGCGGCGACGCTGCGGCGGTCGCTGCGCAGTTCGGCCAGCGTGAGGGCGAACGCGCCGTCGGCGGCCGCAAGCCGCGCGCGGGCACAGCGCCATGCCGCCGCGGCCGCGGCCAGGAAGGCGATCGACAGCACGCCCAGCGCGGCGAGGCGGTGGCTGTCCCAGAACAGCAGCACCACCAGCAGCGCCACCATCAGCAGGCCGAGGCCGAGCAGCAGCAACGCGACGACGGCCCAGGCAAGCGCGGCCCCGACCCGCAGCTTCTCCTGCTCGAGCTCGGTGGCGAACAGCGCCAGGCGCAGCTCGACCAGCTCGAGCAGGCTGCCGGCCGCGCGCCGCAGCGACGCCAGCAGGCCGGCGGGCGCGGTCATCGCCGCGCGATCAGCATGCCGACCAGCACACCGATGCCGGCCGCGAGGCCGACCGACTGCCAGGGGTGCTCGTGCACGTAATCGTCGGCCGCATGGCCGGCGGCGCGGGCGCGCTCGGCGGCGGCCTGCTGCATGTCGGCGAGCGTGGCCTTCGCCTTGTACAGGCTGGCCTGGATGCGCGAGCGAACGTCGGCGGCACCCTCGCCGGTCTGGGTGCCGGCGTGTCGCAGCAGTTCCTCGGCATCGGCGACGAACACCCGCAGGTCGTTCATCAGCTTGTCGGCGCGGGCGGTGGTGGTGCTGTCGTTCATGGCATGGCTCCTTGTTCGCATGGGCAGCCCCGCCACGCCGGCGGGGACCAACACCATACGCCGCCCGGCGACGGCCGCAAGCGGCGCACGCCAAACTGCAGCAGGAGGCTCGGTCACTCGCTTCGATGCCGACGCGGCCGCCTGGCCGCCCGGATCAGCGCGGCGCGCCGTCGACCAGGGCGCCGAGGCGCCTGACCTGTTCGCCCAGCACGCCGTCGACCGGGACGGCCCATTTCTCGAGCGCCGGGTCGGGCGCGCCGCTGACGCGGTAGACCCACTTCATCTCGGTCCCGGCGCCGTCGGCAGCCTTCTTCAGCGAAATCGTCAGCACGCCGGTGACGGCCAGGTCCTGCAAAGGGCCGAGGCCGCCTTCGAGGCGCAGCACCGCGTCCTTGGCGACGAACAGCACGCGCGCATGCTCGATCTCGTTGCCGGCGCCCCAGCGCTCGCAGAAGCAGCCGCCGGCGCGCAGCTCCATCGTCATGTTGGCGGCCTGGCCCGAGTAGGTGTGGTCCGGGCTCCACCACTGGCCGATGCGGCCTAGCGCCTCGTAGACCTGCGCCGGCGCCGCCTTCAGCGCCGCCGTGTGGGTGATCGTGAAGCCGGTGGTCGAGACGGCGCCGGCCTCGGCGTGCGCGCCGCCGGCCATCACCATGAGCGCGCCGAACGCGAATGCGGCGGCCCTCACCGCCAGGCTCCGATCAACGCGCCCATCGCGGTGTAGGCCAGCACCTGGTAGCCGCCGTTGATGAGCCACAGCTTCAGCGAGCGCTGCTCGAACAGGTAGGTCACGCCGAGCGACATCGCGACCCAGCCGAGGCCGGCCGCCGCGCCGGCGAAGGCGCCGAAGCCCACCGTGCCCTGCGGCCCGATGAAGGCCGCCAGGTTGAAGGCGATGACCAGCTGGCAGACGAAGGACAGGCCGAACACGCGCGCCATGCTGGCCTGGCGCACGCGCTCCTCGCTGAGCCCGGCCTCGCGCATCCAGGCGTTGGAGAACAGCGCCGGCGAGTACCACAGCGCGCCGAAGGCGAAGGGCAGCATGGCGGCCACCACCACCGCGAGCAGGTTGATCTGCGACAGGTCCACCGGGCGTCTCCTCGGTCGCGTGGAAGGGGACTGCTGGCGCGGATGCTGGCCGTTCCCCGGCCGCGGCGCAAGGGGCGGCGCTTACACGACGCGGTGCTGCAGCGCCGGCAGCTGGGTGCGCACCTCGCGCAGCCGCGCCGCGCTCATCTCGGCGACGACGATGCCCTCGCCGTCCTCGGCGCGCACCGCGAGCAGTTCGCCCCAGGGGCCGGCGGCGAGCGAGTGGCCCCAGGTGCGGCGGCCGTTCTCGTGGCGCCCGCCCTGGGCCGGCGCGAGCACGTAGCACTGGTTCTCGACCGCGCGGGCGCGCAGCAGCAGCTCCCAGTGCGCCTCGCCGGTCGGGTAGGTGAAGGCGGCCGGCACCATCAGCAGGTCGCAGGGCGGGCGGCACAGCCCGCGGTAGAGCTCGGGGAAGCGCAGGTCGTAGCAGACGCTCAGGCCCACGCGCCACGCGTGGCCCGCGCGGTCGGTGGCGGTGAAGGCCACCGGCTCGCGGCCCGGCGCCAGCGTCGCGGCCTCGTCGTAGCGGCGCTCGCCGTCGTCGAAGCGGAACAGGTGGATCTTGTCGTAGCGCGCGACCCGCGCGCCGTCGGGGCCGAACACCAGCGTGGTGTTGCGCGCATGCTCGGCGTCGCCCTCGATCGCCAGCGGCAGCGTGCCGCCGGCCAGCCAGAGGCCATGGCGGCGCGCGGTGTCGGACAGCATGCGCTGGATCGGGCCGTCGCCCAGCGGCTCGGCATGGGCGAGCTTGTCGCGGTCGTCGCGGCCCATCAGGCAGAAGTACTCGGGCAGGCCGACCAGCTCGGCGCCGGCGGCCGCGGCCTCGGCCACCAGCGCGGCGGCACGCTCGAGGTTGCGGGCCACGTCGGGCGTGGAAAGCATCTGCACGGCGGCGATCTTCATCGCGGGGGGTCCTTTCGAGGTCGGGCTCAGGAGGGGGGATCGGCGGCGGCCGGTGCCTGGCCGGCGCGGCGCTCGACGCGCTCGACCTGCGGCGTGGCCCAGGGCCCGGTGACGCGGAACTCGCGCGTGCCGGCCTCGGCCAGCGGGCGCCGCAGGAAGAGCTGGGCGAGGAAGGAGCCGAGCCCGACCGCCGGGTTGATGGCCGCATAGGCCAGCGACGCGGCACCGGCGTTGATCTCGGGCACGACGACGACGCGCAGGTCCTGGGTCTCGCGCTCGACGTCGGCGCTGCCCTCCATCAGCACCACCGCCTGCACGCCGCGCAGCCGCAGGTTGCTGGTGTGGGCGACGCCCTGCTCGAGCTTCACGTCGCCGGTCAGCGCGTCGAACGCGAAGCCCTCGGCGAACACGTCGCGGAAGTCGAACAACAGCCGGCGGGGCAGCGACTGCAGGCTGAGCACGCCGAGCAGCTTGAAGATCCCCGGTTCGGCCTGCAGGAACTGGCCGCGGTCGAACTCGACGCGCATCTGGCCGCCGAGGCTGGGGTAGTCGATGTCCAGCGGCGAACCGAGCCAGTCGAGGCGGCCGGTGATCGCCCCCTTGCTGCCGCGCAGTACCTCGCCCTCGCCGAAGCGGGTGAGCAGCGCGCCGCCGTCGGCGACGTCGAGCCTGAAGTCGAGCACGGCACGGCGCGCGACGCCGGCCCTCGGCGCGGCCAGCCAGCGGCCGGTGGCGGCCAGCGTGGCCTCGGGCGTGGCGAGCCTCAGGCGCTTGAGCTCCCAGTCGCCGGCGACGACGGCGCCGCTTTCGGGCGCGCGGTTCTCGGCCTCGACCTCGAGCCGGCCGAGCTTCTTGCCGCGCAGCTCGAAGTCCTCGACGACGATGTCGAGCGCCGGCACGCTGGACGCCGGGGCCTGGTCGAGCAGATCGCTGACCGCGTCGTCGCCGCCCTTGGGCAGCGACAGGCGCTGCAGCCGCGCGACGATGCGGCCGGCGCTCTCGCCGGCGGCGGGCGGGCGGTACTCGGCGCGGCCGGCGAGCTCGGCGGCGTCGAGGTCGGCGCGCCACAGCGCGGCGTCGGCGCCGCGGCCGCGGGCCAGCGC
>CAYLKR010000079.1:0-11924 GCA_964384225.1 uncultured Methylibium sp.
CGATGGTCAGCAGCTTGGCGCCGAGGTCGTCGTGCAGGTCGGCGGCGATGCGCTTCCTCTCCTTCTCGGCGACCTGCTCGACGCGTGCCTCGGCCAGGTGAGAGAAGTTCCGTTCGATCTGCGCCGAGATCTCGCGCACGCGCTGCTCGAGCTGGCCGCGCGCGGTCTCGGCGGCGCCCAGCGCCCGCGCGAAGGTCTGCACCAGCCGGAACGCCAGCGCGCAGAACATCAGCGGGATCGCGAAGTGGATCAGGTGCACCTCGGGCAGAGCGATCAGGCCGTCCTGGATGCCCACCTCGACCGCGACGGTCAGCGCCGCCAGCGCGAAGATCACGCCCATGCCCCAGAACTCCTGGCGCCGCCGATGCCAGGCGCGCCACAGGAAGTAGCCGATCGCCGCCACCAGCTCCGCGGCCAGCAGCGTGTAGCAGGCCGCCGCGCCGACGAACAGTCGCTCCGGCCCCAGCGCCACCAGCACCGCCGGAAGCACCAGGCACTGGCCCCAGAGCAGCGCGTCGATCCAGCGCCGCCGCAGGCCGGCGTAGCGCAGCACGAACAGCACCGCGCAGGCCGCCAGCGGCACGAAGGCGCTGCAGGTCAGCAGCTCCAGCGTCGTCGTCGGCAGCGGCACCTCGCGCCACCACAGCCGCGCCGACAGCGCCGCCCAGCCGATCGCCAGCGCGCCGAACCAGCCCAGGTGGTCGATGCGCCGCACCCAGCCGAGCGCCAGCATCAGCGCACCGATCATCACCAGCGTCGCCGCGCTGATCTGCGCCAGCGTGACGTTCCAGAACAGCTGCGAGGCCTGGCGCGCCGCCAGCGCCTGCTGCGGACCGACCAGCACCGGCGACAGCCCGCCGGCGCGCTGCCGCGCGGCGACCCGCGGCAGCGGCTCGCCGACCAGCCGCAGATCCAGCCGGTTGCCGGTGGGCTGCAGCAGCGCCGCCGGCAGCGTGACGAGCTGCGGGTGGTAGCAGTTGCGCGTGATCGGCTCGACCATGCGCCCGGCGCGGTGCAGCAACTGGCCGTTGAGGTGGACCTCGACGTTGGCGCAGGCGCGCGGCAGGTAGACCGCGAGCAGCGTGCCGGGCTGCACCGCCGGCAGGTCGAAGGCCATCCGGTACCAGCCCCCGCGCACCGCCGGATCCTGCCAGTCG
Source organism: uncultured Methylibium sp. (assembly GCA_964384225.1). Lineage (GTDB taxonomy): Bacteria > Pseudomonadota > Gammaproteobacteria > Burkholderiales > Burkholderiaceae_C > Methylibium. The sequence goes on from CAYLKR010000079.1 coordinate 1,158, forward strand.
TGCGGCAGGCTCACCGTGACCGGCGCGGCCGGCGCGGCGCCGGGCGCGGCGGGCAGCGGCTGCCACTGGGCACTGCGCAGGGTCAGCGTCGCATCGGCCGCCGCCGCGGTGGCGGCCAGCCACGCACCGCAGGCGAGGAGGACGAGGCGGCGCAGCGCGCGCAGGAAACTGGACATCGCGGCGCATTGTGCAGAAGCGCCGACCATGGGCAAGGACCGTGGGGCGCGAGACAATCCGCCGGCTGCCCAACCTTGCACGTTTGCCCGCCCGTGATCCTGCGCCACGCCTTCATCCCGCTCGACAACGCCCGCCTCGCCCACCTCTGCGGCACGCTCGACGAGCACCTGCGCGCGATCGAGGCGGCCTTCCAGGTGCAGATCACGCGGCGCAACGAGTCCTTCCGCGTCGAAGGCCCGAAGCCGCGCGCCGAGCGCGCCACCGCACTGCTGCAGACGCTGTACGACCGCGCGCAGCGGCCGATCGCGCCGGCGGCCTTCCAGCTCGCGCTGGCCGAGGCGACCCAGGGCGACGGTGCCGCCGCGGCCGACCACGGCGACGCCATCGTGCTGCGCACCCGCCACAGCGACCTCGCCGGCCGCACACCCAACCAGGTCGCCTACCTGCGCCACATCCTCGCGCACGACATCACCTTCGGTATCGGCCCGGCCGGCACCGGCAAGACCTTCCTCGCGGTGGCCTGCGCGATCGACGCGCTCGAGCGCAGCGCGGTGCAGCGCATCATCCTGACGCGCCCGGCGGTCGAGGCCGGCGAGCGCCTCGGCTTCCTGCCCGGCGACCTGGCGCAGAAGGTCGATCCCTATCTGCGGCCGCTGTACGACGCGCTCTACGACCTGATGGGCTTCGACCGCGTCACCAAGGCCTTCGAGCGCGGCTCGATCGAGATCGCGCCGCTGGCCTTCATGCGCGGGCGCACGCTGAACCACGCCTTCGTGATCCTCGACGAGGCGCAGAACACCACGCCCGAGCAGATGAAGATGTTCCTGACGCGTATCGGCTTCGGCAGCAAGGCCGTCGTCACCGGCGACGTCAGCCAGATCGACCTGCCCAAGGGCACGGCCAGCGGCCTGGTCGAGGCCGAGCGGGTGCTCAGGCGCGTCAAGGGCATCGCGATGACGCGCTTCACCGCCGCCGACGTGGTGCGCCACCCGCTGGTGGCACGCATCGTCGAAGCCTACGAGGCGGCCGCAAAACGCGACCCGGACTGATGGCCGTGGCCCGCCCCGAACTCACGCTGTCGCTGCAGTTCGCCGACGCGCGCCACCGCGCGTGGCTGCCGCGCCACCGCGTCGTGCGATGGATCCGTGCGGCGCTCGACGCGCCGGCCCAGCTCGCCGTCCGCATCGTCGACGCCGACGAGGGCCGCGCGCTGAACCGGGACTACCGCGGCAAGGACTACGCGACCAACGTGCTGACCTTCGACTACCAGCAGGCCCCCCTGGTCGTCGCCGACCTCGTGCTGTGTGCGCCGGTCGTCGAGCGGGAAGCCCGCGAGCAGCGGCGCCCGCTCGACGCCCACTACGCCCACCTGCTGGTGCACGGCACGCTGCATGCCCAGGGCCACGACCACGAGCACGAGGCCGAGGCGCGTGCGATGGAGGCCCGCGAGACCGCCGTGCTGGCCGCGCTCGGCTACCCCGACCCCTACGCCTGAGCGCCCGGCTCAGGCTTTCAGGATCGCCAGTCCCTTGAGGTACTCGCCTTCGGGGAAGGTGATCGTCGTCGGGTGGTCGGGCGCCGCCTCCAGCCGCGCGAGCAGGCTGCCGTCGACGCCCGCATCGATGCCGGCGCCGGCGACGATCTTGTGGAACAGCGCCGCGTCGATGCCGCCCGAGCAGGAGAAGGTCAGCAGCAGCCCGCCCGGCGCCAGCAGCATCAGCGCGAGGCGGTTGATGTCCTTGTAGGCACGCGCCGCGCGCTCGGCGTGTGCGGCGGTCGGCGCGAACTTCGGAGGGTCGAGCACGATCGCGTCGTAGCGCTCGCCGGCCTCGAGCAGCCGGCGCAGCGTCGCGTTGACGTCGGCATCCAACGCCTCGTGGCGCGCCGCGTCGAAGCCGTTCAGCGCCACATGCGCGGTCGCGCGTTCGAGCGCCGGGCCCGACGAATCGACGCTGACCACGCGCTCGGCGCCGCCGGCCAGCGCCGCGACCGAGAAGCCCCCCGTGTAGCTGTAGCAGTTCAGCACCCGCCGGCAGCCGAACTGGCGCACCCACTCGGCGAAGCGGCGGCGGTTGTCGCGCTGGTCGAGGTAGTAGCCGGTCTTGTGCCCCTCGGCGACATCGACGGTGAGCCGCCAGTCGTGCTCGCGGATCGTCAGTGCGGTCGGCCCCTCGCCGCGCAGCCAGCCGGTCGCGGGCTCCAGGCCTTCGAGGCCGCGCACGCTGGCGTCGGAGCGCTCGTACAGCCGTGTGCAGCCGGTCGCGGCGAGCAGCGCGTCGGCGATCGCCGTCTTCCAGCGCTCGACGCCGGCGGCACCGAACTGCGCGCTCAGCGTGTCGCCGTAACGATCCACGATCAGCCCCGGCAGCCCGTCGGCCTCGCCATGCACCAGCCGGCAGGCGTCGCTCGGGATCGCCAGGCGCGCGCGCAGCGCGACGGCGCGTTCGATGCGGCGCGCGAACAGCGCCGCGTCGATGCGCTCGGCCTGGTCGAAGCTCCAGGCGCGCACGCGGATCGCCGAAGCCGGGCTGTAGGCGCCCCAGGCCAGGAAGCTGCCGTCGGCGGCGTCGACGCGCACCGTCTCGCCGGCGTCGGCCGCGCCCTTGGCGATGCTGCCCTCGAAGACCCAGGGGTGGCGGCGCAGCAGCGAGCGCTCCTTGCCGGCGCGCAGACGGATCGATTTCATGCCTAGATTGTCAGTCGCCGGCGGCGCGGTGACGGCACACAATACCTGCCCCGCCCCTCACAGGAGACTCGGCGATGAAGCACCACGGCAAGCTCTGCGGGCTGGCGCTGCTGGCCCTGCTGGCCTCCTGCGGCAAGGTGCAGGAGAGCGCGACCGAGAAGATGGCCGAGAAGGCGATCGAGTCCGAACTCGCCAAACAGGGTGGCGGCAGCGCCAAGGTCGACCTGTCCTCCGGCGGCACCAAGATCACGACCACCGACGCCGCCGGCAAGACCAGCCAGATGGAGATGGGCGCTGCCCCGGTCGGCGAGGCCGACATCGGCCTGCCCTTCTACCCCGGCAGCAAGCCGATGGAAGGCGGCAGCTCGCGCGTCACGACGCCCGAGGGCAGCATGGTCAGCATCGGCCTGCACAGCGACGACGCGCCGGACAAGGTGGCCGAGTTCTACCGCGGCAAGCTCAAGGCCCAGTCGGCCGGCAAGCAGTTCATGGACATGGGCGGCGCCGACGGCAGCGCGACGCTGATGCTGGCCGACGAGCAGAACAAGGGCACGGTCCAGGTCCACGTGACGAAGGCCGAGGCCGGCAGCGACATCCAGCTCGTGGCGCACCGCGGCGCCGCGAAGTAGGCACCGGCGCGCTCAGCCGCGCTTCTTGGCGCGCGGGTGCGCCGCGTCGTAGGCCTTCGCGAGGTGCTGGAAGTCCAGCCGCGTGTAGACCTGCGTCGTCGTGATGTTCGCGTGGCCCAGCAGCTCCTGCACCGCGCGCAGGTCGCCGCTGGACTGCAGCAGGTGCGAGGCGTAGCTGTGGCGCAGCATGTGGGGGTGCACGGCGGTCGGCAGGCCGGCGGCGACCGCGCGCGCGCGCAGCCGCGTGCGGACCTGCGAGCCGGTCAGCCGCGTGCCGGTGCGCGTGACGAACAGCGCCGGCTCGCCGGGCGGGGCGAGGCTCGCGCGCTGCCCCAGCCAGTCGGCCAGCGCCGCCAGCGCCGCGCCGCCAACCGGCACGCTGCGGCGCTTGCTGCCCTTGCCGAGCACATGGGCTTCGCCGGCGTCGCGGTCGATCCAGCCGCGCGCGCTGCCGGCCGCGCTCAGGTCCAGGCCCACCAGCTCGGCCACGCGCAGGCCGCAGCCGTAGAGGAGCTCGACGATGCAGCGGTCGCGCGCCTCCAGCCGCGGGTCGGCGTCGGCGTCGCGGTGATCCGCCAGTGCCACCGCCTGGTCGACCGGCAGTGCCTTGGGCAGCGGCTTCGGCGCCTTCGGCGCGCGCACGCCCTCGGCCGGGTTCTGAGCCACCAGCCCCTCGCGGCCCAGCCAGCGGTACAGCCCGCGCCAGGCCGACAGCGCGATCGCGATGCTGCGCGGCGCCAGCCCCTCGCCGTGCAGCGCGGCCATCCAGCGCCGCACGTGGTGCGGCTGCACGGCGCGCAGCGACACGCCGGTCTCGCCGACATGGCGCTGCAGCCGAACGAAGGCCTCGCGGTAGATCGCGAGCGTGCGCTCGGCGAGGCGGCGCTCGACGCGCAGATGCGTCAGGTGGCGTTCGATGTCCGGATCGAACGCCGGCGTGTCCATCACGTCTCCGGCAGCAGCCGTGGAACTCACGCTACCGGCAGTAGCCGCGGAGCTCACGCCACCGGCAGCAGCCGGTGGAGGCCGGCGCTGGCGATCTCGCCGATGCGCATCAGGAACTCGGTGCCCATGTCGGCGCTGTAGCGCGTCGGATCGGGCGAGCCGAGCACCAGCATGCCGAAGGCCGGCGTGGCACTGCCGTGGCGCAGCGGGATCAGCGCCAGCGACACGACGGCCGCGGGGTCGGCGAACCACCCTGCCGCCTCGAAGCCCGAATTGACGCCGCAGTAGGGCAGCGTCAGGCTGGACGCGAAGCTCTTCAGATCGTCACTCACGGGCTGCGCGAACGGCAGCACGCGGAAGGCGTCGGCCGCGCCCCAGACACGGATGCCGGCCTGCGGGATCAGGAACTGCTGCTGCAGTTCGGCGACCAGCACGCCTGGCAGTTCGCCGGCGTTGGTGGTCAGCATGATGGCGCGCGTCCAGCGGTGCAGCTTGTCGGCGATCGCGACGTTCTCCTGCCCGTGGCGCAGCATCTCCATCAGCCGCAGTTCGAGGCCGCGGTTCTTCTCGCGCAGCATCTCCATCTGCCGCTCCTGCAGCGACACCGCGCGCTGGCCGTGCGGGCTGGTCAGCTGCACGCTGGCCAGCACCTCGGCATGGCGCTCGAAGAAGCCCGGCGTGTGCAGCAGGTAGTTGGCGATGTCGTCTTCGGTGATGCCCTGTGTGCTCATGTGCTTGTCATTCCGGTAGGTCAATCTCGCCGTCGAAGACGCGTTCCGCCGGGCCGCTCATCAGCACCGGGGCGTCGGGCCGGCCGGCCCAGGTGATGTGCAGCGTGCCGCCGTGCGTGTCCACGCGCACGGGACGACCGGCGTCGAGCACGCCGGCGCGGATGCCGGCGACGACCGCGGCGCAGGCGCCGGTGCCGCAGGCGAGCGTCTCGCCGACGCCGCGCTCGTGCACGCGCAGGCGGATGTGCTCGCGCGCCAGCACCGCCATGAAGCCGGCGTTGACGCGCTGCGGGAAGCGCGCATGGCACTCGATCGCCGGGCCGAGTTCGGCGACCCAGTCGCGTGCGTCGTCGCCGAACTGCGCGAGATCGGCGACCGCGTGCGGGTTGCCCATCGACACCACGGCCACCTCGACCGGCCGGCCGGCGACGTCGATGGTCCACAGCGGCGCGCCGTTCGCCTCGCGCGGCATCAGGCCGGCGGCGTCGAACGGCACCTCGGACGGCTCCAGTCTCGGTGCGCCCATGTCGACCTCGACCCGGCCGTCGCCGAGCCAGCGCGGCTCGATCACGCCCGAAGCGGTGCGCACGCGGATCGCGGCCTTGTCGGTCAGGCCGGCCTCGCGCACGTAGCGCACGAAGCAGCGCGCGCCGTTGCCGCACTGCTCGACCTCCCCGCCGTCGGCGTTGACGATGCGGTAGCGGAAGTCGATGCCCGGCTCCGACGAACCCTCGACGATCAGGATCTGATCGGCGCCGACGCCGAAGCGCCGGTCGGCCAGCCGCCGGTACTGCGCCGCGCTCAGCGCCAGCGGCGTGCGCGTCGCGTCGAGCACGACGAAGTCGTTGCCCGCGCCCTGCATCTTGGTGAAGCGCAGCCTCATGGCCGCGATTATCGACGCGCCCGCGGTCTCAGTCGGCCAGAGCGCAGGATGGCGCCGCCGCGTCCTCGCTTCGAGAGCCCGCGAGGATGCGCGCCAGGATCTCCGGCACCTCGAACACCGCCCGGTTATCGATGCGCGCCACCGCCGTGCGGTAACCGTCCAGCCCTGCCACCATCTGCGCCGCCGCGGCGGCGATGCCCTCGAAGCTCGGCAGCACCAGGCCCAGCCCGTTCTCCAGCACCCATTGCGCGTTGTAGCGCTCCTGCGGCATCGTCCAGGTGTTGCGCACCACGATCACCGGCAGGCCCTGCTGCACCGCCTCGCTGACGCTGCCCGGGCCCGGCTTGCCGATGAAGAAGTCCGCGAGCTGCATGTAGGCCGGGATGTCCGACGTGAAGCCGACCACCAGCCGCGGCGCCGTGGCCGGCAGCGCGCGCAGCTGCGCGGCCAGCGTGTCGTTGTGGCCGCACACCAGCACCAGCTGCACGTCGTGCAACGCCTTCGCGATGCCGAGCATCGCCTTCGAGCCCTGCCCGCCGAACAGCACCAGCGCCGTCGGGCGATCCGGGTCCAGGCCGAGGTGGCGGCGCGCCGTGGCACGGTCGGCCAGGCGCTGCGCGTAGAACGCCGGGCGCAGGATCATCCCCGAGCTCGGGTGGATGCGCTGCGGCGGCAGCCCGGCCGCGAGCGCCTGCGCGGCGGCGCGCGGCGTGCCGCAGACCACGTGCTGCGCGATGCCGGGCTCGATCCAGAAGCCGGGCGGGTGGTCGGCCAGGTCGGTCAGCAGCGTCACATAGGGCACGCCGGGCAACGCCTCGGCAACCGCCTCACCCATCGCGCGGTTGAAGTTGGGCACCAGCGAGACGACGAGGTCCGGCTCGCTCGCCGCCCAGTGCGCGCGCAGCAGCCGCACCAGCGTCGGGTGGGCGTAGCGGATCGCCGCCTGCAGCAGCTTGAGCTCCTGCGCAAGACCCAGCGTCCAGCCGCGCGCGAGGCGCTGGTTGTAGATCGCCTCGGGCGCGAAGCCGGTCAGCCGTCGGAAGGTGTCCTGCGGATCGAGGACCTCGAACAGGTTCACCAGCCGCACGGTCCACGGCCAGCCGCGCCGCGCGATCGCCTCCTGCAGCGCCAGCGCCGACGCGCGGTGACCGCCGCCGGCATTGAAGTAGACGAGATCGACGGTGGCCGGCGCCGCTTGAACCATGTGACCATGGTGCGCCGGCGCGATGACGGCCGCGTGAAGGGCGCGGCCGCCGCCACAATCCGGTCACGGCGCGTTCGACGCCGAACGAGGAGAAGACATGAAGTGGTTGCGGTTCCGGCATGACGGCAAGATCGGCTTCGGCCGCCTCGACGGCGACGCGGTGCTCGTGCACGAGGGAGAGCTGTTCGGCGACCCCCGTCCGACGGGCGCGCGGCTGGCGCTCGATGCGATCGAGTGGCTGATGCCCTGCGAGCCGCGCACCATGGTCGGGCTGTGGAACAACTTCCGCGCGCTGGCCGACAAGAACGGCTGGGCCCTGCCGGCCGAGCCGCTGTACTTCCTGAAGGCCCCCGGCAGCTGGTGCGCGCACGGCACGGCGATCCCGGCGCCGCCGGCCGAGGTCGGCCGCGTGGCCTACGAGGGCGAGCTGGCGGTGGTGATCGGACGGCACACCCACCGCGTGACGGCCGACGAGGCCCCGGCGCACATCTTCGGCTACACCTGCGCCAACGACGTGACGGCGATCGAGCTGCTGAACCGCGATCCGGCCTTCCCGCAGTGGACGAGGGCCAAGGGCTTCCCGGGCTTCGGCGCCTTCGGCCCGGTGATCGAGACCGACTTCGATGTCACCGCCGCGACGCTGCGCACCCGCGTCGCCGGCCGCGAGCGGCAGAACTACCCGCTCGCCGACATGATCTTCCCGCCGGCGGAGCTGGTGGCGCGGATCTCCCAGGACCTGGTGCTCGAGGCCGGCGATGTGATCCTCTGCGGCACCTCGCTCGGCGTGCTGCCGATGAAGGCGGGCAGCGCGCTGGAGGTGGAGATCGACGGCATCGGGACGCTGGCCAACAGCTACGCCTGAGCCGCGCCGGCGCGGCCGAACGCGACCAGCGTGCCCGCCGCATCCTGCACCTCGAAGCGATCGCCGTCGACCACCAGGCCGAGCATCTGGCCGAGGTAGGCCGGGCTCGCGAAGGTCATCTCCAGCCGGTCGATCGGCGTGCCGTCGAGGGCCAGCTCCCGCACGACCAGGCTGCGCAGGCCGAGGCCCTGCAGGAAGGGGCGCGGCAGACCGAACAGCCAGGCGCCGAAGGCCGTCGTGTGCACCGGGTTGCGGTCGCCGGAGACCTGCCCGTACGCGCGGCCCAGGTGCCGGCCGATCGGCAGCGGGCGCCGCCAGGCATCGCCCGAGGCCGGGTCCACCTGGGCGCGGCGGCGACGCAGCCCGATCAGCTCGCGCGTGACGTGGCGGTCGCTCGGCAAGGCCCGCACGTCGGCGGCCGGCAGGCGCCGCACCATGAAGGCATCGACGACGGTCGCGAGCGGCGCGCCGCCGGCGTCGAGGATCTGCGTCTCGAGCTCGACCAACGCGCGGTCCTCGCCGAGCCGCAGCGCGCGCCGGAGGCCGCACACCAGCCGCTGCTGCCGCGCGGCCGCGCAGGCGGCCACGCCGGCGTGGTGCACGGTGCGGTGCTGAAGGTGCAGCAGATGGCGGACATTGAGGCCGAGGTCGGCAAAGACCGCCATGTACAGCAGCGTCCCGACGCTCTGGTTGTAGAGCAGCGGCACGCCGGCCGACCCGTCGATGCCGAACAGCCGGTGCCAGCGCGCCACCAGCGCATCGCTGATCGTCACCGGCGCGCCGTAGCGGCGCGCGCGCTCGGGCCGCAGGCGGTGGGGCGTCAGCAGGCCGCCGAGCGCGGCCATCCAGTAGCACGCCGCGTGGCGCCATCCCTGGTCGGCGCCGGGAAGCACCAGCGGCAGGGCCGCGCCGGGATCGGCACGGCGATCGGCGGACCACGGCGCCGGCAGGGCCTGCGCGCCGAAGACGGTGGGGAAGGTGTGCATGCCGGACTCCATGAGGGTCGTCTGACGACGGTGACCTCACTGTCCGCCGCGGCGCCGCGGGCGTCTTGAAGGCGCCCTGAAGCGTCCTGAATCCGCGGCGTTCGGCCGCAGCCGGCGCGATCAGCCGCCGGTCTGCACCCGCAGGCGGCCGCCGGCACTCGCCAGCGTACGGTTCAGCAGCCCCGCCGCGGCGTAGATCGCCTCGATCGTCGGCGTCGGCGTGGCGGTGATGCGGCCGAGCTCGACGACGCTGCCGACCAGGGCCTCGAGCTCGAGCGCGCGGCCATGCTCCACGTCCTGCAGCATCGAGGTCTTGTGCGCGCCGACCGCCTCGGCGCCGGCGATGCGCTGGTCGATCGAGACCTTGAACTGCACGCCGAGCTTCTGGCCGACCTCCTGCGCCTCGCGCATCATCTGCGCGGCCAGCGCGCGGCCCTGCGGGTCGCGGCAGATGCCTTCCAGCGTCGCGTGCGTCAGCGCACTGATCGGGTTGAAGCACAGGTTGCCCCAGAGCTTGACCCAGATCTCGCTGCGGATGTCCTTGCTGACGGGGCTCTTGAAGCCGGCGCGGATCATCGCCTGCGACAGCGCCTCGACGCGCGGCGTGCGCTGGCCGTCGGGTTCGCCGAGCGTGAAGCGGTTGCCCTCGATCACCTTCACGAGACCGGGCTCGACCAGTTCGGCCGCCGGGTAGACGATGCTGCCGATGACGCGCTCGGGCTCGATGTGGCGGGCGATCACGCCGCCCGGGTCCACGCTCTCCAGCTGCCGGCCCTCGTAGGGGCCGGCGAGCTTGTGGAAGTACCACCAGGGCACGCCGTTGATCATGGTCACGACCATGGTCTCGGGGCCGAACAGCGCGCGCATGCCGGGCAGCAGGTCGGCGACCTGGTGCGCCTTCACAGTCAGCAGCACGGCATCCTGCGGGCCGGCCTCGGCCATGTCCTGGACCGCCTTGGCGGTCGGCGCGTGCTGCTCGGAGCCGTCCTCCAGGATGAGCCGGAAACCGCTGGCGCGGATCGCCGCGAGGTTCTTGTTGCGGGCGATGAAGGTCACGTCCTCGCCGGCGAGCGCCAGCTTGGCCCCGAGGTAGCCGCCGATCGCGCCGGCGCCGACGATGGCGATCTTCATGCCGCGCCCGCCCGGTGCTCGCGCGCTTTGGCCCAGGCCTTCATCGCGCCCCACAGCGGCCACAGCAGCAGCACGATCGCCAGCGAGGCGATGCCGCCGACCAGCGCGTTCGACCAGAAGATGGCGAGGCTGCCCTCGGACAGCAGCATCGCCTGGCGGAAGCTCGACTCCGCGCCCTTGCCCAGCACCAGCGCCAGCACCAGCGGCGCGAGCGGGTACTTGAGCTTCTTGAAGAGGTAGCCGAACACCCCGAACACCAGCATCATGACCACGTCGAACATCGAGTTGTTGACCGTGTACGCGCCGATCGCGCACACCACGATGATGACCGGCGCGATGATCGAGAACGGGATGCGCAGGATCGCCGCCCACCACGGCACCGTGGTCAGCACGACGATCAGGCCGACGATGTTGCCGAGGTACATCGACGCGATCAGGCCCCAGACGAAGTCCTTCTGCTCGACGAACAGCATCGGCCCGGGCTGCAGGCCCCAGATCAGCAGGCCGCCGAGCAGCACCGCGGCGGTCGGCGA
>CAYLKR010000080.1:0-11717 GCA_964384225.1 uncultured Methylibium sp.
TTCCAGGCCTACCGGCGCGGCCGCTACGTCGAGTTCAACCTGGTGTGGGACCGCGGCACGCTGTTCGGGCTGCAGTCGGGCGGGCGCACCGAGTCCATCCTGATGTCGATGCCGCCGGTCGTGACCTGGCGCTACGACTGGCAGCCCGAGGCGGGGACGCCGGAGGCGCGGCTGTACAGCGACTTCCTGCGCCCGCGCGACTGGGCGGCCCTCTGAGCAGCCCGCCCGTGCCGCGGATCGGCCTCTTCGGGGGCAGCTTCGACCCACCGCATGCCGGTCACCTGCAGCTCGCCCGCACGGCACTGGCGTCGCTGGCGCTCGACGAGCTGCTGTGGATCCCCGCTGGCCAACCCTGGCAGCGCCAGCACCGCCTGGCCGGCGCCGGGCACCGCGCCGCGATGGTCGGCGCCGCGATCGCCGGCGAGCCGCGCTTCGTGCTCGACGGGCGCGAGCTGCGCCGCAGCGGCCCGAGCTACACGCTGGACACCGTGCGCGAGCTCGAGGCCGAGCGCCCGGGCGCCGCGCTCTTCCTGCTGATCGGCGAAGACCAGTACCAGCGCCTGCCGACCTGGCATCGCTGGGATGAGCTGCTCGCGCATGTCACGCTCGCGGTGGCCGGGCGCGGCGCACCGCGGCCGGCGCCGGCGGCGCTCGCCAGCGTCGCGCACCGCCTGGAGCGCCTGCCGATGGTGCCGATGGACGTGTCCGCCACCGCGATCCGCGCCCACCTCGCGCGCGGCGGCGCGGCCGCCGATCTGGTTCCCGCGATGGTGCCGGCCGAAGTGGCGCGCTATATTGACTCGCACCGGCTCTACGGCCCGCCGGTGTCCCCCACCAGGAGCTGAATGGACATCCGAAAACTGCAGCGCGCCATCGTCGATGGCCTCGAGGACGTGAAGGCGCACGACATCGTCGTCTTCAACACCGAGCACATGACCCCGCTGTTCGAGCGCGTCATCGTCGCCTCGGGCACCAGCAACCGGCAGACCAAAGCGCTGGCCTCCAGCGTGCGCGATGCGGTGAAGGCCAAGGGCTTCGACGTGCTGCGCACCGAGGGCGAGGTCAACGGCGAGTGGATCATCGTCGACTGCGGTGCGGCGGTGGCACACATCATGCAGCCGGAGATCCGCCGCTACTACCACCTCGAGGAGATCTGGGGCGAGAAGCCGGTGGCGCTGAAGCGCGCCGCGGCACGCGGCCTGGTCAAGGCCGAGGAGCCGGCAGCCGGCAAGCCTGCCGCGAAGAAGACCGCGGCGGCGAAGGCGGCGCCCGGCCCGGCGAAGCAGGCGACGGCGAAGAAGGCCCCGGCGAAGAAGGCGTCCGCAGCGAAACCCGCGGCGAAGAAGGCCCCGGCCCGCAAGAGTGCGCCTGCCAAGGCCGCGCCGGCCCAGCGGCCCGCGGCCAGGAAGACCGCTGCCAAGAAGGCGCCGAAGCGCGCATGAGGCTGGCGCTGGTCGCCGTCGGCCAGCGCCAGCCGGCCTGGGCCGAGGCGGCCTGCGCGGACTATCTCAAGCGTTTCCCGCCCGACTGGCGGGTCGAGCTGAAGGCCGTCAAGGCCGAGCCGCGCACCCAGGGCAAGACCGTCGAGGCGATGCAGGCCGCCGAGGCGCAGCGCCTGCTGGCCGCCTGCCCGAAGGGCGTGCGACGCGTGATCCTCGACGAGCGCGGCAGCCGCCTCACCACCGTGCAACTCGCGGAGCGCCTGCGGGCCTGGCAGCACGACGGGTGCGACGTCGCGCTGCTGATCGGTGGCCCCGACGGGCTGGACGACGCGCTGAAGGCGAGCGCCGACGAGACGCTGCGCCTGTCGGACCTCACGCTGCCGCATGCGCTGGCGCGCGTGCTGCTGGCCGAGGCCCTGTACCGCGCCTGGTCGCTGAACGCCGGCCACCCGTACCATCGGGAGTGAACGCAACCGAAGCGGCCCCCGTGCGCGATTACCTCTACCTCGCCTCCCAAAGCGCGCGCCGCAGGCAGCTGCTGGCACAGATCGGCGTGCGCCACGAGCTCCTGCTGCCGGACGCGGCCGAGGACAGCGAGGCGCTCGAGGCCGTGCGACCGGACGAGGCGCCGGCCGACTATGTGTGTCGCGTCACGCTCGCCAAGCTCGATGCCGCGCGCTCGCGGCTGCAGCAGCGCGGCCTGCCCTCCGCGCCCATCCTGTGCGCCGACACCACGGTGACGCTCGATGGCGCGATCCTCGGCAAGCCGCACGATGACGAAGATGCGGCGCACATGCTCGAACGCCTGTCGGGCCGCACCCACCAGGTGCTGACCGCGGTGGCGGTCCTCGAAGCGCCGCACGCGGCCTTCGCGCCGGCGCTGGTGGTGCAGGTGTCGAGCGTGCGCTTCCGTGCGCTGGAGGCCGACGAGATCGTGCGCTACGTGGCCAGCGGCGAATCGCAGGGCAAGGCCGGCGCCTATGCGATCCAGAGCCAGGCGGCAGCCTGGATCGCACACATCGAGGGCAGCCACAGCGGCGTGATGGGTCTGCCGCTGTACGAGACCGCCGAGCTGCTGCGGCCGCTGGGCTGGCGCTTCTAGATCGATGATCGACGGCAGGGACATGCGCGCAGCGCCGGGCGACACCGAGACCGCGGGTGCCTTGCTTCGCAACGGCCGCCGCGACCGAGCAGGGGAGTGAGGCCGTGCAAGACATCCTGATCAACTGGTCGCCGCAGGAGACGCGCGTCGCGATCGTCGAGAACGGGGCGGTGCAGGAGCTGCACATCGAACGCGCGCTCGAGCGCGGGCTGGTCGGGAACATCTACGCCGGGCGCGTGGCGCGGGTGCTGCCGGGCATGCAGTCGGCCTTCATCGACGTCGGCCTGGAGCGCGCCGCCTTCCTGCACGTCGCCGACCTGCACCGCGATGAGGGTGCCGGCCGCGACGGCGCGCCGCCGGTGCCGATCGAAAGGCAGGTCTTCGAGGGTCAGACGCTGGTCGTGCAAGTCATCAAGGACCCGATCGGGACCAAGGGCGCGCGGCTGTCGAGCCAGATCAGCATCGCCGGGCGGCTGCTGGTGTTCCTGCCGCAGGACGACCGCATCGGCATCAGCCAGAAGATCGGCTCGCCCGAGTTGCGCGAGCAGCTGCGCGGCCGCATGCAGGCGCTGGCGGGCGAGGGCGGCGGCGGCTTCATCCTGCGCACCAACGCCGAGGAGGCGAGCGACGCCGAGCTCGCCGAGGACATCCGCTACCTGCGCACCACCTGGGCGGCGATCCGCGAGCGCGCCTTCAAGGCACCGCCCGGCAGCCTGCTGCACCAGGACCTGAGCCTGGTCGAGCGCGTGCTGCGCGACCTGACGACCGAGCAGACCGCCTCGGTGCGCATCGATTCGCGCATGCAGTACGAGCTGCTGCGCGAGTTCGGCCTGCGCTACACGCCGACCTCGGTGGCCAAGCTCGAACACTACGCCGGCGAGCGGCCGATCTTCGACCTGTTCGGCATCGACCAGGAGATCGAGCGCGCGCTCGCGCGGCGCGTGGAGCTCAAGAGCGGCGGCTACCTGATCATCGACCAGACCGAGGCGCTGACCACGGTGGACGTCAACACCGGCGGCTACGTGGGAGCGCGCAACTTCGACGAGACGGTGTTCAAGACCAACCTCGAGGCGGCGCAGGCGATCGCGCGGCAGCTGCGGCTGCGCAACCTCGGCGGGATCATCATCCTCGACTTCATCGACATGGCCCGCCCCGAGCACCAGGAGGCGGTGCTCGCGGAGCTGCGCAAGCAGCTGTCGCGCGACCGCACCAAGGTCACGGTCAGCGGCTTCACCCAGCTCGGGCTGGTAGAGATGACACGCAAGCGCACCCGCGAGTCGCTCGCCCACCTGCTGTGCGAACCCTGCCCGACCTGCCAGGGCAAGGGCCAGGTCAAGACCGCGCGCAGCGTCTGCTACGACATCCTGCGCGAGATCCTGCGCGAGGCGCGGCAGTTCGCGCCGAAGGAGTTCCGCGTCATCGCGCCGGCGGCCGTGGTCGAGATGCTGCTCGACGAGGAGAGCGTGCACCTCGCCGGGCTGTCGGAGTTCATCGGCAAGCCGATCTCGCTGCAGACCGAGCCCAGCCTGTCGCCGGAGCAGTACGACATCGTGCTGCTCTGAGGCGCCCCGTCGCGCCGCTCAGGTCTGGAACTGCAGCGCGTGCAGACGCGCGAACAGGCCGTCGCGTGCCAGCAGTTCGGCATGCGTGCCCTGCTCGACGACGCGACCGCCGTCCAGCACCACCACGCGGTCGGCCGCCTCGATGGTGGACAGGCGGTGCGCGATCACGATCGAGGTGCGACCGACCATCAGCCGCTCGAGCGCCTGCTGCACGAGCCGCTCGCTCTCGGAGTCCAGCGCCGAGGTGGCTTCGTCGAGGATCAGGATCGGCGCGTCCTTGTAGACCGCCCGCGCGATCGCCAGGCGCTGGCGCTGTCCGCCGGAGAGTTCGTTGCCGTTGTGGCCGATCGGCGTGTCCGTCCCGCTGGGCAGGCCGTCGACGAACTCCAGCAGGTTGGCGGCGGCCAGCGCGGAGCGCACGCGCGCGCCGTCGATCGCCGCGCCGAGTGCGACGTTGGCCGCGATGCTGTCGTTGAACAGCACGACATCCTGGCTGACCAGCGCGAACTGCTGCCTCAGCGCCGCGAGGTTCCAGTCGGGCAGCGGCACGCCGTCGAGCAGCACGCGTCCCTCGGTCGGCTCCAGGAAGCGCGGCAGCAGGTTGACCAGCGTCGACTTGCCGGCGCCCGAGGGGCCGACGAGCGCCACCGTCTCGCCGGCGCGCAGCTGCAGGTCGATGCCGTGCAGCGCCGGCGCCTGGTCGTCGCGGTAGCGCAGGCCGACGCCTTCGAGCCGCAGCTCGCCGCGCGCGCGCTCGACGGCATGGGCGCCGCCCTGCTCGGCGTCGGCCTCCTCGATCAGCGCGAGGCCGCGCTGCAGTGCCGTCAGCCCGCGGGTGATCGGCCCGGCGATGTCCGAGAGGTGGCGCAGCGGCGTGATCAGCATCAGCATCGCGGTGACGAAGGCCACGAAGCTGCCGACGGTGCCGCCCTGCTGCTGCGCCTGCCAGAGCGCCGCGACGACAACGGCCGACAGCGCGCAGGCCGCCAGGATCTGCGTCAGCGGCGTCACGCTGGCCGACGCGACGGTGGACTTCAGCGCCAGGTGGCGCAGCTTCGCGCTCGTCTCGCGGAAGCGCTCGGCCTGCTGCGCCTGCGCGCCGTGCAGGCGCACGAGCCGCCAGGCTGCGACGTTCTCCTCGACGACGTAGGCCAGCTCGTCGGTCGTCGCCTGGCTGCGCCGCGCGATGCTGCGCAGGCGGCTGCCGAAGTAGCGCATCGTCGCCGCGACCGCCGGGAACATCAGCGCGATCACGAGCGTGAGCTGCCAGTTCATCCACAGGAGGTAGGCCAGCAGCGCTAGCGCGGTGAGGCTGTCCTTCACCAGCGTCAGCGTGGCGTTCACCAACATCTGCGAGCCGGTCTGCACCTCGTAGACCACGGTGTTGGTCAAGGCGCTGGCGGACTGCGCCGCAAAGAGCGCCGGCCGCGCGTCCATCAGGCGCGCGAACATCGCGGTGCGCAGCGCCAGCGTGCCATGGTTCTGGGCCCAGGCCAGCGCGTACTGCGCGATGAAGCCTCCCACGCCGCGCAGCGCGAACAGCCCGATCACCACCACCGGCACCATCCACAGCGGCAGCGCACCGGGCTGGAAGCCCTTGTCGAGCAACGGCTGCATCAGCGAGGCGACGAAGGCATCGGTCACCGAGGCCACGGCCGCCGCCAGCGCCGCCACCACCAGCGCCCAGCGGGTGGCCGAGAAGTAGGGCCAGAGGCTGCGCAGGCTGGCGAGGTCGGTGTTCTGGGGGGCGGACATGCAGGGCGGTGCGGTCGGTCGGGCAGGGCCGGGCCGCGGCGATTATGCGCGGCACCTCCGCGCGGGCTGCCGGCGCAGCGGGGCCGTCTACACCGTGTCACCACTTCGGTGCGGCGCGCGGCGTTCGAGGGCCTGATGCGGCTGGTATCCTTGCGGCCGTGCATGGAGATGGTTGCGGCGTGCGCTTGGCCCGCGCCCTTGGGTCCCGCGGCCGGCGGGCCCGAAAGATGCTGAACTTTGACGGTGTGCGCGGTTCAACAGCAGGCGCGCCCCGCACGAGGCGCGGCGCACCGCGCCTCGCACACTCCCCGCCGACTGCATGAAGCCGAGTCCCAACGCTCTTCCCGTCCTGCCGCTGTCGCGGCGCTCCCTGATCGCATGGCCCTTGGCCGCTGCCGCATCGCCGGCGCTGGCGCAGTTCCGCGTCGAGATCTCGGGTGTCGGTGCGACCCAGTTGCCGATCGCCGCACTGAAGTTCCGGGACGAGGACAAGGCGCCCCAGCCCGTGGGGGCGATCGTTCGTGCCGACCTGGAGCGCAGCGGGCTGTTCCGCAACGTCGACAGCGCCGGCACCGCGCTCGACGAGACCGCGCAGCCGTCGATGACCGAATGGCGCGGCCGCAACGCCGACGCGCTGCTGGCCGGCTCGGTCTCCCGGCTCGCCGACGGCCGCTACGACGTGCGCTACCGCCTGTGGGATGTCGTCAAGGGGGCCGATCTCGGCGGCCAGAGCTACGCCGTCCCCGCGGCCGACCTGAGGCTCGCCGCCCACCGCATCGCCGATGCCGTCTACGAGCGGCTGACCGGAGAACGGGGCGTCTTCTCGACGCGCATCGCCTACGTCACCAAGGGCGGCGGGCGCCACACGCTCTGGGTGACCGACGCCGACGGCGAGGGCGGTCAGTCGGCGCTGGTGAGCCCGGAGCCGATCATCTCGCCGGCGTGGTCGCCCGACGGGCGCGAACTCGCCTACGTGTCCTTCGAGAAGCGCAAGGCGGTGGTCTACGTGCAGGAGGTCGCGAGCGGCCGGCGCCGCACCATCGCCGACTTCCGCGGGTCCAACAGCGCGCCGGCGTGGTCGCCCGACGGCAGCCAGCTCGCGCTGACGCTCAGCCGCGACGGCGGCTCGCAGCTCTACCTGATGAACCGCGACGGCAGCAACGTGCGCCGCTTCACGCAGAGCAGCGCGATCGACACCGAGGCCACCTGGGCGCCCGACGGCCGGCACATCTATTTCGTCAGCGACCGCGGCGGCGGCCCGCAGATCTACCGCCAGCCGGTCGCCGGCGGCGGGGCGGAGCGCCTCACCTTCGACGGCAGCTACAACATCAGCCCGGCGCTGAGCCCCGACGGCCGCCTGCTTGCCTACATTTCGCGCGACGGCAGTGCGTTCCGGCTGCAGGTGGTCGAGCTCGCCGGCGGCACGCCCCGCACGGTCAGCACCACGACCGACGACGAGAGCCCCAGCTTCGCTCCCAACAGCCGCCTGATCATCTACGCCACGCGCGACGGTGGCCGCGACGTTCTGATGACCACGACCTCCGACGGCCGCATCAAGGCCCGCCTGGTGGCCACGCAAGCCGATGTGCGCGAGCCGGTCTGGGGCCCCTACGGCCGCTGACCACCGCGCTCTCCCTGTCCCTCTCGAAAGGAGTCACACCATGAACACCCCCCACCGTTTCCACACCCCGGCGCTGGCGCTCGTCGTCGCGCTCGCGCTGGCCGGCTGCGCCTCGAGCGTCAAGCTCGACGAGACGCCGGTCGAGACCCGCACGCCCGGCACCGCCGGCGGTGCCGGGGCTGGTGCGTCCGGCTCGGGCACCAGCCAGTCCGGCGTGGCCCCGGTCGACCTCACCGGCAAGACCGACACCGCGTCGGTCGGCAAGGTCGTGTACTTCGACTTCGACAGCTTCGTCGTCAAGGACGAGTACCGCGGCATCGTCGAGGCGAACGCCAAGGCGCTGACGGCCAACCGCAGCAAGCGCATCGTGATCGAAGGCCATGCCGACGAGCGCGGCGGCCGTGAGTACAACCTCGCGCTCGGCCAGAAGCGCGCCGAGGCCGTGGGCCGCGCGATGGTGCTGCTGGGGGCGCAGGATGCGCAGATCGAGTCGGTGAGCTACGGCGAGGAGCGCCCGGCCGCGACCGGCAGCGACGAGGCCGCGTGGGCGAAGAACCGCCGCGCCGAGCTGCGTGACCGCTGAGATGACGCCTCATTCCCGTTGCGGCTCCCGCGCACGCGGGCTGCGCCACGCGGCCGCGGCCGCGCTGCTGGCCCTGGCCGGCGGCGCGCACGCGGGCCTGTTCGACGACGACGAGGCACGCAAGGCCATCCTGGACCTGCGCGCGAAGGTCGAGCAGAGCGACCAGGCCGCCGCCAAGCGCGAGGCCGAGCTCAACGAGCAGATCGCGCAACTGCGCCGCAGCGTGCTCGAGCTCAATGCGACCATCGAGCAGCTGCGCACCGAGCTGGCCCGGCTGCGCGGCGTCGACGAGCAGCTGCAGCGCGACGTGGCCGAGCTGCAGCGCCGGCAGAAGGACGTGCAGCAGGGCATCGACGAGCGCCTGCGCCGCATGGAGCCGCAGAAGGTGGTGCTCGACGGCCGCGAGTTCCTCGCCGAGCCTGACGAGACGCGCCAGTACGGCGAAGCGGTGGGCGTGCTGCGCCAGGGCGACTTCGCCGGTGCCGTGACCGCGTTCACCAACTTCCAGCGCCGCTGGCCGGCGAGCGGCTACGGCCCGGCGGCCTTGTACTGGCTGGGCAACGCCCAGTACGGCAAGCGCGACTACAAGGAGGCGATCGTCAGCTTCCGCGCGCTGGTCGCCGGCACCCCGGACCACCCGCGCGTGCCCGAGGCGCTGCTGTCGATCGCCAACTGCCAGATCGAGCTGAAGGACAACAAGGCCGCGCGGCGTACGCTCGAGGACCTGATCAAGGCCCACCCGTCCAGCGAGGCCGCCGCCGCTGCCAAGCAGCGCATCGTCGGTCTGAAGTAGGCGGGGCCGTGGAGCCCCACGAGCCTGGCGCCGGCCCCGACGCTGCCGATCCCGAGCGCCGCTTCGGCGGCCTGCGCCGCCTCTACGGTGATGACGGCTACGAGCGGCTGCGGGCCTTGCGCATCGCCGTCGTCGGCGTCGGTGGCGTCGGTTCCTGGGCCGCGGAAGCGCTGGCGCGCAGCGGTGTCGCCGGCCTGACGCTGGTAGACCTCGACCATGTGGCCGAATCCAACGTCAACCGGCAGGTGCAGGCGCTGACGCCGACGATCGGCCGTGCCAAGGTGCTGGCGCTGGCCGAGCGCATCGCCGACATCCACCCGGGTTGCCGGGTGGCGGCCGTCGAGGCCTTTGTCGAGGCCGGCGCCTGGCCGCAACTGCTGCCGGCGCCGGTGGACGGCGTGATCGACGCCTGCGACCAGCCCTCCGCTAAGGCGCTGCTCGCGGCCTGGGCCATCGACAGCGGCGTGCCGCTGGTGTGCGTCGGCGCGGCGGGCGGCAAGCGCCTGCCACACGAGGTGCGCGTCGGCGACCTCGCCGACGTCACGCACGATCCGCTGCTCGCATCGCTGCGCCAGCGCCTGCGCCGTCAGCACGGCGCGGCGCGGCAGGGGCCGATCGGCCTCGCGTGCGTGTACTCGCGCGAGTCGGTGCAGCGGCCCGACGGCCACTGCACCACCGATGGCTCGCTGAACTGCCACGGCTATGGTTCCACCGTGACCGTGACGGCGACCTTCGGCATGGTCGCGGCGGCGCGCCTCGTCGAGCATCTGCTCGCCGCACCAGCGCGCACTTGAGTGCTAAAGAAAAAACTGGCTACAATGCGCGGCTCTGCCGGGGGTTGTTAGCTCAGTCGGTAGAGCAGCGGACTTTTAATCCGTTGGTCGCAGGTTCGAATCCTGCACAACCCACCATCCTCCGGGACCGATTCCCGGGCTCTTAGCTCAGTTGGTAGAGCAGCGGACTCTTAATCCGTAGGTCGAGTGTTCGAGTCACTCAGGGCCCACCATTCAAGACAAGGCCTCGCACGTCAGTGCGGGGCCTTCGTCTTTGGGGCCGCGCCTTGCGGCACCGCTCCCCCTTCGGAGGGTGCACTTACGGTGGATGCGTCGCGCCACGTCATCGGCGAAGCTTTCTCCATGGGCGAACGTTGGGCCCGACAGGAGAACACGATGCATTTCGACGAGCGCGACGAAGGCGGTTACCGGATCTACGCCGGGGCGATGGAAACGCCGAGCGGCTACACCGCGGCGGTGGCGGTGCGGCGCCTGGGCAGTTCGCCGTCGGCCGCGCCGGTGTACCGCGAAGAGGCCATGGCCGGTGGCTACGCCTGGTTCCAGGCGCGCGACGCGCTGCAGTACGCGATGGCCGCGGCGCAGAAGTGGATCCGCCGTCAGGGCGTGTCGTCGCTCGCGTCGATCGACTAACGGTTTTCCGCGCGGCCGGCTGCGCGCCAGCGGCCGCTGTGGTCAGATTGCCGCCATGCGCGGCACCGTCCTCCAGTCCCTGCTTCGCGGTCGTCTCGTGACCGCTGTCCTAGCGCTGCAGCTTGCGGCCTGCGCCACGTCCTACGGCCCCCCCGCTGGTCTGGAGCCCGGCAGCAGCGCGGAAGAAGCTGTGCGCAGGATGGGCCCGCCCACCGGCCGGCACACGCTCGACGGTGGCGGCACGCGGCTCGAGTTCGCGCGTGGGCCGATGGGGCTGCACACCTACATGCTCGACTTCGATGCCGCTGGCCGCTTCCTGCGCGCCGAACAGGTGTTGACGGAGAGCAACTTCTACGCGCTGCGACCCGGCATGACGGCCGAGGAGGTACTGCGCCGCATCGGCCGGCCGTCGGACGAGCGCTTCCTGTCGCGGCAGCAGCACCGGCTGTGGTCCTACCGCTACGAGACGCCGTTCTGCATCTGGTTCCAGGTGAGCATCGGCATGGACGGAAAGGTGGCCGAGCTCGGCCACAACCTCGACCCGATGTGCGAAGGCCTGGAGCCGGGATGGTGAGGGCGTCGCAGCCCGCCGTGGTCGTCTACGGCATTCCCAACTGCGACACCGTGAGGAAGGCCCGCGCCTGGCTGGACGAGCGCGGCGTCGCCGTGCGCTTCCACGACGTTCGGCGCGACGGTCTGGCGCCGGAGCTGCTGGACCGGTGGGCAGCGGCCCTGACGCCCGAGGCCTTGCTCAACCGCAAGGGCAGCACCTGGCGCGCCCTCTCCGAGGAGGAGCGAGCCGCCGCAGGAACTGCGGCCGGCCTGCTGACGTTGATCGCCCGACAGCCGACGCTGCTGCGTCGCCCGGTCGTGGAGTGGCCCGATGGTCCGACGATCGGGTTCGATCCCGAGGAGTTCGCCGAGCGGCAGCTCGGCCGTTGACGCACGCTCGACCCCACGAAGGTGCATTGATGCACCTCGATGAGACTTTATGCACCAATTGAGGATGCGATTCGGGCAGCGATGGCCGGGCGGCGCCGCCCCAAGGCGGCGCCGCAATGCACCGTCGTGGGCATTCAACTTGCTGTCACGGTGCGCCCACTGATCGGCAATGGTGCCGACCTTCCCTGGTGGGGCGGAACAAACCCCTCGAGGAGGTCGAATGGATCAGGTCAAGCAGGGCACGGACGCCCTGTTCATCTTGCTCGGCGCCATCATGGTGCTGGCCATGCACGCGGGCTTCGCGTTTCTGGAGCTCGGAACCGTGAGGCAGAAGAACCAGGTCAATGCGCTGGTCAAGATCCTGGTCGACTTCGCCGTGTCGACCGTCGTCTACTTCTTCGTCGGCTACACCGTGGCCTACGGCGTCGACTTCTTCACCGGCGCCGGCGTGCTGGCCGACAGGAACGGCTATGAGCTGGTCAAGTTCTTCTTC
>CAYLKR010000081.1:0-11686 GCA_964384225.1 uncultured Methylibium sp.
TTTCGACGATCGCGATGCCCTCAGGTGGGTCAGTTTTCAGTGATCGTCAACAGCGAAGACTCGCTGGCGGTTGAGATGTCCCTGCTGCCGCAGGTGGGCGACGAAGAGATTCACGAGTTCACAACCGTCGCCGGGAGCGAACTGCGATTCGGTCGTCGTGTCGGAGGCATCACAGTCGATGCCGAGGAGGTGGACATCGAGCTTGGAGACGGTGGCCAGCTTGAGCTGGTCGCACCCGTGGCACTGAAGGCTCGAAACTTGGTGTTGAACTGTGGCGAGCTTGTGGTGAAGGCCGACCACACAAAGGCAGACGATCAAGTCGTCTACATCGAAGCCGCGCAGGCGATGGCTGATGCCGGTCTTCGTCCCCCGACAGTACGGCCTGGGGTGAAGCTGCAAGTCGCGTGGCCGGAATCAAAGGTCTATCCCTGGAACCCTTTCGCATCCACCGGAGGGGAAGACCCGGATCCGCGCATGGCGGATGCACAGCGCGCGCTTCGCCGCCTTTGCATCTCCTTCCGCTCGCATAGCAAAGGCCGACTGGCGCGCTTCAAGGGCAAGGTTGAGCACTTCCGCATGACCAAAGGAGCCCTGGGTGTCGCGCTGCGAGAGCGGCTTCTGGCGGACAGGGTCTTGACGCTGGAGGGGGCGATGTACTTCCTCGAGCCCAACGTTTTAGGCGAGAGGGTGGGCGTCAGCTTCCATGATCTGAAGCTGAAGCACTACTCACCGCAGTCTCGTGCCTATCTTCAAGGCGTGCTGGACGGACTCGGTCAGTAGCGCCCGCCAGTCAAGCCAAAAGGCGCCGAAAACGATACCCGCATCGATACCCGCTTTTCGCCGGGCTGGAGCGGTCCTCCGTGAGACGTCAAGAGCCCGAATCGCCAGCACTGGCGCGGGTTTGCGGGCCGTGGTGGGATGCCGTGAGACCCACCTGAAGTTGGTCGATCATCAGCAGCATCGCGTGCTCCTTCAGAAACCCTGCTCGACCAGTTCGGCCGCGCGCAGCACGGCGCGCGCCTTGGCCTCGGTCTCCAGCCACTCCGACTCGGGCACCGAGTCGGCGACGATGCCGGCGGCCGCCTGCACGTACAGCCGGCCGTCCTTGACGATGCCGGTGCGGATCGCGATCGCGACGTCCATGTCGCCGGCGAAGCTCAGGTAGCCGCAGGCGCCGCCGTAGATGCCGCGCTGCACGGGCTCGAGTTCGTCGATGATCTCCATCGCGCGGATCTTCGGCGCCCCGCTCAGCGTGCCGGCGGGGAAGGTGGCGCGCAGCACGTCCATGTTGGTCGTGCCGGGCTTCAGCAGCCCCTCGACGTTGCTGACGATGTGCATCACGTGCGAGTAGCGCTCGACCGCGAAGGCCTCGGTGACCCTGACGCTGCCCGTCTGCGCGATGCGGCCGATGTCGTTGCGCGCCAGGTCGATCAGCATCACGTGCTCGGCCCGCTCCTTCGGGTCGGCGAGCAGCTCGGCCTCGGTGGCGCGGTCGAGCTCGGGCGTGGCGCCGCGCGGGCGGGTGCCGGCCAGCGGGCGGATCGTGACCTTCTCGCCCTCCGGCACATGCTCGTGGCGCACGAGGATCTCGGGGCTCGCGCCGACGATCTGGAAATCCCCCAGGTCGTAGAAGTACATGTAGGGCGAAGGGTTCAGCGAGCGCAGCGCGCGGTACAGGGCGAGCGGGTTCTCCGTGTAGCGCTTGGCCAGGCGCTGGCCGAGCACGACCTGCATGCAGTCGCCGGCGGCGATGTACTCCTTGCAGCGGCGTACCGCGGCCTCGTAGTCGGCGCGCGCGAAGCCGCGCTCCACCGGCTGCGGCGCACAGCCCGCGACCCGCGGCGCCTCGACCGGCGCGCGCAGCCGTTCACGCAGCTGCGCCAGCCGAGCCGCCGCTCGGGCGTAGCCGCCCGGCTGCGTCGGATCGGCGTAGACGATCAGGTAGAGCCGCCCCGACAGGTTGTCGATGACCGCCAGCTCCTCGGTCTGCAGCAGCAGGATGTCGGGCGTGCCGATGCCGCCGGTCTTCACGGTGGCGGCGAGCTTGTGCTCCATCGAGCGCACCGCCTCGTAGCCGAAGTAGCCCGCCAGCCCGCCGCAGAAGCGCGGCAGCCCCGGCTTCAGCGCGACCTTGAACCGCGACTGGTAGGCGGCGATGAAGTCCAGCGGGTTGCCGCGATGCGTCTCGACGACTTCGCCGTCGGTGACGACCTCGGTCAGCGCCGCGTCGCCGGCGCCGCTGGAGCGCAGCAGCGTGCGCGCCGGCAGGCCGATGAAGGAATAACGGCCGAAGCGCTCGCCGCCGACCACCGATTCCAGCAGGAAGGACAGCGGCGCGCCGCCCGCGAGCTTCAGGTAGAGCGACAGCGGGGTCTCGAGGTCGGCGAAGGCCTCGCCCACCAGTGGGATGCGGTTGTGGCCCTCGCGGGCGAGTGCCTCGAATTCGGCTTCGGTGATGGTCACGTCGGGGCCCTCCGTCGGCCCGGCGCCCGCGCGCTTCGGGGGCGCGGCGTCATCGGTGTTCGCAAGCGGCGGGGCACCCGGCCCCGCGGTGGTCGATCAGCCGTGAAGGCGGCGCCAGGGCCAGGCTCCCCGGTCGCAGGACCCCGTGATGTGCTTGCGCGACATGAACATGTCTCAAGTCTAACCGGCGGCCAGGCGGCCGCGCATCGCGTCGATCACCGCCTTGTAGTCCGGCTGGCCGAAGATCGCGCTGCCGGCGACGAAGGTGTCGGCGCCGGCGTCGGCGGCGGCGCGGATGTTGTCGGTCTTGATGCCGCCGTCCACTTCCAGCCGGATGTCGCGGCCGCTGGCGTCGATGCGCTGGCGCACGCGCTCGAGCTTCTTCAGCGCGCTGGGGATGAAGCTCTGGCCGCCGAAGCCGGGGTTCACGCTCATCAGCAGGATCAGGTCGACGTCGTCGATGGTCCACTCCAGCACGTCGAGCGAGGCCGCCGGGTTGAACACCAGCCCGGCCTGGCAACCCGCGCCGCGGATCAGCTGCAGCGTGCGGTCCACATGCGTGCTGGCGTCGGGGTGGAAGCTGATGACGTCGGCGCCGGCCTTCGCGAAGGCGAGCGCCAGCGCGTCGACCGGCTCGACCATCAGGTGCACGTCGATCGGCACGCGCGTCCCGTCGGGCTTGACGGCGTGCTTGCGCAGCGCCTCGCAGACCATCGGCCCGAAGGTCAGGTTGGGCACGTAATGGTTGTCCATCACGTCGAAGTGGATCCAGTCGGCGCCGGCGGCGATGACGTTCTTCACTTCCTCGCCGAGCCGCGCGAAGTCGGCGGACAGCAGGCTCGGGGCGATTCGGTAGGTCGGGGCGCTCATCGGCGGAATTCTAGGGAAGCCCGGATTGCCGGGCCCGGCGGCGCTGGCTACCCTCGCGCTCCCATGCAGAGAACCGCCCCTGCCGCGCGCCGCGGCCCGAGCCCGAACGACATCAACGCGCTGGTCGCGCTGTGCCAGGCGCAGCAGTGGCCCAAGGCGCAGGCGACGGCCGCGCAACTGCTGAAGGCGCATCCGCAGGACGTGACGCTGCACAACCTGCACGGCAGCGCCTGCGCACAGCAGGGCCTGCTGGCGCCGGCGGTCGAGAGCTTCCGCAAGGCCGCGGCGCTGGCGCCTCAGTCGCCGGAGCTGCAGTTCAACCTCGCGGTGACGCTCGGACGGCTCGGCAAGCTCGACGAGGCGGTCGGCGCCTACCGCCGCGCGGTCGCGCTGAAGCCGGACTTCGCGGTCGCGCACTACAACCTCGGCACCGCGCTGAAGGACCTGGGCCGCGCCGACGAGGCGGTCGCGAGCCTGCAACGCGCCGTCGCACTGCAGCCGCAAGACCTGGCGGCGCAGGCCAACCTCGGCGCCGCGCTGCAGGCACTCGGCCGGCTCGACGAGGCGGTGGCGGCCTACCGCGCCGCGCTCGCGATCGCGCCGAGCGCGAAAGGCCACCTGAGCCTCGCGTCGGCGCTACGCGCCCAGGGCCGGCTGCCCGACGCCGAGGCCGAGCTGCGGCGCGCCGTCGCGCTCGAGCCCGGCTACGCCGACGCGCACAACAACCTCGGCGAGACGCTGTGGGACCAGGGCCAGGTCGACGCCGCGCTGGCCGCCTGGCGCGCCGCGCTGGCCCTCGACGCGGCGCACGCCGAGGCCCACTACAACATCGCGATGCTCTGCTACACCGGCGGCCAGCTCGACGAGGCGATCCACTACTTCGAGCGCTCGAAGCTGCGCGACTGGCAGGAGCGGCGCCTGTACTGCCTGTACAAGACGCGCCGCTTCGACGCCTTCCGCGAGGCGCTGGCGCCGCTGGTCGCCGCGCCCGTGCACCGCTCGCCCTTCCTCGCCACGCTGTCGGCCCACCACGCCGCCAACTTCGGCGTGCCGGACGGCTACCGCTTCTGCCGCGACCCGATCGCCTACGTGCACCACGGCCGGCTGGCCGAGATCGCGCCGGGCAGCGCGCTGGTCGCCGCGCTGCTGCGCGACGTCGAGCATGCCGACCTCGCCGAGCGCAAGCAGGGCCGGCTGCACCACGGCATCCAGTCGGCCGGCAACCTGTTCCGCCGGCCCGAGGCCTCGTTCCGCGCGCTCGCGGCGGCGATCGAGGGCGAGATCGCGCGCTACCGCGCGACGCTCGCCGGCCGCGACGACGAGTACGCGCGCGCCTTCCCGGCCCGGACGGTGTTCAGCAGCTCCTGGTACGTGAAGATGCGCCAGGGCGGCCACCTCACCTCGCACATCCACGAGACCGGCTGGCTGTCCGGCGTGATCTACCTCGCGATGCCGCCGCGCGCGCCGGGCAGCGAGGACGGTTGCCTCGAGTTCAGCACCGACGGCGACGGCTACCCGCGCGAACACGACGCCTTCCCGCGCCGCGTGGTCGCGTCGCAGGTCGGCGACATCGTGCTGTTCCCCTCGTCGCTGTTCCACCGCACGATCCCCTTCAGCGCCGACACCGAGCGCGTGTGCATCGCCTTCGACATCGCGCCCGGTCCCTAGAATCGGCCGCATGGCCCGCCCCGAGTTCACCGTCAGCGTCGTCGCGCGCTACCTGCCCGAGCAATCGGCCCCCGAGCAGCATGCCTGGGCGTTCTCCTATCACGTGACCGTGGTCAACACCGGCGACCAGGCGGCGCAGCTCGTCGCGCGCCACTGGCTGATCACCGACGCGGCCGGCGGCACGCAGGAGGTGCGCGGTCTGGGCGTGGTCGGCGCGCAGCCGCTGCTGCAGCCGGGCGAGCAGTTCGAGTACCAGAGCTGGGCCCGCATCGCCGCGCCGCGCGGCTCGATGCAGGGCACCTACTTCTGCATCACCGACGACGCGCACTGGTTCGAGGCCGCGATCCCGCCCTTCGAGCTGTCGCAGCAGTCGGCGCTGCATTGAGCGCCGGATCGTCCGCCCGGCGCCGCTGGGACCTCACCGCGCTGCTGAACGCGGCCGAGCCGCGCGCGCCGCAGGCCGAGCGGCACCTGTGGCTCGCGCGGCTGCTCGAATGGCTGCGCCAGGCGCCGGCGCCGGCCGCCGACGGCGCCGAGCCGGCCGGCACGCCGATGCCGGTGCGCCGGCTCAAGCACCTGCTCGGCGTGCTCGACCGCCACGACGAGCACCGTCTGCGCGTCGTCGGCCTGCTGCGCGCCTTCCGCGCCGAGGCCGACCTGGCCTCGCTGCTCGCCGACCACGGCTTCGCGCCGCGCAGCGCGCTGCTCAGCGAGCTCGGCGTGCGCCTGCGGCTGCGCTTCCTGCCGCCGACCCCGGACACCGCCGACCTCGGCGAGCTGTTCGGCCTGCTGTTCAGCGACGTCGGCGACGCCGACTGGCTGGCCGCGATCGACGAGGCGACGCTGGCGCGCGTCGGCGCGCTGTGGGCGCAGGCCGCGCCCGAGTCCGGCCCGCTCGGCTGGCGTGCCCCGCTGCTGGACGCGCTGACCCTGCTGGCGGCCCAGGTCGGCGCGGCCGGCGGCAGCGGCGCGCTGCGCCAGCGCATGGACGAGGCGCTGCTCGTGAACCAGCCCTTCCGCCAGCTGCTGCGCAGCACCGAACGCCTGTGCGCCGCGGCCGAGGCCGGAGATGCCGCCGCGGCGCTGCGCGAAGCGCAGTTCCTGCGCGCGCTGCTCGACGCCTGCCGGCGCGCCGCAGCCAGCGTGCGCGCCCACCTCGAGGAGCATGGCATCTCGGTGGACCTGCTGTTCGAGGTCGACCAGCTGCGCGCGCGCACCCGCCGCATGGACGAGCTGCTCGGCCTGCTGCTTGCCGAGGACGGCTCGCGCGAGCAGCGGGCCGAGGTCGTGCACCTGCTCGCCGGCCTGGTGCGCCAGGCCGGCGAGCGGCGCAGCGTGCGAGCCCTGTTCGCGCGCCAGTACTCGATGCTCGCGCGTCAGATCGCCGAGCGCAGCGCCGACACCGGCGAGCACTACATCACCCGCACCCGCGCCGAGTGGTGGTCGATGCTGAGGAAGGCGCTCGGCGGCGGCGCGGTGATCGCCGGCACGACCTTCGCGAAGTTCGCGGTCTACGCGCTCGGCCTGTCGGCGTTCTGGGGCGGCTTCTTCGCCGGCGTCAACTACGCCGGCAGCTTCGTGCTGATCCACCTGCTGCACTGGACCGTGGCGACCAAGCAGCCGGCGATGACGGCGCCGGCGATGGCCGAGAAGCTCGAGGACGTGAGCGACGACGACGCCGTCGAGGGCTTCGTCGACGAGGTCGCGCACCTGATCCGCTCGCAGACGGCCGGCATCGTCGGCAACCTGGCGATGGTGTTCCCGCTGGTGCTGCTCGTGCAGTGGGCGGCGCAGGCGGCGTTCGGCGCGCCGCTGGTCGGCCGTGAATCGGCCGAGCATGTGCTGCACGACCTGACGCTGCTCGGGCCGACGCTCTTCTACGCCGCCTTCACCGGCATCCTGCTGTTCGCCTCCAGCCTGATCGCGGGCTGGGCCGAGAACTGGTTCGTGCTGAACCGCCTCGACAGCGCGATCCGCTGGAACCCGCGCATCCTCGCCACGCTGGGCGCGCAGCGCGCCGCGTTCTGGTCGCGCTGGTGGCGCGACAACGTCTCGGGCCTCGCCGCCAACGTCTCGCTCGGCTTCCTGCTCGGGCTGGTGCCGGTGGTGTGCGCCTTCTTCGGGCTGCCGATCGAGGTGCGCCACGTGACGCTGTCCACCGGCCAGATCGCCGCGGCGCTCGGCACGCTCGGCCACGAGGCGCTGGTGACGCCGGCGTTCTGGTGGTGCGTGGCGGCGATCCCGCTGACCGGCGCGCTGAACCTGACGGTCAGCTTCCTGCTCGCCTTCAAGGTCGCGCTGCGCTCGCGCAACGTGCGCGTGGCCGACCGCTCGCGGCTGTACGCCGCGCTGCGGCGGCGCCTGCGCACGCGCTTCGCGAGCTTCCTGCTGCCGCCGCGCGACGCACCGACGCGCGCCGCGGCCTGATCAGCGCGGCTCGTCGTCGGCGCGAACGTCGTCCTCGCGCTCGCCGCGGCGGCGCCCCGAGAACATGGTCCACCACACGATGAACACCAGCAGCGCGAGCGCCCCCAGGGCCTCCAGCAGAATCAGTCCCATGCCCGTGAAGTTCAGATGGCTGGCCGCGATGGTAGGCCTGCTGGCGGCGTGCTCGACGCCGATGCCCGAAAGCCCCCCGCCCGCCCCGGCCGCGCCCACGCCGGCCGCGGCGCCTCCCGCCGAATGGGTGCGCGACATCGCCCGCTGGCAGCGCGCCGCCTGGGCCGAGCTGCCGGGCTGGGCGGACGACGCACCGGTCCATGCCTGGCCCGCGCTGCTGGCCAGCTGCGCGAAGCCGGCGCCCGGCTGGACCGCGGCCTGCACCAGCGCCCGCGCGCTGGCCGACCCCGACGACACCAAGGTGCGCGCCTGGGCCGAGGCGACGCTGCAGCCCTGGCGCATCGCCGCGCTCGACGGCACGGCGGAGGGCCTGATCACCGGCTACTTCGAGCCGCTGGTGCCCGCCTCGCGCCTGCGCACCCGCACGCACACGGTGCCGCTGCACGCGCCGCCGGCCGACCTGGCGACGCGCAAGCCCTGGTACACGCGCGCCGAGATCGCCGCGCTGCCGGCCGCGCGCGCGGCGCTGGCCGGCCGCGAGATCGCCTGGGTCGCGGACCCGCTGGACGCGCTGATGCTGCAGGTGCAAGGCTCCGGCCGGCTGGCGATCACCGAGCCCGACGGCACGAAGCGCACCGTGCGCCTGGCCTACGCCGCGCACAACGACCAGCCCTATCGCTCGGTCGGACGCTGGCTGGTCGATCGCGGCGCCTTCACGCTCGAGCAGGCCTCCTGGCCGGCGATCCGGGCCTGGGCGAAGGACAACCCGGGCCGCGTGACCGAGATGCTGGAGGCCAACCCGCGCGTCGTGTTCTTCCGCGAGGAGCCGCTGCCCGACCCGACCATCGGCCCGAAGGGCGCCCAGGGCGTGCCGCTGACGCCGGGGCGCTCGATCGCGGTGGACCCGCGCGCGCTGCCCTACGGCACGCCGGTGTGGATCGCGACCACCGAGCCGCAGCCCTGGAGCCCGAACCCGCCGCCGGCGCGGCCGCTGCGGCGGCTGGTGGTCGCGCAGGACACCGGCAGCGCGATCACGGGCGCGGTGCGCGCCGACTACTTCTGGGGCTGGACCGAGGGCGCCGAGGACCGCGCCGGCCGCATGAAGCAGCCGCTCGCGATGTGGGCGCTGTGGCCGAAGGACGCCGGGCCGCCGCGCTGAGCGGTCAGTTGCAGGGCAGGTCGGGGGGCACCTCGTCGGCCACCGCGCCGTAGGCATCGACCTGGCGCAGGGCGGTGCCGCACAGGCGGGCGCTGCGGTCCTGCAGCCGCTTGGTGACGTCGACCGCCTTCCAGTCCGGATTGAGCTGGCGCACCAGCGCGGCGACGCCGGCCGCGATCGGCGCGGCCATCGAGGTGCCGCTCCACACGCCCCAGCCGCCGCCGGGAACGGCGCTGATGATCTCGTCGCCGGGCGCGACGATCTCGACCGTCGCCCCGCGGTTGGCGAAGTCGGCGAGGCGGTTGTTGCGCGCGCTGGCCGTGACCGACAGCTTGCCCTCGGCCGCTTCGGCCGCCGGGTACTGGCGCTCGGTCGTGCCGGCGTTGCCGGCGGCGGCCATCACGACGGTGCCGCCCCGCGCGTCGCAGCGGGCGCGGTCGGCGTCGAAGCCGGGGTCGGAGAGGTCGAGGTCGTCCTCGTCGTCGTCATCGTCGCTGCAGGTGGCGAGCTCGATCGCCAGGTCGAGCAGCCGGGTGCGGCGCAGCGTGCCGAGGCTCAGGTTCACCACATGGGCGCCGTCGTCGGTCTGCGGGTTGCCGTCGGGATCGACCGCCCACAGCAGCGCCTCCTGCAGCACCCACAGGTTGCCGCGGCCGCGCTCGTCGAGCACCCGCACCGGCATGATCCGCGCCTGCGGCGCCACGCGCGCGATCAGCCCGGCGACATGGGTGCCGTGGCCGTAGCCGGCGTCGCCGACGGTGCCGCGCTCGCTCGGGTCGCCGTCGTCGTCGACGAAGTCGCGGCCGAGCAGCGTGCCGTTGGCGCGGCGCGCCAGGCGCTGGGCGAGCACCGGGTGGCTGCGGTCCACGCCGGTGTCGAGCACCGCGACGCGCACACCGGCGCCGCGGGCGAGCTGGTGCGCCTGCGGCAGGTTGATGCGGCCCATCGCCCATTGCGTGGTCCATTGGCTCTGGCTGCCGCCGATGGCCCAGACGCGGTTGCGCCGGCCCTCGGGCGTCTGGTCCTCGAAATTGCGCTCGGCGACCTGCACGCGCGCGTCGGCGCTCAGCGAGGCCAGCGCATCCGCCACGGTCTGCGGTGCGTTGACGCGCAGCCGCCAGATCGGGCGCTGGCCGAAGCGCTCCAGCGACGTGAGGCCATAGGTCTGGGCGATCGGGCCGATCGTGTTGCCGGGGCGCAGCAGCACCAGCACTTCGCGCGGCACGGCGGGGTCGGCCTGGGCCGTCGCGGTCAGCGGGGCCAGCAGGGCCAGCAGCAGCGCCAGCAGGGGTCGGTACGGCTTCATCGGGGGCTCCTGGGCGCCGGGCAGGGCCCGGCTCGGCCGACAGAGGGCCGAGGCGCTCGAAAGATACCTGACGGCCGCGACAGGTTCCCGGCTCAGCCCCGCCCGTTCACGGTGTAGGCCGCCCAGTGGTAGGGGTGAGGATGCGTCGAAGCGAGCGCCCGCTGCGCTGCGCACAGCGCGGCGGTCGGCGCCTCGCCGCGGGCCAGGCGGGCATGGAGGTCGGCCATCAGCGTGGCGCAGGCCGCGTCGCCGACCGTCCACAGCGTCGAGATCACGTTGCCGGCGCCAGCGAGCAGGAAGCCGCGGGTCAGCCCGAGCAGCTCGTCGCCGGCCGCCAGCTCGCCCTGCGCCGTCTCGCAGGCGCTCAGGCAGACGAGCCCGGCGTCGAGCCGCAGCGCCTCGATGTCGAACAGCGTCCAGTCGCCGTCGGCCAGCGCCAGCGACGAGAAGCGCGGGTTGTCGGCGCGGAAGCGGCCGTGGCAGGCGAGATGGATCAGGTCGCAGCCGGGCGCCGCGGCGGCGACCGCCGCGCGCGTCGCCGCGCCGTCGGCCAGCACCGTGGCGCGCGACCCGAGCGCCGCGGCGACCGCGGCGACCTCGGCCGCCACCTGCGGCAGGCCCTCGTCGTGGCCGGCGACCAGTGCGCGCGTCACCGGCCGCGGCGTGCGCCGCGCCATCGCCAGCCAGACCGCGGCGCTCGGCGCGCAGCCGATGTCGTGGCGGTCGATCCAGTGCGCGCGGCCGTCGTGCAGCGCCGCGAACGGCAGGCCGTTGAGCCGGCCGTGCGGCAGCAGCAGCAGCCGGTCGCAGCCGGCCAGCAGCGGCGCCAGCGGCGCGGCCAACCGCCGGTGCAAGGCCTGCAGCCGCAGCCGGGCGCGCTCGACCAGCCGCGGCATCTGCGGCGCGAGCCGCGCCTCGCCGAAGCGCAGCGCGTCGATCTGGAAGCGCAGCTGCTCGATCTCGGCGGCCAGACCGGCCGCGTCGCCCTCGACCAGCTGCAGCCCGTCGCGGGTCACGACGCAGGCGAGCCAGCGCCCGTCGAGCAGGAACCAGCTGACCAGCGCCGTGCCGCGCGGCAGCGCGGCGGCCAGCGCGGCGGGGTCGATGTCCTCCGGCGCCGGTGTCGGCGCGCTGCCACCGGCAGCGATGCGCAGGCGCCGGCGCCGTTCCAGCAGTTCGGCCTCGGCCTCCGCGGCCTGGCGCTCCCAGTCGGCCAGCCGCGGGTCCCCCTCGGCCAGCGCGAGCCGGGCCTGGCGTTCCAGCCACTGCAGCCGGGTGCGCAGCGGCTGCAGCGCGGCCTCGTCCGCGGCCGCGTCGCCGCGGCCCAGGCCGGCATGCAGCGCACGGGCGCGGGCGCGCTCGGTCCAGCGCAGCACGGCGGCGGCGCGCGCGGCGCCGCCGCCGCGCTTCAGCGCCAGCCGCACCAGCGCCTCGCCGGCGGCCTGCTTGTCGGCGCCGTAGCGGGTGCGCAGCTCGTCGCCGGGCAGCGCGTCGCGCTGGGCGTCGTGGAGCGCGACGGCGGCCTCGATCTGCGCCGCGGCCTCGTCGAGCCGGCCCAGGCGCTCGAGCGCCAGCCCGAGCGCGACGCGGCAGGCGGCGGCCTGGGCCGGCAGGGCGGCGGCCTCGGCCTCGGCACGCAGCGCGTCGAGCCGCAGCAGCGC
>CAYLKR010000082.1:0-11645 GCA_964384225.1 uncultured Methylibium sp.
CGATCTTCTCGAGCTGGCTGGCGGCGCCGAACTCGGGCGTCATCACGTACATCGGTACGTCCACCAGCGGCACGATGGCCGCGTCGCCCTGGCCGATGCCCGAGGTCTCGACGATCACCAGGTCGAAGCCGGCGGCCTTGCAGGCCGCGATCACGTCGGGCAGGGCCCGGCTGATCTCGCTGCCGAAGTCGCGCGTGGCCAGGCTGCGCATGAAGACGCGCGGGCCGGCGCTCCAGGGCCCGATCGCGTTCATGCGGATGCGGTCACCGAGCAGCGCGCCGCCGCTCTTGCGCCGGCTCGGGTCGATGCTGATCACCGCGATGCGCAGGCGATCGTCCTGGTCCAGCCGCAGCCGGCGGATCAGCTCGTCGGTCAGGCTGGACTTGCCGGCGCCGCCGGTGCCGGTGATGCCCAGCACCGGGACGCGGCGCGACGCCGCCTCGGCGTGCAGCGCCTGCTTCAGCGCCTCAGCGGTGCGCCCGTTCTCGAGGGCGGTGAGCAGGCGCGCGAGCGCGCGCCACGCGGGCTCGTCGTGCCCCTGGATGGCCGCCAGCTCGGTCGGCGCGTCGGCCGCCAGATCACGGTCGCAGCGCATCAGCATCTCGCCGATCATCCCGGCCAGGCCCATGCGCTGGCCGTCCTCCGGGCTGTAGATGCGCGCGACGCCGTAGCCGTGCAGGTCGGCGATCTCGGCCGGCACGATCACGCCTCCGCCGCCGCCGAACACCTGGATACGCTCGCCGCCGCGCGCCTTCAGCAGGTCGACCATGTACTTGAAGTACTCGACGTGGCCGCCCTGGTAGCTGCTGATCGCGATGCCCTGCACGTCCTCCTGCAGCGCCGCGGTGACGACCTCGTCGACCGAGCGGTTGTGACCCAGGTGGATCACCTCGGCGCCCATGCCCTGCAGGATGCGCCGCATGATGTTGATCGCCGCGTCGTGGCCGTCGAACAACGACGCCGCGGTGACGAAACGTACCTTGTGCGTCGGGCGGTAATCGGCCAGGGCCTTGAAGTCGGCGGACAGGTCGGTCATGGCAGGGGCTCGGGCGAGGAGGGTGGAAACGGCGCGTGACGAACTGCCGGAATCGGCCTTACCTTTACGTAAACGTCAACACGAGGTGGATCGTAGCAGGCCGGCGGCCGCTCTGCGAGCCGGCCGGGGTTCCGCGCCACAATCGACCGGACCTCATCCCTTCGCAAGCCCGGTGACTGCGCCTCCCATCAAGACCGAGCTCGGCCAGCAGGAACTGCGGCGCCGCAAACGCACGCTCGGCCAGCGGCATCGCACGATGCTGCTGCTGGTCGACGGGAAGCGCAGCCGCGACGAGGTGCTGAGCCTGGCGCAGCAGGTGGGCGTCGGGCCGGGTCACTTCGACGAGCTGATCGGCTGGGGCATGGTCGTCGGCGAACCGGTGGCCCGGCCGCCGGCTGAGGCGGCGATCGACGCGCCGCCGGCCCCCGCCGACGAGGCGCCTGCCCTGGTGACGTCCGCCGACGCGGCCGACGAGCCGTCGCCCGCACCCGACGCCGCCGCGGCGCCTGCGCCCGACGACGTGGGGCAGCCGTCGCCGGTGCCGCAGGAGCCCGGCCCGGCCGCGGACGCGTCGACCCCGCCTGACGAGGCGCCGCCAGTGCTCGAGGCCATCGCGCCCACCGCGCTCACCGCGCTCACCGCGCCCGCCCCGCCCATCCCGGACCCGGTCGAGCCGCCGGAGGACCCGGCGCCGGACCGGATCTACCTCGCGCCGATGCCGGCCCCGGCCCCCGCTTCGGCCGCCCGCCCCCTCCCGGCGCGTCGCGTCGCGCCGTCGCGGCGCAGCCCCCGCATCGGCGCGCCGCCGCTGCCCCGGGACCCCGAGCCCTTCCTGCCGCTCGAGTCGCCGCGTGCCGCCGTGCCGGTGTTGTCGGAGCCGGTCGGCGAGATCCCCGCCCATGTCCGCCCGATCGTGCTGGACCCGGCCCTGGACATGGCGCTGCCCGACGACGACGGCGACAGCGAGGAGGGCCGCCTGCTCGGCGAAGTCCGCAGCCTGCTGATCGGCACGCTGCTGGTCGACGCGCCGGTCAGCAGCTCGCTGACGGCGCTGCGCGTGCACCGCGCCCGCGACCGCGAGTCGCTGGTGCGGCTGGTCTGGGAGGTCGAGCGCAGCCTGGTGCGTGCGCGCCGCCCGCGCGAGGCGCAGGCGCGGCTGACGCGGGCGCGCGACCTGCTCGGCCTGGGCAACACCGTCGTGCACGAGCAGACCCTGCCCGGCTACCCGGGCGGCGATTGAGGGCATGACGCTGCTCGCGATCGACATCGGCAACACGCGCCTGAAGTGGGCGCAGTACGCGTCGCTGGCGCCGGGCAGCGAGCCGCTGGCGCAGGGCGCCGCCTTCCTCGAGACCATCGACCGCTTGGCCGAACCCGGCGGCGACTGGGCGGCGCTGGCGCCGCCGACGGCGATGCTGGGCTGCTGCGTCGCCGCCGATTCGGTGCGCCACCGCGTCGAGGAGCAGCTCGAGCTCTGGGACGTGAGCGCGCGCTGGGTCGTGTCGAGCGCCGCCGAGGCCGGCGTCGTCAACGGCTACGACCACCCGACCCGGCTCGGCAGCGACCGCTGGGTCGCGGCGATCGGCGCGCGCGCCCGCATGCTCGCCGCCGGGCGGCGCGAGCCGGTGCTGGTGGTGATGGCCGGCACCGCGGTGACGGTCGACGCGATCGACGCCGACGGCCGCTTCCTCGGCGGCCTGATCCTGCCCGGCCACGGCATCATGCTGAAGGCGCTGGAGGCCGGCACCGCCGGGCTGCGTGTGCCGACCGGCGAGGTGCGCGCCTTCCCGACCAACACCAGCGACGCGCTGACCAGCGGCGGCACCTATGCGATCACCGGCGCGATCGAGCGCATGCACCGCCAGCTCGCGCAGCACAGCGGTCGGCTGCCGCACTGCCTCGTCACCGGGGGGGCCGGCTGGAAGGTCGCGCCGGCGCTGTCGATCGGCTACGAGCTGGTCGAGTCGCTGATCTTCGACGGCCTGCTGGCGATCGCCGCGGCGCGCGGCCTGCGCGGCAGCGCGGGCTGAGCACGGCCGAGCGCTGGGCCGCCCCAAGCCGGCCGGGCGCCCCCTCGGGGGGCGGGTCGCGGTGCGCCGCGACCGGGGGCTGTCCTGTCGTCAGAGGATGAAGCGCGACAGGTCCTCGTCGACCGCCAGCGCACCGAGCTTGCCGTCCACGTAGGCGGCGTCGATCGCGACGGTCTGGCCGGCGCGGTTCGGCGCGTCGTAGCTGACCTCGTCGAGCAGCCGCTCCATCACCGTCGCGAGGCGGCGCGCGCCGATGTTCTCGGTGCGCTCGTTGACCTCGCAGGCGATCTGCGCGAGCCGGCGGATGCCGTCGGCGCGGAAGTCCAGCGTCACGCCCTCGGTCGCCAGCAGCGCGGCGTACTGCCGCGTCAGGCTGGCCTGGGTCTGCGTCAGGATGGCCTCGAACTCGGCCACGCCCAGCGAGCCGAGCTCGACGCGGATCGGGAAGCGCCCCTGCAGCTCCGGGATCAGGTCGCTGGGCTTGCTGAGGTGGAAGGCGCCCGAGGCGATGAACAGCATGTGGTCGGTCTTGACCATGCCGTACTTGGTGCTGACCGTCGTCCCCTCGACCAGCGGCAGCAGGTCGCGCTGCACGCCCTGGCGCGACACCTCGGCGCTGCCGCCGGCCTCGTGGCGCGAGGTGACCTTGTCGATCTCGTCGATGAAGACGATGCCGTTCTGCTCCGCGGCCGCGAGCGCCTGGGTCTTGATCTCTTCCTCGTTGACGAGCCGGGCCGCCTCTTCCTCGACCAGCAGCTTCAGCGCCTCGCCGATCTTCAGCTTGCGGGTCTTGCGCTTTCCCTGGCCGAGGCCGGCGAACAGGCCCTTCAGCTGCTCGGCCATGTCCTCCATGCCCGGCGGAGCCATCAGCTCGACGGCGGCGCGTGGCTCGGCGAGGTCGAGCTCGATCTCCTTGTCGTCGAGCTGGCCCTCGCGCAGGCGCTTGCGGAAAGTCTGGCGCGCCGCGCTGTCGGCGGGCGCGGCGCCGGTGCCGAAGCCCGGGCCGTGGCTGGGCGGCGGGATCAGCGCGTCGAGGATGCGCTCCTCGGCGGCGTCCTCGGCGCGCGTGCGGTGGACGCGCATCGCCTGCTCGCGGGTCTGCTTGACGGCGACCTCGACCAGGTCGCGCACGATCGAGTCGACATCCTTGCCGACGTAGCCGACCTCGGTGAACTTGGTCGCCTCGACCTTGATGAAGGGCGCGTCGGCCAGCTTCGCGAGCCGGCGTGCGATCTCGGTCTTGCCGACGCCCGTGGGCCCGATCATCAGGATGTTCTTCGGCGTGATCTCGCCGCGCAGCCGGTCGTCGACCTGCTGGCGGCGCCAGCGGTTGCGCAACGCGATCGCGACGGCTCGCTTGGCGTCGTGCTGGCCGACGATGTGGCGGTCCAGCTCGGAGACGATCTCCCTGGGCGTCATGCTCATGCGAGCGTCTCGATCGAGTGATGCTGGTTGGTGTAGATGCACAGGTCACCGGCGATCTCGAGGGACCTCTTGACGATGTCGGGCGCGCTCAGCGTCGTGTGCTCGTAGAGCGCGCGCGCGGCGGCCTGCGCGAAGGCGCCGCCCGAGCCGATCGCGACGATGCCGTGCTCGGGCTCGAGCACGTCGCCGTTGCCGGTGATGATCAGCGAGACATCGCGGTCGGCCACCGCCAGCATGGCCTCGAGGCGGCGCAGCACGCGGTCGGTGCGCCAGTCCTTGGTCAGCTCGATCGCCGCCCGCGCGAGCTGGCCCTGGTGCTTCTCGAGCTTGGCCTCGAAGCGCTCGAAGAGCGTGAAGGCATCGGCCGTCGCCCCCGCGAAGCCCGCCAGCACCTGGTCCTTGTAGAGCTTGCGCACCTTGCGCGCGCTGCCCTTGACGACGATGTTGCCGAGCGTGACCTGGCCGTCGCCGCCGATCGCCACCTCGCGGCCGCGCCGCACGCTGACGATGGTCGTGCCGTGGTAACTGTCCATGGAGTTCCCAGGTGGGGACGCGGGCCGCGGCTGCAAGCCGCGCCGCCGGTTCAGATGTTGCGAACCTTGACGCGGGCGTGCTCGTTGATGCCCATCGCGTTGAAGAACAGGCCGACGAGCCGGTGCGCATCCTCGAAATGCACCAGCCGCTGCTCGGTGCGCCGCTGCAGCACCCAGTTCAGCAGGTCGCCCGCGGCGACGAAGTCCATGCGGATCAGCCGCTGGCAGTTGATGCTGACGACGCCGGCGTCGCCCAGCTTGGCCTCGAGCTGGGCGAGCACCTTGCCGATGTCGCCGACCAGCTGGCCCGACAGCTCGACCCCCGCCGTACGGATGCCGCCGGCCTCCTCGACATGCTGCGACTCGGCGAAGCCGGTGGACACATCGGTCACCATCGAGCGCGAGGCCAGCGTGACGCCCGACCCATCGGCCAGTTTCACGGTGCACAGCGACTTCTCCCACGACGGCGGCGAGACCTCGTAGGTCACGCAGTAGTCGATGGCGACCTCGTCGAACTGGTCGGGCCGGTTCATCAGCCGCAGCAGCTCCAGGCGCAGCAGCCAGTACGCCGGATCGGCGTCGCGCACGCCGGTCGGCGCGGCCTCCACGAGCAAGGCCAGCAGCTGCTCGATGCCGATCCAGCGCATGTCCAGCTTCTGGGTCGCCCAGTGCCGCAGCAGCTGGCCGAGCTGGCTGCAGGCCTCGGGGTCGATCGCCGTCAGCGGGCCCCAGTCCAGCACCCAGGGCAGCGGCATCTGCAGCGTCTTGGCGCGCAGCGCGTTCACGCCCTCGGCGTCCAGGCCCGCCGGCGCGACCCAGCCGATCTCTCCGTCGATGCGCGGCCGGCTCGGCGCCTTGGCCGCCGCCTGTTGCTGCGCACCTTCCCGCGCCACGAGCTGCGGGATCGAGAACCACTGCGGCGGCGACCAGCCGAAGCGCTGCACGTAATCGAGCGCCAGGCTCTCGAAGGGCTGCTGCTGCCCGGTGGCGCGGTACAGGTCGAACAGCACCAGCCAGGTTTCGGCATGGTTGGCGCGGTCGCCCTGGGGCGAGATCAGGTCGGCGATCGACCGTTCGCAGGCCTCGAACTCGGCGTTCGCGAAAGAGATCACCGCCTCGTCGAGCACCGGGTCGTGGGCGATCTCGTTGACCTCGACCGCGAACGGGTTGTTGAAATCGGAATGGCCCGCCTTGACCACCGGCCGGGCGGCCGGCGCCGGCGCGGCGATCGGAGGCGGCACCGGGGTCGCCGGGGCCGGCTCCCACAGCAGCCCCGGCCGGGTGGACTGGCGCGCCTCGGCCGGCGGCGCGACCGGCGCCGGGGCCACCGGGGCCGGCGGCGGCGCCTCGGGTTCGTCTTCGGTGAAGGGCTGGTCCATCGGCGCGGCGCCGGCGTCGAGCCCGGCCTGCACCGTGGGCGCGTTGTAGAAGGACGGCGGGTGCGAGGGCGTCGTGCGGCGGCCGATCGACTCGCCTTCCATCTGCTGCTCGATCTCGTCGATCTTCGCCTTGACCG
Source organism: uncultured Methylibium sp. (assembly GCA_964384225.1). GTDB lineage: Bacteria > Pseudomonadota > Gammaproteobacteria > Burkholderiales > Burkholderiaceae_C > Methylibium. The sequence goes on from CAYLKR010000082.1 coordinate 6,541, forward strand.
CGGCGTCGTCCGGCCGCGCCACGCCGCCGCCGCGCGGCTGGTCGGAGTCGTCGAGGTCGCTGCCCTGGGCCATCGCCGAGCCGTCGGCCGGCAGGCCTTCGCGGCGGATCTTGCGCAGCATGTCGAACTCGCGCTTGCGCACGAAGTCGTTGCGCCGCTTGCGCTCGATCATCGCCTTGAGCTCGCTCTTGGCGTAGCCGCTGTGCTCGGGCTCGATCTGCTGCGTGTCGAGCTCCGCCCAGTCCGTCGCCGGGTTGGCGACGAACTTCACCACCTTGCGGAAGAAGCTGCTGCCCTCCTTGGGGTTGTTCGGATCGGCCATCGCGTCAGTCCGCCCTTCCGGATCGAGCCGGCCTGCCAAGCAGCCGCCGCGGATCCGGCTCCGCCGGTCCGCCAGCGGCGCCCCCTTGGGGGGGAGCGCCGAAGGCGCAACGGGGGGGTGCCATGATCAGTCGCCGAACATCTTCTGCTTCATCTCGCGGCGCTGCTGCGCCTCGAGCGAGAGCGTGGCGGTCGGGCGCGCGAGCAACCGGCCCAGGCCGATCGGCTCGCCGGTCTCGTCGCAGTAGCCGTAGTCGCCGGCCTCGATGCGGGCGATCGACTGCGAGATCTTCTTCAACAGCTTGCGCTCGCGGTCGCGCGTGCGCAGCTCCAGCGCATGCTCTTCCTCGATGGTCGCGCGGTCGGCCGGGTCGGGGACGATCGACGTGTCCTCGCGCAGGTGCTCGGTGGTCTCGCCGGCGTTCTCGAGCAGGTCGTTGCGCTGCTGCATCAGGCGCGCTCGGAAGAACTCGAGCTGCTTGTCGTTCATGTACTCGCTGTCGGGCATCGCGAGCAGCTCGTCCTCGGTCAGGTCGCGGCCGGCCTTGGTCTTCCAGGCGTTGGCGAACTTCGGGTCGATCTTGCGCACCGGCCGCGGCAGGTCGATGACGTTGTTCGCCGCCGGCGGGCGGCCGGGCGGCGGCAGCGGTACGGTGCGCACGGCCGGCTCGGCCAGTTCGGCGGGGGTCGGGCGGGCGGCCGCACGCGCCTTGGGGGCGGGCTTGGCGGCGGGCTTGGCGGGCTCGGGGGCGGGAGGGGCCGGCTTGGTCACGGGGGCAGCGGTCGCTTTCGGAGGGGTCTTGGGCGTCGGCTTCGCCGCAGGGGCGGCGGCCTTGGCAGGGGTTTTGGCGGGCGCCGCCTTGGCAGGCGCCGGTTTGGCGGCCGCCTTGGCGGCGGGTTTCGCGGGGGCGGCCTTGGCGGTCGCCTTCTTGGCGGCGGGAGCGGCGGGTTTCGCCGGCGTCTTGCTCACAGGAAGTCTCCTCGCGTCACGGCATCTTTATAAAGCACTGGCCGGCCCGCCTTCGCAAGCGGTCGCCGCTTCGAGCGCCGCGGATTGTAGCGACGGCGCCGGCGCGGCCCGGCAGCTCAGACGAGGCATTGCTCCAAGCCCTGTTCGAGGATCTCGCGCGGCAGGTCGATGCCGATGAACACCAGCTTGCTCACGCGCGCCTCGCCCGGCGCCCAGGCCGGCCCCAGGTCGCTGCCCATCAGCTGGTGCACGCCCTGGAAAATCACCTTCTTGTCGACGCCCTGCATGTTCAGCACGCCCTTGTAGCGCAGCAGCTTCGGGCCGTAGACGTTGACCACGCTGCCGAGGAAGTCCTCGAGCCGCGCCGCGCTGAACGGCCGCTCGGCGCGGAACACGAAGCTCTTCACGTCGTCGTCGTGGGCGTGGTGGTGCGGGTGGTCGCAGTGCTCGCCGTGCTCGTGATCATGGTCGTGGTGGTCGTGACCATGGTGGTGATCGTGCCCATCGTCCTTCAGGAAATCCGGGTCGATGTCGAGCTTGGCGTTGAGGTTGAAGCCGCGCAGGTCGAACACCTCGGCGATCGGCACCTGGCCGAAATGCACCGCGTGCATCGGCGCGCGCGGGTTCATGTGCTTGATCCGGTGGATCAGCGCATCGGTCTCGGCCTGGGCGACCAGGTCGGTCTTGCTCAGGAAGATGCGATCGGCGAAACCGACCTGGCGGCGCGCCTCCTGGCGCGTGTCGAGCTGCTGTTCGGCGTGCTTGGCGTCGACCAGTGTCAGGATCGAGTCGAGCAGGTAGCTCTCGGCGATCTCGTCGTCCATGAAGAAGGTCTGCGCCACGGGGCCGGGGTCGGCGAGGCCGGTCGTCTCGATCACGACGCGCTCGAAGTCCAGTTCGCCCTTGCGCTTCTTCGCGGCCAGGTCGGCGAGCGTCGCGCGCAGGTCCTCGCGGATCGTGCAGCAGATGCAGCCGTTGCTCATCTGGACGATCTGTTCCTGGGTCTCGGCGACGAGGATCTCGTTGTCGATGTTCTCCTCGCCGAACTCGTTCTCGATCACGGCGATCTTCTGCCCGTGGGCCTCGGACAGCACGCGCTTGAGCAGGGTGGTCTTCCCGGAGCCGAGGAAGCCCGTCAGGATGGTGGCAGGGATCAGGGCCATGGCGGTCGGCGCGGCAGGTGGACAGGGTCAGGCAGATGAGGGTGGGCGACTGTCGATCAAGCCCCTGGGGCTGTCAAGCAAGGGCCGCACCCGCGGCGGGCGCGCATCCTAGCCGCGCCGCGGGGCCGTCACCGCGCTGGGGTATTCTTGGGCGCTCCATGACTACCGGCCGCGCCTGACGTGTCCGATCCCCAACCAGCCCGCCCGGGCCGCCCGGGCGAGCGCGCGCCGTCCGCGGGCGACCGGCGCACCCTGTTCGAGCGCATCGTCGAGTTCCTCTCGCCGGGCCCCGACTCGACCGACGAACTGATCGAGACCCTGGCCGACGCCGAGACGCGCGAGCTCATCCAGCCCGAGTCGCGCATCATGCTCGAGGGCGTGATCCGCATGGCCGACATGACGGCCGGCGACGTGATGGTGGCCGCGCCGCGCATGGACCTGCTCGACATCGAGGCGCCCTACGACGAGCTGCTGGCGTTGGTCATCGACACCGGCCATTCGCGCTTCCCGGTCTACGAGGGCGGGCGCGACAACGTCATCGGCATCCTGATGGCCAAGGACCTGCTGAAGCTGCAGCGCGCGCCCGAGCTCAACCTGCGCGCGCTGCTGCGCCCGGCGGTGTTCGTGCCCGAGACCAAGGGCCTGAACGAGCTGCTTCGCGACTTCCGCTCCAACCGCAACCACCTGGCGATCGTGATCGACGAGTTCGGCAAGACCGCCGGGCTGATCACCATCGAGGACGTGCTCGAGGAGATCGTCGGCGAGATCGAGGACGAGTTCGACGACAAGGACGGCGAGTCCGGCGTCTTCACGCTCGCCGACGGCAGCCAGCGCGTGGCCGGCGACGCCGCGATCGGCGAGGTCAACGCGGTGTTCGGCACCGCGCTGCCTGACGACGATTTCGACACCATCGGCGGCCTGGTCGCGCAGGAGCTCGGCCGCGTGCCGCGGCGCGGCGAGGCGGTCGAGGTGGGCGGGCTGCGCTTCGTCGTGATGCTGGCGCGCGGCGGTGCGGTGCGCTGGTTCAAGGTCACGCGCGCCGAGGCCGGCGCGGCGCCGGCCGTCGAGGCTTGAGCCCGCGGGCGGCGCCAGCCTTGGAGCTGGCGCTCGCCGCCACGCTGGGCGCGCTGCACGCGGCGAGCTTCGCGCCCGAGCCGCTGGGCTGGTTGCAGGCGGCCTGCGTCGCGGGCCTGGCCTGGTGCGTCGCGCGTGCGCCGTCGCCGGCATGGGCCGCCCTGCTCGGCGCCGTCTTCGGCACCGCCTGGCTCGCGGCCGGCGTGTGGTGGCTCTTCATCAGCATGCACCGCTACGGCGGCCTGCCGGCCTGGCTGGCGGCGCTGGCCGTCGCGGCGCTGGCGGCCGCGCTGTCGCTCTACCTGGCCGCGGCGATGGCCGCCTGGCGGCGTGCCCGCCGCGGCCGGCCGCTGCCCGATGCCGCGCTGTTCGCCGGGCTGTGGCTGCTGGCCGAGCTGGCGCGCGGGGTGCTGTTCACCGGCTTCCCCTGGGTGGCCGCCGGCTACGCGCATGGCGACGGCGCGCTGGCGGCGCTGGCACCGTGGATCGGCGTCTACGGCATCGGCGCGGTGTCGGCCGCGGTGGCGGCGCTGGCCGCCGGCGCCGCGATCGCGCGCGGGCGGCAGGGGGCCGCCGCCGCAGCCGCAGCGCTGCTGCTGTGGTGGGGCCCGCAGGCGCTGCCGCGCGACTTCACCGTGCCGACCGGCACGCTCTCCGTCGCGCTGCTGCAGACCAACGTGGCGCAGGACCAGAAGTTCGCGCCCGAGCAGCTGCCCGCGACGCTCGAAGCCGTCGGCCGCGCTCTGGTGCAGGCCGATGCCGACCTCGTCGTCGCGCCCGAGACCGCGGTGCCGCTGCTGCCCGAGCAGCTGCCTGCCGGCTACTGGGACGCGCTGCGCTCCAGCTTCGCCGAGGGCGGGCGCGCCGCGCTGGTCGGCGTGCCGCTGGGCAGCTTCGCGGAGGGCTACACGAACTCGGTGGCCGGGCTGTCGGCGGCCTCGGTGGCGGCGCCCGGCGGCTTCTACCGCTACGACAAGCACCACCTCGTGCCCTTCGGCGAGTTCATCCCCTTCGGCTTCCGCTGGTTCGTCGACCTGATGAACATGCCGCTCGGCGACTTCGACCGCGGCCCGCTCGACGCGCCCTCGTTCGCGGTGAAGGGCGAGCGCGTCGGCCCGAACGTCTGCTACGAGGACTTGTTCGGCGAGGAGCTCGCGGCGCGCTTCGCCGACCCGGCGCGCGCGCCGACGGTCTTCGCCAACGTCAGCAACATCGCCTGGTTCGGCGACACCGTCGCGATCGACCAGCACCTGCAGATCTCGCGGCTGCGCACGCTGGAGCTGCAGCGGCCGATGCTGCGCGCCACCAACACCGGCGCGACAGCGGTGATCGACCACCGCGGCGTCGTCACGCACGCGCTGGCGCCGCACACGCGCGGCGTGCTCGAGGCGACGGTGCAGGGCCGCGAGGGCCTGACGCCGTACGCGCGCTGGGCATCGGCCTTCGGGCTGTGGCCGCTGGCGATCGCGGCGTTCGCGATCGTTGCTGCGTTCGCGCTGCGCCGACCTTAGGCGAGCACTGTCGGCCGCGGCGCGAAGCGCCCGAAGCGCAGCAGCACCGTCGGCAGCACCAGCAGG
>CAYLKR010000083.1:0-11158 GCA_964384225.1 uncultured Methylibium sp.
CGATCTGCTCGTCGCTGGTGCCGGCCGGCAGCTCGACCGGGAAGGTGACGACCAGCCGCGGGTCGCCGGCCGCCGCGCTGCGCTGCCGCAGGTCGCGGTAGACCGACTCCGGATCGTCCTCGCGCACCGGCCTGGCGGTGACCTTGTCGAAGAGCTGGGCCGCGCGCGCGTACAGCAGCTTCAGGTGGTCGTTCAGCTCGGTCATCGTGCCGACCGTGCTGCGGCTGGTGCGCACCGGGTTGGTCTGGTCGATCGCGATCGCCGGCGGCACGCCGTCGACATGGTCGACCGCCGGGCGGTCCATGCGGTCGAGGAACTGGCGCGCGTAGGCGCTGAAGGTCTCGACGTAGCGGCGCTGACCCTCGGCGTAGAGCGTGTCGAACACCAGGCTGGACTTGCCCGAGCCGCTGGGCCCCGTCACCACCGTCAGCTCGCCGGTGTGCAGGTCGAGGTCGAGGTTCTTCAGGTTGTGCTGGCGTGCGCCGCGGATGCGGATCAGGCCGGCCGGTCTGCTGCCGTTCGCCATGGGGCTCCCTGGGGGTGAGGCGGAAGATTCTAGGAAGCCCCGCCGGCCCGCGCCGCCGCGGGTCTTTGCCTAGCGCCGCCCCGGAATGAACCGATGCCCCTCCGCCAGATCCACCACCGCCGCGAAGCCGCCGCCGCAGCGCCGCGCCACCTCGGGCCACAGCGCAAGCAGCAGCTGTGCCGTCGCCAGCGTGTCGGCGGCGGCGTTGTGGCGCGCCAGGCAGGCGATGCTGTGGCGGGCCAGCCAGTGGTCGAGCGGGCGGCGCTGCGGATCGGCGTGCAGCACGGCGGCCAGCGGCTCCAGGTCGAGCCAGGGGTTGGGCAGCGCGGCGCCGAGGTGCTCGCGCGCGGCGCGGCCGATCAGCGTCGCGTCGAAGGCACTGTGGTAGGCCACCAGCGGCGAGCGCCCGAGCCAGTCACGCCATAGCTCCAGCGCGATCGCCGGGTCCACGCCGGCGCGCTGCGCGCCGACGCCGATGCCGTGCAGCAGGATGTTGGCCTTGTCGACCGGCGCCGCACCGTCCTGCTTCAGCACGACCTCGAAGCCGTCGCCGAGCACGGTGCGCGGCCTTCGCTTCGCATCGAAATGCACCGCCATCGCCGCGATCGCGAGCAGCCGGTCGTGCTCGGCATCGAGGCCGCTGGCCTCGACGTCGACGACGACCCAGCGCGCGTCGTCGAAGTCGCCGAGCGACGGTCCCTGCCAGAGCGCGCGCCAGCGGTCGAGCAGCGTCATCGGATGTAGTCGAGCTCGATGCGCTGCTGCAGCCGCCGCGCGACGCGCAGCGACTCGCGCAGGATGCGGCGGTCGATGTAGTTCAGCGCGTCCATGCGGATCAGGTTCGGGTTGCCGGCACCGGCCGGCCCCAGGCCTTCGAGCTGCACGCGCAGCCGGAGCATCTGCAGGAACTCGAAGGCCGCGCACCAGGCCTCGCAGTGGCGCTCGGGCAGGCCGAGCTTCCTCGCCAGCGCCTCGAAGCGCCGCCGCGTGCTCGTCTCGGGCAGCGCGAGCGCCAGCGCATGCAGCCGCGCGACGCCGACGAAGATCGCCGTGCCGTGGAGCTTGAGGTCGAAGACTTCCGCGCCGTCGGCGAGCTTCTGCGTCTCGACCTGGCCACGCCAGTTCAGCGGCGCGGCGATGCGCAGCACGTCCTCGGCGAGCTGCCTGCAGAAGCGCGGCACCTCGGCGGCGCGGCGGTGGATGAAGGCCAGCAGCGGCTCGGCCAGCGCAGCCGCGCCGGCCAGCGGCCGCAGGTCGAAGTAGATGCTCGCGGCGAGCAGGTCCTCGGGCGAGCCGTGGTCGATCCAGTGCGCGAAGCGTGACCGCCATTCGTCCGGCGTGCGGCAGCAGTCCGGGTTGCCGGCCATGATGCCGCCCTTGCACAGCGGGTAGCCGCAGGCGTCGAGCGCCTCGTTGACGGCGCGTCCGAAGGCGAGCCAGCCGGGCCGGTCGCGCTCGGGGTCGTCGCTCAGGAAGATCAGGCCGTTGTCCTGGTCGGTCGCGACGGTCTGCTCGGAACGGCCCTCGGAGCCGAAGGCAAGCCAGCAGGCCTGCGTCAGGTCGCGGCCCTGCGCGGCGGCGACGAGCTCCACGAGCCTCTCGGTCAGCAGGTCGTTCAGGTGGCTGATCAGCCCGGTGAGCTGCTTGGCCTGCACCCCCTGGGCGAGCAGCGTGGCGGCGAAGCGGCGCAGGTCGGCGGCCACCGGCGGCATCGCAGCGGCATCGCGCACGGCGCGGATCGCCGACGCAAGCTGCTTGATCGACAGCCGCTGCATCGCGAACAGGTCGCGCTCGGAGACGATGCCGACCGCGCGACCGTCGTGCGTCACCGGCACGTGGCGCATGCCGTGGCGCGACATCAGCAGCGCCGCGTCGTGCGCCGTGTCGTCGACGCTCAGCGTGCGCACCGGCGCCGTCATCACCTCGGCGATCGGTGTGGAAAGCGGGCGCTGCGGCAGGGTGATGCGGCCGAGGATGTCGTAGCGGGTGAGGATGCCGAGCGGCGCGCCGTCGGCATCGACAACCAGCATCGAGCCGATGCGGCGCTCGTGCATCGTGCGCAGCGCGTCGCCGATGGGCGTGTCGGGCGTGCAGGCGGCCGGTGCGCAGGTCGCGATGTCGCCGAGCCGCCGCTCGAGCGACTGCTCGGCGAGCGCGTTCGACGCATGCGCCTGCTGCACCGCCTGGCGCGAGGCGTCGATGAAGTTCAGCATGCGCCGGTTCAGCAGGTCGGCGAAGGGCGGGCTGATGGCTGCCAGTTCGGCGACCGCCTCCTTGGGCACCGCGAGGCAGAAGGTGTCGCGCGTGGCGGTGTAGGTCGCAGTGACGGCGCGCTCGGCCATCAGCGCGGCGACCGGGAACAGCTCGCCGGTCTCGAACTGGAAGCTGCCGAGGTAGAGCTCGGTCGCGCTGCGCGTGCCGGTGACGGCGCCGTCGCGGATGAAGTAGAGCTCGCGCACCGGCCCGTCGGACGGCTGGACGATGACCTCGTCGGGCGCGAAGTAGAGCTCGCCGGCCTGGGCCAGGAAGCGGTCCACGTGCTCGGGCCGCATCTGCGCGAAGGGCACGTAACGCGCCAGCGCCTCGCGCAGGCCGGCGGCGAGCGTGGCCGAGGCCAGCGCGGGCGGGGCGGGGGGTCGCTTGTCCATGACCAGCTCAGTACGCGATGCGCGCATAGTAGGTGCGTTGCGCCGCTTCCAGCGCCTGGCCGAGGGTGTGGATGCCCCGGGCCTCGAGCAGCGGAATCAGCTTCAGGAAGACCTCGGCGGTGACGATCGCATCGCCGAGCGCGGTGTGGCGGCCGAGCACCGGCACCGCCAGGCGCTCGGCGATCGCCTCCAGCCCGTGACTGGCCTGCTGCGGATGGACCACCGCCGACAGCAGCAGGGTGTCGAGCACCGGCTGCTCGAAGCGCACGCCGGTGCGCGCCTCCTTCAGCTCCAGGAAGCGCAGGTCGAAGGCGGCGTTGTGGGCCACCAGCACGGTGTCCTGCGCAAAGGCGTGGAAGGCCGGCAGCACCGCGTCGAGGGTCGGCTGGCCGGCCACCATCTCGGGCGTGATGCCGTGGATCGGGATGGACGCCGCCGGGATGCCGCGCTGCGGGTCGACGAGCTGCTCGAAGCAGTCCTGCCGGCGCAGCTTGCCGGCAACGATGCGGGTCGCGCCGATCTGCAGGATCTCGTCGCCGGCCGACGGGTCGAGACCCGTCGTCTCGGTGTCGAACACGGTGTAGCTCAGATCGACGAGGCGCCGCTCGGCGAGCTCGCGCGCCGGCGCCGGCGCGTCGAACAGGTCGAAGTCGTAGAACTCGGGCCGGCTGTCGCCGCGCACCAGCAGCTCGGCGTCCAGCGGTTCGGCGGCCTCGGCCGCCAGCGGCAGCAGGAAGCGGAAGAAGGCCGCATGGCGCTGCCGCTCGCGCTCGAACCAGAACGCGCCGGCGTGGCGCTCGACGACGTCGCGCAGCGTGAGCGCGCTGGTCTCGCCGCCGACGCGCAGCGGCTCGGTCTCCCAGGCGACCACGGTCTCGTTGCTCAGGCCGGGGCCGATCCACAGCAGGTCGAGCTGGGCCCGACCGCCGGCCGGCTGCAGCCGCAGCGTCAGCAGCTTGAGGCCGTAGTCCTCGACCAGCCGGCCGGCGAGCCCGGCCAGCGCGAGGATCAGCGAGTAGCTGTCGACCTCGAGCCACAGCGCGGCATCGACCTCCGACGCGTCGGTGCGGCAGCCGCAGGCGGCCTCGATGCGGCGGCGCGCGGCCTCCACGAGGTCGGCGCCGCGCATGTCCTCGAGCGGCCAGCGGGTGCGCAGCGTCTGCGTCGTGTGATCTGCCAGCTCCTGGATGCGCCGGGCCATCGCGCCGGCCTCGTCGCGCACGACGGCCTGGAAGCGCTCGCGGGTCGGTGCGTCGAGCCCGGGCGTCTCGAGCAGCTCGACCGCCGCCTGCAGGTTGCCGAGCGAGGCGCGGCTGGCGTCGGTGAACTGCTGCAGCAGTCGGTCGCGCGCGGACTCCTCGGCGAAGTCACGCGTGATGTTGTCGAGCATCAGCACGAAGCCGGCGACCGGCGGCCCGCCCTCGCCAGCCGGCGCTCGGACCGGTGCCATCTGCACGCGCAGCAGCTGCCCGCCGCGCGTGGCGGTGACGAACTGCGCCGACGGATGCGGCACGCCGCGCTGCAGGCGCTGCTGCACGCTCTCCAGCGCATGGGCGATCAGCTGGCGGTCGAGCGCGGCGTAGATCGAGCGGCCCAGCGCCAGTGGCTCGGCGCCGCCGAGCGCCGGGGCGCCGGCCAGCGCACGGAACTGCAGCCGCGCGCGGGCGTTGAACAGCAGGATGCGGCCGTCGAGGTTGCAGACGACGACGCTCTGCGTCAGCTCGGCCATCAGCGCGGCGAGGCGGCTGCGCTCCTGCTCGACCTCGCGGCTGGCCACGAGGACGCGGACCTCGATGTCGGCGCGCAGCTCGGCGCGCTGGCGCACCAGCGCGTTGACGCCCTCAGCCAGCGCGCGGCTGCCGGCGCTGCCGGCGGCCGGAAGGTCGCGGTCGACGCCGCTGGCGAGCAGCACCTGCAGTGCCTCGGCCAGCCGGCCCGGTGCGGCGCCGAAGTGCTGCCAGGCCCAGCGCAGCGCCGCGCCGGCGCCGATCGCGACGAAGAACCACAGCATCACGACCAGCGCGACGCGCGGCTCGAGCAGCGCCGCGAGCGCGGCGCGCTCGGCCGGCTCGAGCGTCGCGGCGACGAGCGCCGCCACCGCGGCCAGCACGACGGCCAGCAGCGCGCCGGGCGCAAGCGCGGCAACCAGCTCGCGCCGGTCGAGCTTCATCCGCCGGCCTCCAGCAGCTCGCGCACGCGCGCGGCGAGCTCCTTGGTTGAGAAGGGCTTGGTCATGTAGGCGTCGGCGCCGACGCCCAGGCCATGCGCGACGTCGGTGTCGCGGCCCTTGGCGGTCAGCATCAGGATCTTGACGCCGGCCAGCGCCTCGTCGGCGCGCACCGCGGCGCAGACCTCGTAGCCGTTCTTCAGCGGCATCATCACGTCGAGCAGCACCAGGTCGGGCCGCTCGCGGCGGATCGCCTCCAGCGCCTCGTGGCCGTCGCGCGCGACGCTGACCTGCCAGCCCTCGCGCTTCATCAGGAACTCGAGCGAGATCAGAATGTTGGGTTCGTCGTCCGCGACGAGCACTCGCTTCGTCATGTCTTCGTCTCCTCCTCGTGACGCCACGGCAGGCTGAACGCGAAGCACGCGCCCTGCCCCGGCGCCGAGCGCAGCCACATCCGGCCGCCGAAATGCTCGACGATCTGGCGGCTGATCGGCAGGCCCAGGCCTGTGCCCTGCGGCCGGTGCGCGGCGTCGCCGCCCTGGCGGAACTTCTCGAACACGAGCTGCTGCTGCGCGGCGGGCACGCCAGGGCCGTTGTCTTCGACCTCGACCGTCACGCCGCGACCGTCCGTGCTCAGGCGCAGCGCGACGTGCCCGCTGCCCCGCGGCACGAACTTCGCCGCGTTCGACAGCAGGTTCAGCAGCACCTGCATCAGGCGGTCGGCGTCGGCCTCCAGCGCCGGCACCTGCTCGGGCATCGACAGCTCGACGACCGCGCCGCGTTCGCGGAACAGCTCGGCGGTCGTCGCCACCGCCTGCTGCAGCAGCGCCCGCAGGTCGATCGTGTCGTTGCGCCACTCGGCATGGCCGGACTCGATCTTGGCCAGGTCGAGCACCTGGTTCACGAGCCGCGACAGGCGCTCGGCCTCGGCGACGACGAGGGCGAGGAAGTGCGCGCGCTGGGCGGCGTCCATCCCGGGATCGTCGCGCATCAGCTCGGCGAGCGCGCGGATCGAGGTCAAGGGCGTGCGCAGCTCATGGGTCACCGAGGACATGAAGTCGTCCTTCAGCTTGTCGAGGCCCTTGAGCTGCTCGTTCAGGTGGCGCAGCGCGGAGGCCTCCTCGACGATCTGCAGCACGTCGTCGAGGCCGAGCGCCTCCTCCTCGACGACCGAGGCGACCATCACGCGCGCGGACGCGCTGCCGATCGCGCCGGCGAGCTGGGTCTCGGCGAACTGCACCAGCGGCGCGTCGGCCGCCGCGCCCGGGCGGCGCCCCTGCCCGTCGAACAGCGCGCGCGCCCGCTCGGCGCCGAGGAAGCGGCCGACCAGTGCCTCCAGGTCGGCCGCCTTCGCGCGGCCGCGCCAGAACACGCGGGCCGAGGACTCGCGCTCGAAGACGTCGACGAACAGCAGCGCCTGGCCGGCCTCGCGCGCCGACGGCGGGCGCGCCAGCGACACCGCGACGTACAGCCCGGCGTTGGCCAGCAGGCTCCAGAACAGCGCATGGCTGAGGTTGTCCAGGCCGGAGAGGCCGAACAGCTGCTCGGGCCGCGACCAGACCCAGCCGAACAGGCCCTGGGTCAGGAAGGCGTCGTCCATCCAGCCGGACCGGGCGATCGACGGCAGCATCAGCGTGTACGTCCACAGCAGCGCGCCGGCCACGAGGCCGGCGAGCGCGCCGTCGCGCGTGCCGCCCTTCCAGAACAGCCCGCCCAGCAGCGCCGGCGCGAACTGCGCCACCGCGGCGAAGCTGATCAGCCCGATGCTGACCAGCGCATAGGCCTCGCCGGCGACGCGGAAGTAGACGTAGCCCAGCAGCAGCAGCGCGACGATCACCGCACGACGGATGCCGAGCAGCAGACCGCTCATCTCGCGCGCCGCGAAGGCGCGGTGGCGCAGCAGCCAGGGCAGCACGAGGTCGTTGCAGACCATGGTCGACACGGCGATCGCCTCGACGATCACCATGCCGGTGGCCGCCGACAGCCCGCCGATGAAGGCAGCCAGCGCCAGCCCCTCGGCGCCGGCCGCGAGCGGCAGCGACAGCACGAAGGTCTCGGCGTTCGCCCCGCCGGGGCCGAAGTGCAGCAGGCCGCCGAGCGCGATCGGCAGCACGAAGACGTTGATCGCCAGCAGGTAGGCCGGGAAGGCCCAGGCGGCGCGGCGGATGTGGTGCTCGTCGACGTTCTCGACCACCATCACCTGGAACTGGCGCGGCAGCAGCAGCACCGACAGGCCGGCCAGCAGCAGCAGCGTGAACCACTGCGCGTAGGCGAAACCGGCCTGCGGCTGCAGCACGCGGGCGATGTCGGGCACGGCCTCGGCGCGCGCGAGCAGATCGCCGGGGCCGCCGAACAGGCCCCAGGTGACGAAGGCGCCGACCGCCAGGAAGGCCAGCAGCTTGACCACCGACTCGGCGGCGATCGCCGCGACCATGCCCTCGTGGCGCTCGCTGTTGTCGAGCTGACGGGTGCCGAAGGCGATCGTGAACGCGGCCAGCGCGAGCGCGACGTAGAAGGTGCCGTCGTACCACCACGCCGCGGTCGGCGCCGTGCCGGCGCCGGTCAGCACCGCGTAGCCGCTGGCGATCGCCTTGAGCTGCAGCGCGACATAGGGCACGACGCCGACCAGCGCGATCAGCGTCACCGCGCCGGCCAGCAGGCGGCTCTTCCCGTAGCGGCTGGCGATGAAGTCGGCGATCGAGGTGATGCGGTAGGCGCGCGCGATGCGCACCATCTTGCGCAGCACCAGCCATGCCAGGACCATCGCCAGCGTCGGGCCCAGGTAGATCGGCAGGAACCACAGTCCGGTGCTGGCGGCACGGCCGACGCTGCCGAAGTAGGTCCAGGCCGAGCAGTACACGCCCATCGACAGCGCATAGACCCAGGCGTTGCCGATCACCGAGCGGCCGGCCTGCGCGCGCCGGTCGGCCCACCAGGCCACCGCGAACAGCAGCAGCAGGTAGGCGAAGGCGGCGGCGATGACGAGCGGCGCGGTCAGCATGGTCAGTCGTCGCGCCCTTCCATCAGCGCCGCCAGCGCGCCGATCAGCAGCGCCCAGACCACGAACAGCCGCGCCGGGTGGCCGAGCCAGAGCTGCAGCAGGGGAAAGTCGAACAGCAGCCAGCCGGCGGCGAACAGGGCGGCCAGGCGCTGCAGCGTGCGGCCGCGGTTCACAGCGCGTCCAGCCGGAAGTGATGGCGCAGGACGCCGCGGAAGCGCAGCACCACCGCGAGCGCCTCGCGCAGCGGCTCGCGCTCGCGCAGTGCCAGGTCGGCCGGCCGCACCTCGTTGCCCGGCCGCGCCCCACCGGCGCGCTGCAGCAGCTGGTGCGACAGGCGCAGCCGCATCAGGAAGTGCAGCGCGTCGGTCAGCTCGCGCGCCAGCGCGGCGTCGAGCCGGCCGCGCGCGGCGAGCGCCTGCAGCCGCGCCACCGTGCCGGGCTCGCGCACGCCGTACTGCAGCGACAGCGCCCGCGCGCCGTGCACGATCGGGAAGGTGCCGAGCTTCTTCAGGTCCAGCGGCTGCTCGTCGCGGCGCGTCAGCAGGCGCGTGAACCAGTTGCCCGGCTCGTGGAAGGCGTCGGCCGCGGCGGCGAAGCGCGCGAGGTAGACGTCCTGGCCGGCGAAGATGCGGTCGAGGTGGTCGCGCGCGTCGGCGAGCAGCGCCGCGTCACCAGCCACCGCGGCGGCGTCGAAGAAGATCGCCAGGCGCATCGGGCCTTCGCGGTCGTCGCCGTAGATCCAGCCGCGGATCGATTCGCGGAAGCCAGCCAGCGGCTGGCGCCACAGCGGGTTGCTCAGCATGATGCCGCCGGGGCAGGGCGGGTAGCCGAAGCCGGCGAGCGCCGCGCTGAAGCGCTGCGCGATGGCGTCGAGGCCGGGGGCATCGAGCCCGTCGCGCAGCAGCAGCGCGTTGTCCTGATCGGTCTTGAGGATCTGCTCGCCGCGGCCCTCGCTGCCCATCACGATCAGGCAGCTGCCGGCCACCAGTTCGGGCGGCGCGAGCAGCGACCACAGGCGCGCGAGCAGCCGGGTGTTCAGCGCGCTGACGAGGCCGGCGATGCGCTCGATCGCCTCGCCCTCGGCATGCAGGCGCACGACGATCGGATCGATGCGCGCGGCCAGGGCCTGCAGCGTGTCGACCGCGGGCGCCGTCTCGATGCGCCACGCCGTGTCGTGCACGTCGTCGGGCGCATCGGCGTCCAGGGGCGCGGTGGCCGTTCGCATCGCCATGGCCGGAATGTGGCACGGGCCGCAGACGATCCGCCTGCGGCCCCGCGCACGGGCTTGACGCGGATCAGTGACCCGACGCGCCGGCCGCGCCGATGCCGGTCTCCGACCGTACCTGCTGGGCCAGGAAGCCGTCCTTGTCCTGCCGCGCGCGGGCGCTGCCGTCGAGAACGGAGAACAGCCAGATGCCGACGAAGCCGATCGTCATCGAGAACAGCGCCGGCGACGCGTAAGGGAACAGCGCCGAGCCCTTGGGGTTGCCCAGCGTGGCTTCCCAGACGGCCGGCGACACCACCGTCAGCAGCACCGAGGAGATCAGCCCGAGGAAGCCGCCGATCACCGCGCCGCGCGTCGTGCAGCCCTTCCACAGCACCGACATCACCAGCACCGGAAAGTTGGCCGACGCGGCGATCGCGAAGGCCAGCGACACCATGAAGGCGATGTTCTGCTTCTCGAAGGCGATGCCCAGCACCACCGCGACGACGCCGAGCGCAACCGTCGTCAGGCGCGACACCTTCAGCTCCGAAGCGCTGTCGGCGTTGCCCTTCTTGATCACGGTGGCATACAGGTCGTGCGACACCGCCGACGCGCCCGACAGCGTCAGACCGGCCACCACCGCGAGGATGGTCGCGAAGGCCACCGCCGAGATGAAGCCGAGGAAGACGTTGCCGCCGACCGCGCTGGCGAGGTGGATCGCCGCCATGTTGCCGCCGCCCTTCAGCGCGCCCTTGGCGTCGAGGAAGTCGGGGTTGGTCAGCACGAAGGTGATCGCGCCGAAGCCGATGATGAAGGTCAGGATGTAGAAGTAGCCGATCCAGGCCGTGGCCCAGCCGACCGACTTGCGCGCTTCCTTCGCGTTGGGCACGGTGAAGAAGCGCATCAGGATGTGCGGCAGGCCGGCGGTGCCGAACATCAGCGCCATGCCGAAGCTGACCGCCGAGATCGGGTCCTTGATGAAGCCGCCCGGCCCCATGATCGAGAAGCCCGCCGCGGCCGCCTCCTCGGGCGTCTTGCCGGCGGTGGCGGCGATGCCGGTCTTGATCTCGACCGCCTTCGCGAACATCGCCTCGGGGCTGAAGCCGAAGTTCCACAGCACCATGAAGGCCATGAAGGTCGCGCCGCCGAGCAGCAGGATGGCCTTGATGATCTGCACCCAGGTGGTGGCCGTCATGCCGCCGAACAGCACGTAGACCATCATCAGGCCGCCGACGATCACCACCGCGATCCAGTACTCGAGGCCGAACAGCAGCTTGATCAGCTGGCCGGCGCCGACCATCTGCGCGATCAGGTAGAAGGCCACGACGACCAGCGTGCCGCTGGCCGCGAACACGCGCACCGGCGTCTGCTCGAAGCGGAAGGCGGCGACGTCGGCGAAGGTGAACTTGCCGAGGTTGCGCAGCCGCTCGGCGAGCAGGAAGGTCACGACCGGCCAGCCGACCAGGAAGCCGATGGAGTAGATCAGCCCGTCGAAGCCGCCGACCATCACCGCGGCCGAGATGCCGAGGAAGGACGCCGCCGACATGTAGTCGCCGGCGATCGCCAGGCCGTTCTGGAAGCCGGTGATGCCGCCGCCGGCGGTGTAGAAGTC
>CAYLKR010000084.1:0-11118 GCA_964384225.1 uncultured Methylibium sp.
CTTGTGGATGCCGGCCTTGATGCGGTCGACCCCGACCTCGAGGATCAGCTGGTCGCCCGGCTCGACCGGCCGCTTGAAGCGCGCGCCGTCGATGCCGACGAAGTAGATCACCGTGTTCTTGTCGGTCTGCAGCCCGCCGTCGGCGAAGCTGAGCAGCGCCGCGGCCTGGGCCAGCGCCTCGAGCATCAGCACGCCGGGCATCACCGGGCGGTGCGGGAAATGGCCCATGAAATAGGGCTCGTTGATCGAGACGTTCTTCAGCGCCTTGATGCGCTTGCCGGCCTCGACCTCGAGCACGCGGTCCACCAGCAGGATGGGATAGCGGTGCGGCAGCTTCTCGAGGATCTGGTGGATGTCCATCATGGCGGGGTCGGGTCGTCGGGTCGTTCGTTGTCTTTGTCGTTCGCGGCAGCGCGCTCCAGCGCCCTCACCCGCTCGCGCAGCGCATGCAGCTGGCGCAGCGTGACCGCGTTCTTCTCCCAGGCGCGATTGTCGTCGAGCGGGAAGAAGCCGGTGTAGGTGCCCGGCCGGGTGATCGAGCGGCTGACGGTGCTCTGGGCCGAGATGTGCACGTTGTCGGCGATCGTCAGGTGGCCCAGGATGCCGGCGCCGCCGCCGATCGTGCAGCGCTCGCCGATGCGCGTGCTGCCGGCCACCGCCGAGCAGCCGGCCATCGCGCTGCCGCGGCCGATGCGCACGTTGTGGGCGATCTGGATCAGGTTGTCGAGCTTGACGCCGTCCTGGATCACGGTGTCGTCCAGCGCGCCGCGGTCGATGCAGGTGTTGGCGCCGATCTCGACGTCGTCGCCGATGCGCACCGCGCCGAGCTGCTCGATCTTGACGTAGCCCTGGTCGCGCGTGGGTGCGAAGCCGAAGCCGTCGGCGCCGATCACCGCGCCGCTGTGGACGATGCCGCGCGCGCCGATCGCACAGCCGTGAGCCAGCGTGACGCGCGGATGCAGGCGCGTGCCGGGGCCGACCCTGGCGCCGCGGCCGACGAAGCACTGCGCGCCGATCACCGCGCCCTCGCCGATCTCGGCCCCCTCCTCGACCACTGCCAGCGCGCCGATGTGCACGCCGGCACCGAGCCGCGCGCCCGCATCGACCACCGCGCTCGGGTGCACGCCGGCGGGCTCGCGCGGCCGCGTGCGCGCTGCCCACCACTGGGTGAGCCGCGCGAAGTAGAGGTAGGGATCGGGGGTGACGATCGCCGCCCCGCGGGCCGTGGCCGCATCGCGCAGCGCCGGCGCGACGATCACGCACCCGGCCGACGTCGAGCCGAGCTGCGCGCGGTAGCGCGGGTTGGCGACGAAGGAGATCGTCGAGGGCGTGGCGCCGTCGAGCGGGCCGATGCGATCGATCGGCAACCCGGCGGGCCCGACCGCTTCGCCGCCGAGGGCCGCGACGATGTCGCCGAGTGTGGCCGTCGCCTGGGTCACCGCGCGGCCGGACGACCTACTTGCTCGTGCCGCCGGGCGCCGCGCCGTTGTTCAGCGCCTTGATCACCTTCTCGGTGATGTCGACGCGCGGGCCGGCGAACACGGCTTCCTGCAGGATCAGGTCGTACTTCTCGGTCTCGAAGATCTGCTTGATGACGCGGTTGGCGCGCTCGACGACGGCCGACAGCTCCTCGTTCTTGCGCTGGTTCAGGTCTTCCTGGAACTCGCGGCGCTTGCGCTGGAACTCGCGGTCCTGCTCGACCAGGTCGCGCTGCCGGCGGGTGCGCTCGGCTTCGGCCAGCGTCGGGGCGTCCTTCTCGAGCTTCTCGGAGGCCGCCTTGATGCGCCCCGCGGTCTCCTGGAGTTCCTTCTCGCGCTTGGAGAACTCCGACTCCAGCTTGGCCTGCGCCGCCTTGGCCGGCGCGGCGTCGCGCAGCACGCGCTCGCTGTTGACGTAGCCGATCTTCAGTTCCTGGGCTTGTGCGGCGCATGCGGCGGCCGCGAGGCCGATGGCCGCGACGGTGAGCTTGAGCGAAAGGGTCTTCATCAGAACGCGGTCCCGATCTGGAATTGGAACTTCTGGATTCTATCCGTGGGGAATTTGCGGAACGGGTTGCCGTAGCTCAGCTTCAGCGGCCCCACCGGCGAGATCCAGCTCAGGCCGATGCCCGCCGACGCGCGCAGGCTGCCGAAGTCGAGCGACTCGTCCTCGCCCCAGACGTTGCCGGCGTCCACATAGCCGAACAGCCGCAGCGTGCGGTCGTTGCCCGAGCCGGGCACCGGCACGTAGAACTCGCTGTTCAGGTTCAGGCGGCGCGTGCCGCCGGCGTAAGCGCCGATCACGTCGACCGGGCCGAGCGAGCCCTGGTCGAAGCCGCGGACCGAGCCGAGGCCGCCGCCGTAGAAGTTCTTGAACACCGGATAGCGGCGCCCGCCCAGGCCCTTGCCGTAACCGAACTCGCCGTTCAGGCCGAGCGTGAACTGCTTGGTGATCGGGATCCACTGCTGGATCTGGTAATTGGCCCGAACGTACTTGGTGTCCAGCGCGACGCCCCACTCGGCGTTCAGGCGCTGGTAGGTGCCGCGCGTGGGCACGAGCGAGCTGTCACGGCCGTCGCGCTGCCAGCCGACCGTCAGCGGCAGGCTGTTGCTGATCGGGCCGAACTCGTCGCGGTAGAGGTAGTAGCTGTTGGGCAGCGTGCCGCCGCGGATCTCGGTGCGCTCGAGGCCGACACCGAAGAAGACGGTGTCGAACTCGCTGAACGGCACGCCGAAGCGGATCGCGGCGCCCGGCGTCACGAGGGTGTACTCCTCGCCCTGGCTGTTGATCGGGCGGCTGGTCCGGTAGAAGACGTCGATCGCCCGCGAGATGCCGTCCACGGTGAAGTACGGATCCACCGTGCTGATCACGATGCTGCGGTTGTAGCGGCTGGTGTTGATCTCGAAGCCGAGGTAGTTGCCGCTGCCGAAGATGTTGTCCTGGCGGATGCCGGCGGTCAACGAGAGCTTGTCGGCGCTGGAGAAGCCGGCACCGAGCTGCAGATTGCCGGTGGGCTTTTCCTTCACCTCGGCGGTCAGGTCGACCTGGTCCAGCGCGCCGGGCACCTCGGTCGTGTCGATGTTGACTTCGCTGAAGTAGCCGAGGCGGTCGATGCGGTCTCGCGAGAGCTTGATGCGCCGGCCGTCGTACCATGCCGACTCGAGCTGGCGGAACTCGCGGCGCACGACCTCGTCGCGGGTACGCGTGTTGCCGGCCACGTTGATGCGGCGCACGTAGACGCGGCGGCTCGGGTCGCCGACCAGCACGATCTCGACGCGGCCGGTGCTGCGGTCGATGTCGGTGCGCGGCTCGACGCGCGCGAAGGCGTAGCCGAAGGCGCCGTAGAAGTCGCTGAAGCGACGGGTGGTCTCGGCGACCGCGCTGGCCTCGTAGGGCTCGCCCGGCTTGATCGCGACCAGCGACTCGAACTCCTCGTTGCGGCCGAGGTAATCGCCCTCGAGCCGCACCGCCGTCACCGTGTACGGCTGGCCTTCGGTCACGTTGATCGTCACCGAGATGCTCTGCTTGTCCGGCGAGATCGCGACCTGCGTCGAATCGACGTTGAACTCGAGGTAGCCGCGGTTCAGGTAGTAGGCGCGCAGCGTCTCGAGGTCGGCGTTGAGCTTGGTGCGCGAGTAGCGGTCGGTCTTTGTGTACCAGGTCAGCCAGCCGCTGGTGGTGAGCTCGAACTGCTTGAGCAGGGTGCTCTCGGAGAACGCCTTGCTGCCGACGATACGGATCTCGCCGATGCGCGCGACCTCGCCTTCCGTGACGGTGAAGGTCACGCTGACGCGGTTGCGTTCGACCGGGGTGATGGTCGTGACCACCTCGGCGCCGTAGAGGCTGCGCGTGAGGTACTGCCGCTTGAGTTCCTGCTCGGCGCGGTCGGCCAGCGCGCGGTCGAAGGGCAGACCCTCGCCGATGCCGACGTCCTTCAGGGACTTGGTCAGCGCGTCCTTGTCGAACTCCTTGAGCCCGGCGAAGGTCACGCTGGCGATCAGCGGACGCTCCTCGACGATGACGAGCACCACCTCGCCTTCGACCTCGATACGCACGTCCTTGAACAGGCCGGTGGCGAACAGCGCGCGCAGCGCCGCGGAGCCCTTGTCGTCGGTGTAGGTGTCGCCGATGCGAAAGGGCAGCGCGCCGAACACCGTGCCGGCATCGGTACGCTGGAGGCCCTCGACACGGATGTCTTTGAGCGTGAAGGGCTCCACCGCGTGGGCGGGGGTACTGAAGACTGCCAGCGCCAGCAGCGCCGCCGCGACGGTGGGGCGCAGCAGGGCCGACGCAGCAGCGTGGGGACGGGCCGCGAAGCGGAGGTCTCGGGAGACGGTCATGCGATCAGTGGAGGCCCAGCAGCCGGGCCACGTCGTTGTAGAGGGCCAGAGACATCATCATCAGCAGCACGGCCATGCCACCGCGCTGGAGCCGGTCGAGCCAGACTTCGGAGACCGGACGCCCTGTCAACGCCTCGAAAAGATGATACATGAGGTGTCCGCCGTCGAGCATCGGCAGCGGCAGCAGATTGAGCACGCCAAGGCTGACGCTGACCAGCGCCAGGAAGCCCAGGTAGTAGGCCGCGCCGAGCTGCACCGACTGGCCGGCGTAGTCGGCGATCGTCAGCGGGCCGCTCAGGTTCTTCAGCGAGGCCTCGCCGATCAGCATGCGCCCGAGCATGCGCACGCTCAGCACGGAGACCTCCCAGGTGCGCTCGACCGCCCGCACCAGCCCTTCGACCGGGCCGTAGCGCACCGTCACCATCTCCGGGGGACCGCCGATGTAGGCGGCGACGCGCGGCGCACCGTCCGCCGTGCCGGCATCGACGGCCGGCGTCACGTCGATCTCGAGCCGCTCGCCGCGCCGCTCGACGGTCCAGGCCATAGTCTGCGGCACGCCGTCGCGCACGGCGCCGCGGATCCACTCGCGCAGGCGCGCCGCATCGTCGACGCGGCGGCCGTCGACCGCCAGCACGCGGTCGCCTTCGCGCAGCCCGGCACGCTGGGCCGCGCCGCCGTCGAGCACGCGGCCGAGCACCGGCTCGGCATAGGGCGCGCCGATGCCGATGCGGCGCATCAGCTCGGCGTCGACCTCGCGCGAGGGCACGCCATCCAGCGCCAGCGCGCGGTGGCGCCGGCCGCCGCCGGTGGCGTCGCTCACCTCGAGGGTCAGCGTACCGCCTTCGAGCGCCGTCTCGGTGAGGCGCCAGCGCAGATCGCTCATCGAGCGCACCGGCTCGACGCTGCCATCCGCCTGCACCACGCCGCGCACCCAGTCGCCGGCCGCGAAGCCGGCCCGCTCCGCGGCGCTGCCGGCCGTCGGTGCGCCGAGCAGCGCCTTCGGCTCGTCCACGCCGATCCAGTGCGATGCGGCGTACAGCAGCACCGCCAGCAGCAGGTTGGCCGCCGGGCCGGCGGCGACGATCGCCGAGCGCTGCCACAGCGGCCGCTGGTCGAAGGCCCTCGCCCGTTCGGTCGGGGGCACCTCGGTTTCGCGCGCATCCAGCATCCGCACGTAGCCGCCGAGCGGCAGCGCGCAGAGCACGAACTCGGTCTCGCCACGCTGGCAGCGCCAGACGACACGGCCGAAGCCGACCGAGAAGCGCAGCACCTTGACGCCGCAGGCCACCGCGACGCGGTAGTGGCCGTACTCGTGCACGACGATCAGCAGGCCGAGCGTGGCCAGGAAGGCGAGCACGGTCGTCACGCGGCAAGCTCCTTCACGCGCGCCGCCGCCACGGCCCGAGCACGGGCATCGAGCGCCAGCAGGCCGTCCAGCGAAGCCGCCTCGCCGCCGTCCGGCCGGGCGCGCTCGATCGTGTGGGCATTGACGTCGTGGATCTGGTCGAAGCGGATCGCCCCGGCGAGGAAGGCCGCCACCGCGATCTCGTTGGCGGCATTGAGCACCGCCGTGCTGCCCTCGGCCGCAGCCAGCGCATCCCAGGCGAGCTGCAGGCCGGGGAAACGCCCGGCGTCGGCCGGCTCGAAGGTCAGCGCCGCGAGCTGCGTGAAATCCAGCGCTGCCGCGCCGGAGGCGATGCGCTCGGGCCAGGCCAGTCCGTAGGCGATCGGCACGCGCATGTCGGGCGTGCCGAGCTGGGCCAGCACCGAATGGTCGCGGCACACGACCATCGAGTGGACGATGCTCTGCGGATGGATCACCACGCGCACCTGCTCGGGCCGCAGCCCGAACAGCCAGCGCGCCTCGATCACCTCGAGCGCCTTGTTCATCATGGTCGCCGAGTCGACCGAGATCTTCCGGCCCATCACCCAGTTCGGGTGCGCGACCGCCTGGTCCGGCGTCACGTTGCGCAAGGTCGACGGGTCGCGGGTGCGGAAGGGGCCGCCGGAGGCCGTCAGCACGATGTGATCGATCGTCGCGGCCCAGCGCTCGCGCGCCTCGGGCAGGCACTGGAAGATCGCCGAGTGCTCGCTGTCGATCGGCAGCAGCGTGGCGCCGCCCTCGGCCACCGCGCGCATGAAGAGCGCGCCGCCGACCACCAGCGCCTCCTTGTTGGCCAGCAGCAGCCGCTTGCCGGCGCGCGCCGCGGCCAGGCAGGGTGCGAGCCCGGCCGCGCCGACGATGGCGGCCATCACCGCATCGACCTCGGGGTGCGCGGCGATCTCGGCCAGCGCGGCCTCGCCGTCGAGCACCTCGACGCCGCTGCCGGCCAGCCGGCGGCGCAACTCGGCCGCCGCGGTGGCGTCCGGCAGCACGGCATAGCGCGGCAGCCAGCGCCAGCACTGCTGCTCGAGTTCGTCGACGCGGCTGTGCGCCGACAGGGCGAACAGCTCGTAGCGCTCCGGGTGGCGCGCCATCACGTCGAGCGTGTTCACGCCGATCGAGCCGGTGGAACCGAGCACGCAGACGCGCAGACGCCTCACTTCATCCTCCTTGCCACGATGCCAGTGCCAGCGCGGCCGGGAACACCGGCAGCAGCGCGTCGATGCGGTCGAGCACGCCGCCGTGGCCCGGCAGCAAGCCGCTCGAGTCCTTGGCGCCGGCGCTGCGCTTCACCAGCGATTCGAACAGATCGCCGACGACGCTGAGCGCAGCCAGGAACAGCAGCGCCACCCCCAGCCCGACGGCACCGAGCCGCTCGAGCAGCAGGCTGTACAGGCTCGGCACCGGCTGCGCCGTCTGGCGGTCGAAGGCGATCCATGCCAGGGCCAGCAGCAGCACGCCGAGCATGCCGCTCCAGACCCCCTCCCAGCTCTTGCCCGGGCTGATGGCCGGCGCCAGCTTGCGCCGGCCGAAGGCGCGGCCGCCGAAGTAGGCGGCGATGTCGGCCGCCCAGACCAGCACGAACACCGAGAGCAGGAAATTCAGGCCAATGGCCTTCGCCTGCGCCAGAGCGAGCCAGGCCAGCGCCAGGATCACGACACCGATCGCCAGCCGCGCGCCGGCGGCCAGCCGCGGCCAGCCGGCCACGCCGCGTGCCAGCGCTGCCGCCCCGCCGAGCACCCACAGCGCCATCGCGATCGACCACAGCTGGGGCGGCAGCGCATGGCTCCAGCCGCTCTGCCAGGCCGCGAGGCCCGCGCCCGCCAGCAGGGCGCCGACCAGCAACGCCGGCACGCCGCCGCTGCCGTTCAGCCGCGCCCACTCCCAGCCGGCGGCGGCGATCATCAGGAGCGTGAGCAGAGCGAACGGCCACTCGGCCTGCGCCAGCAGCGCCGGCAGCAGCACCGCGAGCAGCAGCACCGCCGTGATGACGCGTGGAAGGAGCACGGTGCGTCGGCGGCCGACTCAGACCACCGGCTGCACGGCGACGGCCGCCGGGCGCGCCGCCGCCTTGACACCGCCGAAGCGCCGGTCGCGCGCGGCATAGCTGGCGAGCGCGCGGTCGAGTTCGGCCTCGTCGAAATCCGGCCACAGGCAGTCGGTGAAATGCAGCTCCGAATAGGCCGCCTGCCAGAGCAGGAAGTTGGAGATGCGCACCTCCCCGCCGGTGCGGATGAAGAGGTCGGGGTCCGGCGCATGGGCGAGCGCCATGTAGCGGCCGAGGCGCTCCTCGGTCAGCTCCTCGGGCGGCACGCCGTCGGCGATCGCGCGGCGGCAGGCCTGCACCACGTCCCAGCGCCCGCCGTAGTTGAAGGCCACCGACAGTGTGATGCGGCTGTTGTGCGCCGTCCGGGCTTCGGCCTCGTCCCAGGCGGCGCGCACCTTGTCGGAGACCGCGCTGCGGTCGCCGACGATGCGGATCCGCACGCCCTCGTCGGCCAGCTTCCTCAGGTAACGCGACACCGCGACGAGCACGAGGCTCATCAGGCCCGAGACCTCCTCCTCCGGCCGCTTCCAGTTCTCGCTCGAGAAGGCGAACACGGTGAGGTAGCCGATGCCGCGGTCGGCACAGGCACGCACGGTGCGCACAAGCGCGTCGACACCCTGCTTGTGGCCGACGAAGCGCGGCATGAAGCGCTTGTTGGCCCAGCGGCCGTTGCCGTCCATCACGATCGCCACATGCCGCGGCAGCCGGGCCGCATCCGGCCGGACGACGCTGAGCGCGGGCGCGGCGTCTGCCATCACACGGCCAGTATCTCGGCTTCCTTGGCCTGCACCAGGCGGTCGATCTCGGCGATGGTGCGGTCGGTGAGCTTCTGCACCTCGTCGAGCGAGCGGCGCTCGTCGTCCTCGGTGATGGCCTTGTCCTTGAGCAGCTTCTTCGCATGCTCGTTGGCGTCGCGGCGAAGGTTGCGCACGGCCACCTTGGCATCCTCGGCGGCCCCGCGCACCACCTTCGTGAGCTGCTTGCGGCGCTCCTCGGTCAGCGGCGGCATCGGCACGCGCAGCAGGTCGCCCATGGCGGCCGGATTCAGGCCAAGGTCCGACTCGCGGATCGCCTTCTCGATCTTCGGCCCCATGCCCTTCTCCCAGGGCTGGACGCTGATCGTTCTCGCATCGAGCAGCGAGACGTTGGCGACCTGGCTGATCGGCACCATCGAACCGTAGTACTCGACGTGCACCTGGTCCAGCAGGCCCGGGTGGGCGCGGCCGGTGCGGATCTTCTGCAGCTCGTGCTGGAAGGCCTCCAGGGACTTGGCAGCCTTCTGCTCGAGCGTCTTCTTGATGTCGGCAATGCTCATCGGGGAATCCTCTGCGGGGCTCAGACGTGGACCGTCGTGCCCTCGTCCTCGCCCTGCACCACACGCTTCAACGCGCCGGGCTTGAAGATGGAAAACACCTGGATCGGCAGCTTCTGGTCGCGGCACAGCGCGAAGGCGGTCGCGTCCATCACCTGCAGGTTGCGGCTGATCGCCTCGTCGAAGCTGACGCGGGTGTAGCGCGTGGCCTCGGGGTCCTTCGCCGGGTCGGCACTGTAGACGCCGTCGACCTTGGTCGCCTTCAGAACCACCTGGGCGCCGATCTCGGCGCCGCGCAGCGCGGCGGCGGTGTCGGTCGTGAAGAAGGGGTTGCCGGTGCCGGCCGCGAAGATCACGACCTTGCCCTCCTCCAGGTACTGCAGCGCCTTCGGCCGCACATAGGGCTCGACCACCTGCTCGATGCTGATGGCCGACATCACGCGCGCCGTCATGCCCTCCTGGCGCATCGTGTCGGCGAGCGCGAGCGAGTTCATCACGGTGGCGAGCATGCCCATGTAGTCGGCGGTCGCGCGGTCCATGCCGACCGAGCCGCCGGCCACGCCGCGGAAGATGTTGCCGCCGCCGATCACGACCGCGACCTCGACGCCCATCGCGGTGACTTCCTGCACCTCACGCACCATCCGCACGATGGTCGCCCGATTGATACCGTAGGCATCGTCGCCCATCAGGGCCTCGCCGGACAACTTGAGCAGGATGCGCTTGTACGCCGGCATGCAGGGGGCTCCTCGTGGGAATCGCGTTCGGGGTGGGCGGAGTTTAGGGGATCACCCGGGCGTGCCCGCGGGGCGCGCACGGGTGTTGCAAGGCCTTACTGGCCCTTGGCCGCGGCGACCTGGGCGGCCACCTCGGCGGCGAAGTCGTCGGCCTTCTTCTCGATGCCTTCGCCCACGATGTACAGCGTGAAGGCCTTCACCTGCGTCTTCTTGTCCTTGAGCATCGCGCCCACGGTCTGCTTGCCGTCGGCGGCCTTGACGAAGACCTGGTCGAGCAGCGAGACCTCCTTCAGGAACTTCTGCACCGAACCCTCGACCATCTTGGCGACGATCTCGGCCGGCTTGCCCGATTCGGCGGCCTTCTCGGCGGCGATCTTGCGCTCCTTCTCGACCATCTCGGCCGGCACCTCGGCCGACGACAGCGCGGCCGGCTTCATCGCCGCCACGTGCATCGCTACGTCCTTCGCCGCCACGGCGTCGCCGTCGAACTCGACCACCACGCCGATGCGCGTGCCGTGCAGGTAGCTCGCGAGCGCACCGCCGCCGGCGTAGCGCTTGAAGCGGCGGATCGTCATGTTCTCTCCGATCTTGCCGATCAGGCCCTTGCGCACGTCCTCGACCGTCGGGCCGAAGCCGTCCTGCGACAGCGGCAGCGCCGACAACGCCGCCACGTCCGCCGGGTTCTGCGCGGCCACCAGATCGGCGCAGGACTTCACGAAGGCGAGGAAGGACTCGTTCTTCGACACGAAGTCGGTCTCGCAGTTGACCTCGACCAGCGCACCGGTCGTGCCGCTGACGGCCGCCGCGATCACGCCCTCGGCAGTGATGCGCGCGGCGGCCTTGCCGGCCTTGTTGCCGAGCTTGACGCGCAGGATCTCCTCGGCGCGCTCCATGTCGCCGTCGGCCTCGGTCAGGGCCTTCTTGCACTCCATCATCGGGGCGTCGGTCTTGGCGCGCAGTTCGGCGACCATGCTGGCGGTGATTGCGGGCATTGCTTGCTCCAGTGGATCTCGGGAATCTTGAAAAAAAGGGGCTGAATCAGCCCCTGGGTCGAGTGCGCAGGGCGCGAGGCGGGCGTCAGGCCGCGTCGCTGACTTCCACGAACTCGTCGCTGCTCTGGGCCGCGGCGACCACGTCGTTCACCGCATTCGCCTTGCCCTCGAGCACCGCGTCGGCCACCGCCCGCGCGTACAGCGCGACCGCCTTGGCCGAGTCGTCGTTGCCGGGGATCACGTAGTCGATCCCGTCGGGCGAGTGGTTGGAGTCCACCACGCCGATCACCGGGATGCCGAGCTTCTGCGCTTCGGCGATGGCGATCTTGT
>CAYLKR010000085.1:0-11109 GCA_964384225.1 uncultured Methylibium sp.
GACCGACTCCTCGACCTCGGCCTGCGGCAGCACGAACAGGTCGTGGCCCTGGCCGAACAGGTGGTTGAAGCGCTGCGCGACGTCGCGCGCCATCTCGATGTGCTGGACCTGGTCGCGCCCGACCGGCACGCGATGGGCGTTGAACAGCAGGATGTCGGCCGCCATCAGCACCGGGTAGCTGAACAGGCCCATCGTGACGCCGTCGTCGGTGTCGGTGCCGGCCGCCTCGTTCGCGTCAGTCGCGGCCTTGTAGGCGTGGGCGCGGTTCATCAGGCCCTTGGGCGTGACGCAGGTCAGCAGCCAGGCGAGCTCGGTGGTCTCGGGCAGGTCGCTCTGGCGGTAGAAGGTGACGCGCTGCGGGTCCAGGCCGCAGGCCAGCCAGGTGGCGGCGATCTCGAGGCGCGAGCGCTCGATGCGGTCCGGGTCGTCGCACTTGATCAGCGCGTGGTAGTCGGCCAGGAAGAAGAAGCTCTGGACGTTGGGCTCGCGGCTGGCGGCGATGGCCGGGCGGACGGCGCCGACGTAGTTGCCCAGGTGCGGCGTGCCGGTGGTGGTGATGCCGGTGAGGACGCGCAGTTTCATCAGGAGACACCCATCACGGAGGAGAACGAGGGCAGCACGGCGCCCATCAGGGCCAGCAGCGTGCGCAGGATCGGCAGCATCCACCAGGCGCTGACGAGCCCGGCGACCAGCAGACCGACGACGATGAAGAAGCCATAGGGCTCGACGCGCGCCACCGGCCGCGCCAGCTGCAGCGGCAGCAGCCCGACGAGGATGCGCCCACCGTCCAGCGGCGGCACGGGCAGCAGGTTGAAGGCGAACATCACCAGGTTGACCAGCACGCCGGCCTTGGCCATCAGCAGGAAGAAGGGCTCCTCGGTGCCGCCTGCCAGCAGCACGGCGCCGAACAGCGCCCAGCCCAACGCCTGCGCGAGGTTGGCGCCGGGCCCGGCGAAGGCGACGCAGACCATGTCGCGCTTCGGATGGCGCAGCCGGCGCCAGTCCACCGGCACCGGCTTCGCGTAGCCGAACACGAAGGCGCCGGCCGTCGCGACATAGAGCAGCACCGGCATCGCGATCGTGCCCAGCGGGTCGATGTGGCGCAGCGGGTTCAGCGAGATGCGGCCGAGCTCGGCGGCCGTCGGGTCGCCGAAGTGGCGCGCCGCATAGCCGTGCGCGGCCTCGTGCACGGTGATCGCGAACAGCACCGGCAGCGCATACACCAGGACGGTGCGGATCAGCTCGTGGTCCATCGCCATCGCGCTCAGGCGGGCGGCCGCTGCCACGCCGCGGCGGCGAGCACCAGCGGCACGTAGCATTCCAGCCATTCCTCGTGCAGCGAGACCAGCGCCTTCACATGCGTCTCGAGCGCGATGCCGTGGTCCACCGCCAGCGTGTTCGGGATGCGGTCGAGGAGCTTGGACAGCACCAGCACGATGGCCGCGCCGAGCACGATGCGACCCCAGCCGGTCCGGTGCAGCCGGCGGCGCCAGTAGGCGCGCGCGCCCAGCACCAGGCCCCACCCCACCAGGCCGACCATGCCGAGCGCGAGCACGCCGCCGAGCCATTTGTCGCCGGGCGCGATCGCCGCGTCGCGGTAGAAGCCGCGCTTGAGGAAGCTGGTGTCGGCGACGACCTTGTGCAGGTCGAGCTCGCGCAGGCCGAACATCAGGCTCAGGCCGGCGAGCGCGACCGCCGTCGCGCCGCGCGGGCCACGCCACAGGATCAGCGCCGCGATCACGAACCACAGGCGGGCCGACACCCATTCGATCGGCCCGCTCTCGCTGGTCAGCTGCTTCACGAGCGCCTCGTCGCCCTGCCACGCGATCGCCACCAGCACGGCGCTCGACAGGCCGAGCAGCAGCAGCGCGAGCAGTTCGCAACGGGTGAAGGGCTGGGGGCGCCCGGCAGGCAGGGGGAGGTTCATCGGGGGAGCGGCCGCCGCAGACCGCGGCAGCGCCGGCAAATTATGCCGGCCGCCCCCGGCCCCCGCGCCCGGCCCGCCTACACTGCGGCGCCGTGCAGCGCATCGTCATCCTCATCTCCGGCCGCGGCTCCAACATGGAGGCGATCGTGGAGGCCTGTGCGCGCGAGCGCTGGACGGCCGAGGTGGTGGCGGTGCTGAGCAACCGGCCGGAGGCCGCCGGCCTGGGCTGGGCCAAGGCGCGCGGCATCGCCGCGGAGGCGATCGACCACCGCGCCCATGCCGGCCGCGAGGCCTTCGATGCGGCGCTTGCGGCCGCGATCGACGCCCACCGCCCGGACTGGCTGGTGCTGGCCGGCTTCATGCGCATCCTGACGCCGGGCTTCGTCGCGCGCTATGCCGGCCGGATGCTGAACATCCATCCCTCGCTGCTGCCGGCCTTTCCGGGCCTGCACACCCACCAGCGCGCGCTGGCGGCGGGCTGCAAGCTGGCCGGCGCGACGGTGCATTTCGTGACCGCCGAGCTCGACCATGGCCCGATCGTTGCCCAGGCGGCGGTGCCGGTGCGGCCGGACGACACGGCCGACACGCTGGCCGCGCGCGTGCTGCAGCAGGAGCACCGCCTCTATCCGATGGCGCTGCGCTGGTGCGTCGAGGGCGAACTCGAGCAGCGCGATGGCGTCGTGCGCCACCGCAGCGGCGCCGCGCAGCTGCTGATCGGCTGAACGGCCGGGCGCCTAGCGCACCACGAGCACCGCGACCGCGGTGTGGGTGAGGACCTTCTGCGTCTCGCTGCCGAGCAGCAGCGCGCGCATGCCGCGGCGCCCGTGCGAGGCCATCACGATCAGGTCGCAGCCCTGCTTGGCGGCATGCTCGATGATCGCCTCATAGGGCTGGGCCGCCTCGGCGGTGTCGGCGGAACAGCTCAGCCCGGCGGCGCGGCAGGCCGCGACGACCTGGTCGACGCGCTTGCGGGCGAGGGCCTCCTGGGCGTCGAAGAACTCCTGCGGCGGCACCGGCTGGATCTCGCTGATCGCCGAGTAGGGGAAGGGCTCCTTGACACTCAGGACGCTGATGCGCGATCCGAGCGCCTTGGCCAGGCCGATGGCGGTGTCCACCGCCTTGGAGGTCACGTCGCTGCCGTCGGTCGGCACGAGGATGTGCTGGTACATGCGCTGCTCCTTCGACGGGCCCCGCGGCCCGAGCCGATGCAAGCCTACACCGCCGGGCCCGCGGCGCGCATTGGGGCAGGTCAAGCCGGTGTCGGCCGGCGGGGCGTCAGCCGCGGGCGACCGGACGGGCCGGGTCGGCGCACCACTCGCTCCAGGAGCCGGGGTAGAGCGCCGCACCGGGCAGCCCGGCGACCTCCATCGCCAGCAGGTTGTGGCAGGCGGTGACCCCGGAGCCGCACTGGTGAACGACCGCGTCGGGCCCGGCGCCGCCGAGCAGCGTCTCGAAGGCCGCACGCAGTTCGGCCGGCGGGCGGAAGCGGCCATCGGCGCCGAGGTTGTCCTTGAACGGGCGGTTCAGCGCGCCGGGGATGTGGCCGGCCACCGGGTCGAGCGGTTCGACGTCGCCGCGGAAGCGCTCCGGCGCGCGCGCGTCGAGCACGCGCAACCGGCCCAGGCCGCTGAGCACGATGCCGGCGTCCACGGTCTCCACCAATGGTGGCGCCGGCTCGTAACGCGCCCGCATCGGCGGGATCGGCGGCTCGGTGGACGCAGCGCCGCCGGCCGCAAGCCAGGCCGGCCAGCCGCCGTCGAGCAGCGCGACCTCGCGGTGGCCGAGCCAGCGCAGCATCCACCAGGCGCGCGCGGCGTACATGCCGCCGCTGCGGTCGTAGACGACGACCGGCATCGCCGCATCGACGCCATGCTCTCCGAGCAGCGCGGCGAACGCGGCGCGCGAGGGCAGCGGATGGCGGCCGCGCGGGCGGCCGTCGGCCGGCGGGCGGTGGTCGGCCAGGTCCTCGTCGAGGTGCAGGTAATGCGCGCCCGGCACATGGCCGTCGGCGTAGGCGCGTTCGCCGGCACCGGTGTCGGCCAGGTCGAAGGAGCAGTCGAAGACGCGCAGCGGCCGCCGATCGGCGAGCCGGCGCGCAAGCTCCGCGGCGTCGATCAGGGGGGTCGGCAGGGCGGTGCTGGACATGCCGGCGATTGTGCCGGCTCCGGCGCGGGCGCCGGTGCGGGCCGCAGCCCGCGGTCGATGACCACCGCGGGGAGCGGGGCCCCCGCGATGAGGCGGGCAGCGTCACGCCGGCCGTGGCGCCGGCCTTCCGATCAGCGGGTCATCCGCTGCCGGTACCACTCATGGAAGTGCTGCATGCCGTCTTCCATCGGGCTCTGGTAGGGGCCGCGCTCGTCGTCGCCGCGCCGCCACAGCGCCTCGCGGCCGGCGTCCATGCGCAGCGCGATCTCGTCGTCCTCGACGCAGGTCTCCATGTAGGCGGCCTGCTGGGCCTCGACGAACTCGCGCTCGAAGGCGGCGATCTCCTCGGGGTAGAAGAACTCGACCACGTTCAGCGTCTTGCGCGGGCCCTCGGGGTGCAGGGTGGAGACGACCAGCACGTGCGGATACCACTCGACCATCACCGTCGGGTACAGCGTCAGCCAGATCGCGCCGAACTTCGGCGGGCGGCCGTCGTGGGCATCGCGGCGGTGGTTGAGCAGCGCCTCGTGCCAGCGGCGGTAGACATCGGAACCCGGCCGGCCGAGCGCCTCGCCGGCGTGCTTGGCGACGCCCACGGTCTGCACCGAGAACTCGCGGCCCATCTGCCAGCGCAGGTCCTCGCAGGTGACGAAGTTGCCCAGGCCAGGGTGGAAGGGGCCGACGTGGTAGTCCTCCAGGTAGACCTCGATGAAGGTCTTCCAGTTGTAGTCGCACTCGTGGAGGTGGGCGCGATCGAAGACGTACCCGCTGAAGTCCAGTTCGGGCGGCAGCGTCAGCCCGGCGGTCAGCGCGGCGAGGTCGCTGCGCTGCGGGCCGCCCTCGAACAGCAGGCCGTTCCACTGCTGCACCGGGTAGTTGTTCAGGTGCAGGCAGGGATCGTCCGGGAAATGCGGCGCGCCGACCAGCCGGCCGTGCAGGTCGTAGGTCCAGCGGTGCAGCGGGCAGACGATGTGGCTGCCGGCGTTGCCGCGGCCGCGCAGCATCACCGCCTGGCGGTGGCGGCAGACGTTGGAGATCAGCTCGATGCCGTCGGCCGTGCGCAGCAGTGCGCGGCCCTCGCCCTCCTGGACCAGCGTGTGGTGGTCGCCGACCTCCGGCACCGCGAGAGCGTGCCCGAGGTAGCGCGGGCCAGGTCGGATGATGAGCTCCTCTTCGCGTCGATAGACGGCCTCGTCGAAATAGCTCGACACGGGCAGCTGCGCGGTGCTGCGCTCGAGGGCTTCGAGGGTGATGCTCAGATCCGACATGATCTGCGGGCCTCCGGGAGTCGACGCTGCCGGCCCGGCCCCGTGCATGCACGGGGGCGCGAAGAGGCGGCGCCCGAAGTTCAGGGGCCCGGATTCTACGGCGGCCCCCTGTGCCGGGGGCGGGGTCGGCTTCGGCGGCCTCGGTACATCCGGCAACGCTCCGGCGCTGCCGGGTCCGCGGGGCTGTCGTACGCCTGACTAGAATCGTCGGCAATTGCCGAACATGACCAAGAAAGTCCCTTCCTCCCCCGCCGCCGATCCGCCGAGCTACGAGTCCGCCTTGGCCGAGCTGGAGCAGCTCGTCGTGTCGATGGAGGGCGGCCAGCTGCCGCTGGACCAGTTGCTCGACGCCTACCGGCGCGGCGCCACGCTGCTGGCCTTCTGCCGCACGCGGCTCGAGGCCGTCGAACAGCAGGTCCAGGTGCTCGAAGCCGGCCAGCTGCAGCCCTGGGAAGGCGGCCGGGCATGAAGCGCGACGCCTTCGAGGCCTGGTCGCGCGAGCGGCTCGCCGAGGTCGAGGACGCGCTGGACCGCTGGGTGCCGGCCGAGGCGCCCGCCGGCCTGGGCGAGGCGATGCGCTACGGCGTGCTCGACGGCGGCAAGCGCCTGCGGCCGCTGCTGGTGCTGGCGGCCGCCGACGCGGTGGGCGCCGCCGCCGACCCGCAGCGCCGCGAGGCCGCGCTGCGTGCGGCCTGCGCCGTCGAGCTGATCCACGCCTATTCGCTGATCCACGACGACATGCCCTGCATGGACAACGACGTGCTGCGCCGCGGCAAGCCGACCGTCCACGTGCAGTTCGGTCAGGCGCGCGCGATGCTCGCCGGCGACGCGATGCAGGCCCTGGCCTTCGAGGTGCTGACGCCCGACGAGGCCGCCGTGCCGCCGCTGCTGCAGGCGCGGCTGTGCGCCCTGCTGGCGCGCGCCGCCGGACAGGACGGCATGGCCGGCGGGCAGGCGATCGACCTGGCCAGCGTCGGCATCGCGCTCGACGAACGCGCGCTGCGCGACATGCACCGCCGAAAGACCGGCGCGCTGCTGCAGGCCAGCGTGATGATGGGCGCCGCCTGCGGCGACATCGCCGCGCCGGCGCGCGCCGCGCTCGCCGATTACGGCGCCGCGCTCGGGCTGGCGTTTCAGGTGATCGACGACGTGCTCGACGCCACCCAGGCGTCCGACACGCTGGGCAAGACCGCCGGCAAGGACCAGGACAACAACAAGCCGACCTATGTGACCGTGCTCGGCCTTGGGGCGGCCCGGCGCCAGGCGCTGGAGCTGCGCGACCAGGCCCAGGCCGCGCTCGCACGCAGCGGCTTGACGAACGCGGCCTGGCTGGCGATGCTGGCCGACCGGGTGGTCGAGCGCGACAGCTGATCGGCCAGCCCGCACAATCGAACCCATGAGCGCCCACCCGCTGCTGTCCACCATCAACTCGCCGGCCGACCTGCGCGGCCTGTCGCGCGCCGAGCTCCAGCAGCTCGCCGACGAGTTGCGCGACCATGTGCTCACCAGCGTGTCGGCCACCGGCGGCCACCTGTCGAGCAACCTCGGCACCGTCGAGCTGACGATCGCGCTGCATTACGTGTTCGACACGCCGAACGACCGCATCGTCTGGGACGTCGGTCACCAGACCTACCCGCACAAGATCCTCACCGGCCGGCGCGACCGCATGGGCAGCCTGCGCCAGCTCGGCGGCATCAGCGGTTTCCCGCGCCGCGACGAAAGCGAATACGACACCTTCGGCACCGCCCACAGCTCGACCTCGATCTCGGCCGCGCTCGGCATGGCGCTGGCGAGCAAGATCAAGGGCGAGCAGCGCCACTGCGTCGCGGTGATCGGCGACGGCGCGATGACCGCCGGAATGGCCTTCGAGGCGCTGAACAACGGCGGCGTCGCCGGCGCCGACATGCTGGTGGTGCTGAACGACAACGACATGTCGATCTCGCCGCCGGTCGGCGCGCTGAACCGCTATTTCGCGCGGCTGATGTCGGGGCGCTTCTATTCGGCCGCGCGCGAGGGTGCCAAGAGCGTGTTGAAGAACGCGCCGCCGCTGCTCGAGCTGGCGCGCCGCCTCGAGGAGCACGCCAAGGGCATGGTCGTGCCGGGGACGATCTTCGAGGAGTTCGGCTTCAACTACGTCGGCCCGATCGACGGCCACGACCTCGACTCGCTGATTCCGACGCTGGAGAACCTGCGCGACAAGCGGGGCCCGCAGTTCCTGCACGTCGTCACCAAGAAGGGCTACGGCTACAAGCTGGCCGAGGCCGACCCGGTCAAGTACCACGGCCCGACGCCGTTCAACCCGGCCGAGGGCCTGAAGAAGTCCGGGGCGGGCAAGACCACCTTCACGCAGGTGTTCGGCAACTGGCTGTGCGACATGGCGGCCCAGGACGAGCGGCTGGTCGGCATCACGCCGGCGATGCGCGAGGGCTCGGGCATGGTCGAGTTCGAGAAGCGCTTCCCCGAGCGCTACTTCGACGTCGGCATCGCCGAGCAGCATGCCGTCACCTTCGCCGGCGGCCTGGCCTGCGAAGGGCTGAAGCCGGTGGTCGCGATCTACTCGACCTTCCTGCAGCGCGGCTACGACCAGCTGGTCCACGACATCGCGATCCAGAACCTGCCGGTGGTCTTCGCGCTCGACCGGGCCGGCGTGGTCGGCGCCGACGGCGCCACGCACAACGGCAGCTACGACATCGCCTACATCCGCTGCCTGCCCAACTGCAGCCTGATCGCCCCGGCTGACGAGAACGAGTGCCGCCAGGCGCTGACGGCGGCCTTCGAGCAGAACCACCCGGTCGCCGTGCGCTACCCGCGCGGCGCCGGCGCCGGCGTGGCCGTCGAGCCCGGCCTGACGCCGCTGCCCTGGGGCTGCGGCGAGATCCGCCGCGAAGCCAGCACCGGCGGACGGCGCATCGCGATCCTCGCCTTCGGGCCGCTGCTCTACGCCGCGCTGGCGGCGGCCGAGCGGCTGGACGCGACGGTGGCCAACATGCGCTACGTCAAGCCGCTCGACACCGAGCTGCTGCTGCGCATCGCCCGCACGCACGACGCGCTGGTCACGGTCGAGGAGGGCGTGATCGCCGGCGGCGCCGGCTCGGCGGTGCTCGAAGCGCTGCAGGCGGCGGGCGTGGCGGTCCCGGTGCTGACCCTGGGCCTGCCCGACGAGCACCTCGAGCATGGCGACCCGGGCAAGCTGATGTCCATGCTGGGACTCGACGCCGCCGGCATCGAGCAGAGCATCCTGAAGCGCTTCGGCGCCCGGCTCGACCTGGTTCGGCCTGCCATCAACGGCTGAGTCCGTATAAACCCTGGGTCCAAGCGATCTGAAGCACACTGTCACGTCCGCGACCGACGGACGCGACCGACGGGGCATCATCCGGCCCTGCCCGCCATGAACGATCTGACCCACCTTCCCGCCGGCCTGCTGCACATCCCCGACACGCAAAGCGCGCGGGACGAACGGCACTTGGCGATCCAGCATGTCGGCGTGAAACGCCTGCGCTACCCGCTGGCCGTTCGCGTCGGCGAAGCGGTCACGACGACGGTGGCGACCTGGAGCCTCGACGTCGCGCTGCCGGCCGAGCAGAAGGGCACGCACATGTCGCGCTTCGTCGCCTGGCTGGAGGCGCTGAGTGCCGAACCGGTGCCGCTGGACGCCGCGGCGCTGCGGCGCGAACTGGCCGTGATGCTCGACAAGCTGCATGCCGGCGAGGGCCGCATCGAGGCGCGCTTCCCGTTCTTCATCCGCAAGCAGGCGCCGGTGTCGGGCGTCGCGAGCCTGATGGACTACGAGGGTGCCTGGATCGCCGAACGCCATGGCGGCGCGTCGCGGGTGTGGTGCGAGGTCGCGGTGCCGGTGAAGAGCCTGTGCCCCTGCTCGAAGGAAATCTCCGACTACGGCGCGCACAACCAGCGCTCGGTCGTGACGATCCGCGCCGAGCTGCTCGACGGTGCCGAGGTCGGTTTCGACACGCTGGTCGGCATCGCCGAGGCCTCGGCGTCGAGCGAGATCTGGGGCCTGCTGAAGCGCCCCGACGAGAAGTGGATCACCGAGCGTGCCTACGAGAACCCGAAGTTCGTCGAGGACCTGGTGCGCGACGTCGCACTGCGGCTGAACGTACAGGCCGGGATCGGCTGCTATCGCGTCGAGGTCGAGAACTTCGAGTCGATTCACAACCACAGCGCATTCGCGGTCATCGCCCGCGAATGAGGCCGCGCAGCGGCCTGCGCGCTGCGCGCGCCGCTGTGGTTGCGGCAACGGCTCACTTCGCGCAGCGAAGTGAGCGTTGTCACGACCATTCGGTCTTCGCCGTCATCCAGCGCGACTGAGCGCCCCTCGGGTCGCGGGGTTGTCCGCGCGGTCTGGCGGCTTCACGATGCACATATGGACGCACCCGAGCCCACCCCCACCGGTCCCGACGGCCCGCTCGGCCGCCTCGGCACCGACGAGGCCGCCTGGGCCGCGCTGCGCGACGAGCTCGCCCAGCTCAACGTCCAGTTGGAATACCTGAAGCTGCTGCTCAAGCTCGGCGTGCACCGCTTCTGAGGCGCGCGCCTCAGGCGACGTCGAGCATCTCGATGCGCCAGCCTTCCTGTTCGGCCACCGCGCGCAGCGCCGCGTCGGGCCGCACCGCGACCGGGTCGCTCACTGCGCGCAGCAGCGGCAGGTCGCCAGCCGAGTCGCTGTAGAACCAGCTGCGCTCGAAGCCATCGAGCCGCAGGCCCTCCAGCGCCAGCCAGCCGGCGAGCTTGTCGAGCTTGTGCTCGCGCACGCAGGGCAGGCCGACGATCTCGCCGGTGAGGCGCCCGTAGGAGTCGCGCGCCGACTCGGTGGCGATCACGTCGGCGATGCCGAAGGCCGCGGCATAGCGCTCGGCGACGAAGCGCGCAGTCGCGGTGACGAGCACGCAGCGGTCGCCGGCGGCGCGGTGCATCGCCACCAGCGCGAGCGACGGCGCTGGCAGTGTGGGCGCCAGTCCGGCCTCGAAGTCCGCCAGCCAGTCGTCGAAGGCCCCGCGCTTGCTGCCGGCCAGCGGCAGCACCAGGGCGCGGTGCAGGTCGCGGACGTCGATCGCGCCGGCCACGTAGTCCTTGCAGTAGGCGAGGTAGGTGTCGGCGGCGTCCGGCGGCAGCAGTTCGCGGCCGACCAGGTAGCGTACCCAGGCCATGCCGCTGTCGAAGGGGATCAGCGTGTGGTCGAGGTCGAAGAGCGCGAGCCGCATCGCCGGGTCCTCAGGCAAGCCGCGCCGGAAGCGCGCCGCGCAGCGCATTGCAGACGACGATCGCCTCGGCGCGCCGCAGGTCGTCGCGCGTGATCGTGCGCTCCTCGGCGGCCCAGGCCGGGTCGTCGAGCAGCAGGCCGCGCATCACGCCCGGCAGCGCGCCGTCGGCCAGCGGCGGCGTGCACCAGCGGCCGCCGAGCTTCACGAACACATTGCTGCGGCCGCCTTCGACCAGACGGCCATCGGGCGTGAAGAAGAGGCTGTCGAAGGCGCCCTGGGCTTCCGCGGCCCGGATGCCGGCGTCGTAGGCCTCGCGCAGCGTCGTCTTTTGCCCTGCCAGCGGCCGCGCGGCCGGCAGCGGCTCGGCCTCGAGACGCAGCGCGACCGGCCCCTCGGGCAGCGCCGCGAGCGGCTGCACGATGACGTCGAACCGGCCGCTGCGCGCGAGGCCGAGCCGCAGGCGCTGCGGCGCATCGGGCGGCAGCCGGCCGCATTCGAGCTGGATCGCCTCGCGGATCTCGATCTCGTCGCAGACGAAGCCGAGCGCCTG
>CAYLKR010000086.1:0-11030 GCA_964384225.1 uncultured Methylibium sp.
CCGCCCCGCTGTGCCACGGGTCTGGTCCTACGAAGGCGAGACCGGCCCGCAGGCCTGGGCCCGCCTCGACCCGGCACATGCCACCTGCGCCAGCGGCAAGCGCCAGAGCCCGATCGACATCGGCGGCGGCATCGCGGTCGACCTGGAATCGATCGCCTTCGACTACCGGCCCGGCGCCTTCCGCGTGATCGACAACGGCCACACGGTGCAGGTCAACGTGGCGCCCGGCAACCACCTGAGCGTGGGCGGGCGGCGCTACGAGCTGCAGCAGTTCCACTTCCACCGGCCGAGCGAGGAGCGCATCGCCGGGCGGCAGTTCGCGATGAGCCTGCATCTCGTGCACCGCAGCGCCGACGGCCGCCTGGCGGTGGTCGCGGTGCTGCTCGAGGAAGGGCCGGCCCAGCCGGCGGTGCAGCTGGTGTGGAACCACCTGCCGCTGGAGCGGCACGAGGAGCAGCTCGCGCCGGTGCCGCTGGACCCCGCCGCGCTGCTGCCCGAGGACCGCCGCTACTACACGTACATGGGTTCGCTGACGACGCCGCCCTGCACCGAGGGCGTGCTGTGGCTGGTGATGAAGCAGCCGGGCACGCTGTCGGCGCGGCAGGAGGCGATCTTCGCGCGGCTGCATCCGATGAATGCGCGGCCGCTGCAGGCGGCGCAGGGGCGGCTGATCAAGGAGTCGGAGTAGCCTTCGGCACCGGCGGGGCGCGACCGCGATCCCTGCGCCGCCTCATCCCGGTTGCAGCCACACCGTGAACGCGCTGCCCACGCCGGGGGTGCTCCTCACGTCCAGCCGGCCGCCCATCGCCTCCACCAGCTTGCGCGACAGCGACAGCCCGAGCCCGGTGCCCTCGATGCGGCCCAGCTCGCGGCCGAGCCGGTCGTAGGGGCGGAACAGCCGCTGGAGCTGCTCGGCGTTCATGCCGAGCCCGGTGTCGGACACCGTGACCTCGACGCCGCCGTCGGCGGCCCGTGCGACGCCCAGCTCGATGCGGCCGTAGGGCCGGTTGTACTTGACGGCGTTTCCGAGCAGGTTGATCACCACCTGCCGCAGCCGCAGCGGGTCGGACAGCACCGTCAGGCCGTCGAGCGCGTCGAGCGCGGCGCTCAGCTGCAGCCGTGCCGCGTCGGCGATCGGCCGCACCAGCGCCACGGCATCGGCGAGCGGCGCGCGCAGCGCGGTCGGTTGCAAGGCCACGCGCAGGTGGCCCGCCTCCGCGCTCGCCAGGTCGAGCAGCTCGCCGATCATCTCCAGCAGGTGGCGGCCGGCCTCGCGGATCGTCTCGACGCGGCGCCGCTGACCCGGCGCGAGCGGCTCGGCGCCGTCGATCAGCAGCAGGTCCGACAGGCCGATCACCGCGTTCAGCGGCGTGCGCAGCTCGTGGCTCATCTGGCTCAGGAAGTCGGTCTGCGCGCGGTTGGCGGCCTCGGCGGCTTCCAGCGCCGCGCGGGCGTGCAGCAGCGCGTGCTGCTGGGTCACGTCGCGCAGGATCACGGTCGTCATCAGGCGGCCGTCGGCGCTGCCCAGCGAGAACGAGGCTTCGGCGGGGAAGCGGCTGCCGTCGCCACGCCGGCCCTGCAGCTCCAGGCGGCGGTGGCGCAGGGCGTCCAGCGGCGCGGGCAGCGTGAGGAAGTCGTCCACCGACCGGCCGAGTGCCTGCGCCTCGGGGCAGCCGAACACCTCCTCGGCGGTCGGGTTGAAGACCATCAGGCGGCCGTCGGCATCGGCGACCAGGATCGCGTCGGTGGCGGACTCGATCACCGCCGCGAGCCGTGCGCGGTCTTCTGCGGCGGCCCGTTCGGCGGCATGGCGTCCGCTGACGTCGGCCACGATGCCGGCCATGCGCGCGGGGCGGCCGTCGGGGCCCAGCCAGCAGCGGCCCTTGCTCCACAGCCAGCGCTCGATGCCGTCGGGGCCGCGCACGCGGTACTCGAGGTCGTAGTCGCCGCTGCCGGTCAGGACGCGGCGGTACAGGGTGTCGACGCGCTCGCGGTCGTCCGGATGCACATGGCCGAGGAAGGTCTCGTAGGTCCAGTCGGGCAGCGGCTGGGCATGGCCGAACAGCCGGTCGTGCCGCGGCGAGCGGCGCGAGTCGCCTCGCCCCAGGTCCACCTCCCAGTCGGCCATCTGCGCGGAATCGAGCGCGAAGCGCAGCCGCTCCTCGCTCTCGACGGCGCGGCGCTCGGCGCGCTGCTGGGGCTCCAGGTCGCGCACCATCAGCGTCGTGTGGAGGGTGCCGTCGGCGGCGTGGAACACGCTCGACGAGAGTTCCGCCTCGAAGCGCTCGCCGTCGGCGCGGCGCATCGTGACGACGCCACGCGCCGCGCCGCTGCGCTGGCGCTCGGCGATCACCGCCGCGAGGCGCGGATCCTCGGCCACCACCAGCCCCGCGCGGCCGAGCTGCCGCAGCGTCCCGACGTCCGCGCGGAACAGGCGACAAGCCTCGGCGTTGGCGTCGAGGATGCTGCCGTCGGGACGCGTCAGCAGCACCGCCTCCAGGCTGTTGCCGAACAGGCCCTGGAACAGCGCC
Organism: uncultured Methylibium sp.; assembly: GCA_964384225.1. GTDB lineage: Bacteria > Pseudomonadota > Gammaproteobacteria > Burkholderiales > Burkholderiaceae_C > Methylibium. The sequence continues at coordinate 2,532 of CAYLKR010000086.1, forward strand.
GGCAACGTGGCCGCCGGCACGTCGAGAACGGGACATGCGGGCGACTGCATGGCGAGCATTCTGCGTCCGTCGCAGGCCGACGGCGCAGCCGCCTGCGGTACGCTGCACCCTGGAGGATCCCGATGCGATTCGAGCACCTGATGCAGGTCACCGACCCGGCCGATCCGCGCGTGCCGCCGATGAGCCGCGCCGAGCTGTGGCGCGGGCTGATGCGGCGCGTCGAGTCGCCGCAGGACTTTCCGCTCGGCCCCGACCGCTGCAGCGCGCGGCCCGGCCCCGGCGCCGACGAGCGCCGGCGCACCATCCACTTCGGTCACCTGCGCTTCGACGACGAGGTGCGCCTCGAGCCCGAGCAGCGCATCCGCTTCATGCCGCTGCCGCGCGAGGGCGTGGCGCCGGTCGCGCTGACGATCACGCTGGAGGAGCCGCGGCCCGGCCTGCTGTGCCTGCGCTTCGTCTACGAGGTCGGCGGCGAGCCCAGCGACGAGGACCGCGCGCTGCAGCGCTGGCGCGAGCAGGCCTGGCTGGAGATGGACCGAGACATGCTGGCGACGCTGCGCGAGTGGCAGGGCGCCGGAACGCTCTGAGCCGACGCGTCAGCCGGCCGCGCTGTCGTGGGCGGCGCGCGCCAGTTCGCGGCGCAGTGCGGCGGCATGCGCGTCGGGCGACCCGGCCAGCGCGAGCAGCCGGGCGCGCGGCACGAGCCGGCGCCAGTTGGCCAGCAGCGGCGGGCCGTAGTGGCCGAGCAGCTCGGGCTGCACGACGACGAGCCTGAGCGTGGTCACCGCCGCACCGAACATCGCCGCCAGCGGATCGGCATCGGCCGCGAGCGGCAGGCCGGGGGCGAGCGTGCGGCAGCAGTCGGCGGTCAGCCTGCACCACTCGGCGCTGCCGAGCAGCAGCACGCGCGGGGCGAGGTCGGCGAACAGCGGGGCGTCCTCGAACATGAGGCCACTCTAGGCGGCCGCCCCCGGGGGGTCTGTCGGGAGCTCTGGACGGCGGCTGTACGGCTTTCGTGCGTCCTGCTCAGGCGTCGCCGGCGTCGATCAACCCGGTGCGCACCGCCAGCCGCACCAGCGCCGGCACGTCGGCGACGCCGAGCTTGTGCATCAGCCGGCTGCGGTAGGTGTCGACCGTCTTGGGCGACAGGTGCAGCGCCTCGCCGATCGCCGCGCTGGACTGGCCGCGCACGACCATCGCGATGATCTGCCGCTCGCGCGGCGACAGCAGCGCGAGCGGGTCGGCGCCGGGGTCGGTGAGCGCGGCCGCGGCAAGCTCGGCGACTTCGGTGCCGAGGTGGCGCCGGCCCTGGGCCGCGGCCTCGATCGCGCGCAGCAGTTCGCCGGACGGCGAGCCCTTCAGCACGTAGCCGGCGGCGCCCAGGCGCATCGCCTCGGCGACATGGCGCGGCTGCGCCGACATCGTCAGCACGATGGTGCGCACCGGGTGGCGGCGGCGGTGCAGCTCGGACAGCAGCTCGAAGCCGGAGCGCGCGCCGAGGCTCAGGTCGAGCAGCAGCAGCTCGGGCGCCAGCGTCGTCAGCGCGCCGAGCGCCTCGGTCGGGTCGGCCGACTCGCCGACGACGCGGTGGCCGGCGGCCTCGAGCACCGCGCGCAGGCCTTCGCGCAGCATGGCGTGATCGTCGACGAGGTAGATGCTGCTCATGCCAGCCCCTCGCCCGACGGGTACGTCGGCCGATCCCCCGGGGGGAGTGAGTGCCGCGGCTCCATGCCCGCCTGCGCGGGCATGGACGGCACGAACGGCAGCCGCGTCTCGCGGCTGCGTGGGGCCGGCTCGGGAGCGGTCCGGCGCTCGGCCCGCCCGAGAAGCGGTGAACGGTGCTTCATGACTCGCTGTCCTCCCACAGCAGGCGGATGCTGGTGCCTTCGCCGGGCGGCGCCCGCACCTCGAAGCGGGCGCCGATCGCGAGCGCGCGCTCGCGCATGCCGACCAGCCCCAGGTGGCCGGGCCGGCCGCCGGTGAATTCGGGCGCGAGGCCGCGGCCGTCGTCGGCCACCTCGAGCTGCAGGCGCCGTGCGTCGCCGTCGATCGCCACGCGGACCAGCGTCGGGCGGCCGTGCAGCAGCGCGTTGCCGATCGCCTCGCGCGCGACCATGAAGGCGGCGTACTCGACGTCGCCGGGCCAGCGCTGCGCGGCGAGCGGCGGGGCCACGTCGAGCAGCAGGTCGACGCCGTCGGCCAGCAACCGACGTGCGCGCAGCTCGTTGTCCAGCGCCGCGGCGAGGCCCTGCTCGTCGAGCAGCGGCGGGCGCAGCTCGGTGAGCACCTGCCGCACCTCGCGGATCGCCTGCGCCACCAGGGCGTCGAGCCGCTCGCGCGCCGCGCCGCCGGACGGCAGTGCGTCCAGGCCGAGGCGGATCGCCGCCAGCGTCTGGCCGAGCCGGTCGTGCAGCGACTGCGCGATCAGCCGCGTCGTCGCCTTCTCCTGCGCCATCAGGCGCTGCGTCAGCGCGGTCAGCTCGAGCTGGTACTGCATCAGCGACTGTTCGGCACGCACGCGCTCGGTGACGTCGCGCAGGATCGCGGTGAGCACCTGACGGTCGTTGACGTGCACCTGCGAGATCGAGGCCTCCAGCTCGACCAGCGTGCCGTCGGCGCGCAGGCCCTGCACGCGGCCCGCGCCCATGCTGCGCCGCGTGACCTGCGAGGCGGCGAAGGCGGCGAGGTCGGCGCCGTGGCGCTCGCGCTGCGCCGGCGGCAGCAGCGCGTCGAGCGTCGAGCCGATCACGCTGTCCGCCGACCGGCCGAAGATGCGTTCGGCCGCCGGGTTGAAGAGTTCGATGCGACCTTCCACGTCGGTGCTGATGACCGCGTCGCTGGCCGACTGGATCACGGCCGCCAGGCGCGCCTCGCTTTCGCGGCGGCGCTTGTCGGCCTCGCGCCGCGCCGACAGGTCGCGCGTGATCTGCGCGTAGCCGGTGGGCGGCGCGCCGGGCTCGCCGAGCCGGTAGACCAGCACGTTGCCCCAGAAGCGCGAGCCGTCGCGGCGGCGGCACCAGCCTTCGAACTCGACGCGGCCCTCGCGCGCCGCCTGCGCCAGCGTGCGGGCGGCGGCGCTGTCGGGATGGCCGGCGGCGTCGTCGAACAGCGCATGCTCCCGGCCGAGCACCTCGTCGCTGCGGTAGCCGGTCAGGCGCTCGGCGCCGGCGTTGAAGCTCAGCACGCGGCCGGACGGATCGAGCATCACCAGCCCGTAGTCGACCGCGGCGTCGGTCAGCAGCGTCAGGCGGTGCTCGAGTGCACTGGCCTCGGCGCGGGCTGCTCGCTCGGTAGTGAGGTCTCTGACCTGGGAAAGTAGTCCTACGACCTCGCCTCGCTCATCGTGGAGCTTGCTGAGCCGCCATTCCCCCCAAACCACCCCGCCGCCGCGCCTCAAGACGGAAGTTACAAACCCGAACGGACCAGGTTCAGTCGCGATGCGCTTGTGCAGTCGATCCGCCGTCGCGCTCGGGTGCTGCAGCAGCTCACTTGCCATGCGGCCCAGTGCCTCTTCAGATCGCCAGCCGAACATCGCCTCACAAGCGGGGTTCCAGTAAAGAACCCGGTCCGTGGGATCGACCAGGTAGACCGGCGTCGCGAGCTGGTCGAGCATCGCGCGCAGTCGCTGCGCATCGCCGACGACGCGGCTGAGGACCTCTTCGCCGGTCTGCGGCCGGCTGTCGCGAGCCGTGGCCGCCGGCCGCCCCCGCAGCTGCTCGGCCAGCGCATCGAGGTAGACGGTGAGGCCGCGCGCGCGCTGCGCGCCACCGGCGCTCGCGAAGCGCTCCGTGACCGCATCGAGCAGGCCGGCATAGGGCTGCGCCAGCCGGCGCGACAGCAGCCAGCCGCCGACGCCCAGGCCGAGCGCGGACAGCAGGCCGCCGATCACCAGGTTGCGCTGCAGCGCCGTCAGCGGCTCGAGCGCCACGGCGAGGTCCTGCAGCGCGACGACGCGCCAGCCGAGCGCCAGCGCGCCGTCCGCGGGGTCGAGCGGGCGCACGGCGACGAGCTGCCGTGCACCGCCGTCCATCAGGTCGAACACCTGCGCCGGCGGCGCCGCACCGGCCAGCACGGCGACCAGCCGTTCCTGGAGCGCCGGCGGCAGCGTGCCGAGCAGCACCTCGCCGTCGCGCGACAGCACGGCGGTGCGCAGGCCGGCCGGTGAGGGCTCGGGCCGCTGCTGCAGGCGCAGGGCCTCGAACCAGTGCGCATGCACATGGGCGGCGAGCACGCCCTGCGTGCGGCCGTCGGCGTCGAGGATCGGCGCGGCGATGTCGATCAGCCGGGGCACGCCGCCGCCCGGTGTCGGCGGCAGCAGCGGGGCCAGCACCACGGCCGGGTGGATGTCGCCCAGCCAGGGCGCGTCCAGGCCCTGCCGGAACACCGGCCGCGACGCGATCGACTCGCCCTGCAGCACCCCACCGGTGGCGGCGAGCACGCGGCCGTCGGCGTCCGTCGCGCCCAGCCAGGCGTAGCCGGCGGTGTGCCGCTGCAGCCATTCGAGTTCCTGGCGCATCCGCGCCGGCGCACTGCCGGGCTGCAGCGCGGCGTGGCGGGCCAGCAGCTGGACCTCGCCGACCCGGCGGTTCACGGCGCGCGAATAGACGTCGGCGAGCGCGCCCGCGGCCAGCGCCACGTCGCTGCGCGCACGGTCCTCGAGGTGCCTGGCGAACAGGCGGTCGGCCAGTGCCAGCACCGCGGCCACCATCAGCAGCGCCACCGCCGCGGGAACGAGCGACAGCTTCCAGGGCAGGGGCAGGGGGGCGGACTTCAACGGCAGCGCGCGGGTCGGCAGAGGCGGCGCAGCCAGTGTAGGCCGTGCCGCCGCCGCTGCGGCCGGCCGTGTGCGTGCCGGTCGGCCCTAGGGCTCGACCGCGTCGATCACCAGTTCGAGCACGCCCGCGCCGGCCGGCACCGGCGTGGCGACGAGGTCACCGCTGCGCGGCGTCGCGTCGCCGGACTTCGACACGCGCGCGCCGACGACGACCTGCGCGGCGGACGACAGCTTCCTCTCGGGCGACATCGCCAGGCTGTCGTCGAGCGTGAACTCCAGCGGCAGCTCGGCGGCGCGGTGGCGCCGGATCGCGAGCGGCATGCGCGGCCCGTTCGCGGCGCGCGCGAAGACGAAGACCGTGTCGTCGGGACCGACGCGCGCGGCGAGCGCCGGCGCGAGGCTCAGGCGGCCGCGGATCACCGCCGGCGCCGCGGCGGCCGGGGCCGAGGCGGCGCCCGAGCGCGAGCGCGCCTCGGCGAGACTGGCGTCGATCGTCGCGGCCAGCTCGCTTCCGGCCGGCACGTTGAGGCGGGCGCGGGTCCAGTAGTCCGCGGCGCCGGCCCAGTCCTGGCGGTCGAAGGCGGCGCTGCCGGCCAGCACCAGGGCCTTCAGGTTGGCCGGGTCGAGCTTCAGCGCCTGCTCGACCAGCGCCAGCGGCTCGCCGGCGAGGCTGCGGTCCTGCTTCATCGCCAGCACGTCGGCGCGGTCGGCGTAGAACTGCGCCTCCTGCGGCGCCAGCGCGATCGCGCGCTGCCAGGCGCGGTCGGCCTCGTCGAAGCGCTGCATCGCGGCGTAGCTGCGCGCCAGCAGCACCCAGCCCTCGAGCTCGTTGGGCTGGCCGGCCATGGTCTCCATGCGCCGGGCGAGCTGCTCGACCATCGCCACCACGTCGGCTTCGCTGACCGAGGCGGCTGCGGCCGGCGGCTCCGCGCGCGGCGCGAGCGCGTCGCGGTTGCCGAGCGCGCCGTAGAGCGCGAGCGCGACCGCCGGCAGCGCCAGCGCGAGCACCAGCGCGGTGCCGGGCGCGCGCGGCGCGGCCACCGAGGCCGGGGCCAAGGCCGGCTCGGCCTCCTCGTCGAGGACGCGGCGCTCGATCTCGGCGCGCGCGCGGGCATGGGCCGCGGCGTCGAGCGTGCCGCTGGCGAGTTCGGCGTCGAGCGCGGCGAGCTGCTCGCGCAGGATGTCGAGGTTGGCGCGTGACCGCGGCGCGGCGGCGCTCGCGCGCGGGGCGCGCAGCAGTGCGGGCAGCACGAGGCCGAGCGCCAGGGCCAGCAGGGCGCCGGCGGCGATCCAGAACGGTGTCATCGGGGGTCTTCGCCGAGCAGGTGGCGGGCGCGCTCGGCGTCGGAGGCGCTGAGCTCGGGGGTGGCCGCGGCCCGGTGGCGACGGCGGATGTTGAGCACCAGCACCGCCGCACCGACGCCGAGCAGCACGAAGGGGCCGGCCCAGAGCGCCACCGTGGTGGCCTTCAGCGGCGGGCGGTAGAGAACGAAGTCGCCGTAGCGCTCGGTCATGAAGTCCAGGATCTGCCGCTCGGACTGCCCGGCGGCGAGCTTCTGGCGGATCTGCTTGCGCAGGTCCACCGCCAGGTCGGCATGCGAGGCGGCGATGGTCTCGTTCTGGCAGACCAGGCAGCGCAGCTCCTCGGCGACCGCGAGCACGCGGGCTTCGAGCGCCGGGTCCTCGGCCAGCGGTGCGGCCTGTACCGGCGCCGAGGCGCCCTGCGCCCAGGCCGGCGCGGCGGCGAGCAAGGTGAGCGACAGCATCAACGCGCGCATGTCAGCGGCCCCGATGCCGGCAACGCGAGCAGACCTGCGCGACGCCACGCGCTGCCAAGCAGCCGCCGCGGAGCGGCTTCGCCGGGCCGCCAGCGGCGCCCCCTCGAGGGGGCGCGGCGCAGCCGCAACGGGGGTGGTCCACGTCACGCACCTTCCTTCTCTAGCCTGGCGACCAGCGGCAGGATCTCGTCGCGCAGCGCCTCGGGCGTGACCGGGCCGATGTGCTTGTGGCGGATCACGCCGTACTTGTCGATCACGAAGGTCTCGGGCACGCCGTAGACGCCGTAGTCGATGCCGACCAGGCCCTCGGTGTCGGCGACCGACAGCTGATAGGGGTCGCCATGCTGCTTCAGCCAGGCCAGCGCGTCGTCGCGCTGGTCCTTGTAGTTCAGGCCGATCAGCAGCACCGTGCCTTGCTTGGCCAGATCGACCAGCAAGGGGTGCTCGATGCGGCAGGCGACGCACCACGAGGCCCAGACGTTGAACAGCCAGACCTTGCCACGCAAGTCGGCCGGCGAGAGCTTCGCCGTCGTGTCGGCGAGCTGCGGCAGGCTGAACATCGGCGCCGGCTTGTCGACCAGCGGCGAAGGCACTTCGCGCGGGTCGCGTTTCAGGCCGATCGCGAGGAAGCCGGCGAGGATCAGAAAGGTCGCCAGCGGGATCAGCGCGCGCTTCATGCGGTGGCCGCTCCGGCGGGCAGCGTGGCCGACGCGCGGCGAGCGCGGTAGCGCCGGTCGGCCACCGCGAGGAAGCCGCCCGCGCTCATCAGCACGCAGCCGATCCAGATCCAGTTGACGAAGGGCTTGTGGTGCAGCCGCACGGCCCAGGCGGTGGCGCTGACCGGCTCGCCGAGCGAGGTGTAGAGGTCGCGCGTCAGGCCGCGGTCGATCGAGCCTTCGGTCATCGCCATGCGCGTCACGTCGTAGAGGCGGCGCTCCGGGTGCAGCATGCCGATCGTCTTGCCGCTCGCGTCGGTGATCGTCAGGTCGGCGCGGCGCGCGGTGTAGTTCGGGCCGCGCACCTCGTTCACGCCTTCGAGCCGGAAGCCGTAGCCGCCGACGCTGGCGGTTTGGCCGGGCTCCATGCGCACGTCGGCCTCGGCCTCGTAGCCCATCACCAGCGTGACGCCGACGGTGAACACCGCCACGCCCAGGTGCGCCAACAGCATGCCGTACCACGACAGCGGCTGGCGGGCGAGCGCCTCGGCCGCGCCGCGCTCGCTCTCGCGCACGCGCTGCACCAGGTGGGCGACGGTGCTGGCGGCGATCCACGCGGCCAGCAGCAGGCCGAAGCCGATCATCGGCGTCCACTTGCCGAGCAGCAGCGGCGCGACGACCGCCGCGACGAAGCTGACCGACGCGGCCCACTTCAGCCGCGTCGCCAGATCGGGCAGCGCGGCCTCGCGCCAGCGCGCGATCGGGCCGATGCCCATCAGGAACATCGCCGGCGCCATCAGCGGCACGAACACGGCCTCGAAGTAGGGCGGGCCGACCGAGATCTTGCCCATGTTGAGCGCGTCCAGCAGCAGCGGATAGAGCGTGCCCAGCAGCACCGCGCCGGCGGCCACGACCAGCAGCACGTTGTTGGCGAGCAGCGCCGACTCGCGCGACACCAGCTCGAAGCTGCCGCCCAGCCCGACCCGAGGGGCGCGCCAGGCGAACAGCGCCAGCGAGCCGCCGATCACCAGCACCAGGAAGCCGAGGATGAAGAGGCCGCGCGACGGGTCCGTGGCGAAGGCGTGCACCGAGCTCAGCACGCCGGAGCGGACGATGAAGGTGCCGAGCAGCGACAGCGAGAAGGCCAGGATGGCCAGCAGCGCGGTCCACATCTTGAAGCCGCCGCGCTTCTCGGTCACGGCCAGCGAGTGGATCAGCGCGGTGCCCACGAGCCAGGGCATGAAGGAGGCGTTCTCGACCGGGTCCCAGAACCACCAGCCGCCCCAGCCCA
>CAYLKR010000087.1:0-11011 GCA_964384225.1 uncultured Methylibium sp.
CCGAGTACAAGCACCAGGTCGAGACCGACATCCGGCCCTTCCACGACGTGCTGCTGGGGCTGTTCTTCATCACCATCGGCATGAAGCTCGACTGGCGCCCGGTGTGGGACCAGCTCGGCCTCGTGCTGCTGCTGACCACGGTGCCGGTGCTGTTCAAGTTCGGCCTGGTCACCGCGCTGGCGCGGCTGTTCGGCGCGCCGACCGGCGTCGCGCTGCGCACCGGCCTGTACCTCGCGCAGGCCGGCGAGTTCGGCTTCGTGCTGCTGACGCTCGCCGAGCAGAACGCGCTGCTGCCGCCGGCGCTGCACAGCCCGGTGCTCGCGGCGATGGTGCTGTCGATGCTCGCGACGCCGCTGCTGATCCAGTACAGCAACCGCATCGTCATGCGGCTGGCGGCCAGCGACTGGATGCTGCAGTCGGTGGCGCTGACCCACATCGCCAAGCGCGCGATCCACGCCGACGCGCACGTGATCATCTGCGGCTACGGCCGCAGCGGCCAGAACCTGGCGCGCCTGCTCGAGACCGAGCACATCCCCTACATGGCGCTCGACCTCGACCCCGACCGGGTGCGCCAGGCCGCCGCCGCCGGCCAGAGCGTGGTGTTCGGCGACGCCGCGCGGCTGCAGAGCCTGATGGCCGCCGGCCTGGCCCGCGCCACCGCCGTGGTGATCAGCTACCACGACACGCCCTCGGCGCTGAAGATCCTGCGCCTCGTCCGCGCGCATGCGCCGACCGTGCCGGTGATCGTGCGCACGATCGACGACGCCGACCTCGAGGCGCTGCAGACCGCCGGCGCCACCGAGGTCGTGCCCGAGGCGATCGAGGGCTCGCTGATGATGGCCTCGCATGTGCTAGCGCTGGTCGGCGTGCCGATGCGGCGCGTGATCCGCGTCGTGCAGGAGCAGCGCGACGCGCGCTACGGCCTGCTGCGCGGCTGGTTCCACGGCGCCGACGACGACACCGTCGAGGAGCTCAAGCAGTCCCGGCTGCGCAGCGTGACGCTCGCCGAGGGCAGCGCCGCGCTCGGCGGCACGCTCGGCGCCCAGGCCCTCGACGCGCTGGACGTGCGCGTCGTCTCGGTGCGGCGGGCGCAGGGCGCGGTGGTGGCGCCGGCGGAGGACGTCGCGCTGACCAGCGGCGACACGCTGGTCCTGTCGGGCCGCGCCGAGGCCCTGTCGCTGGCCGAGGAACGCCTGCTCAAGGGCTGAATCCACACGGCCATGCACGACCCGACCGACCCCCCCGCCCCCCGGCGCCGGCGCCTGCTGGCCGCCGGCGCGGCGCTGGCCTGGCCCCTGCCGGCCCTCGCCGCCGCCGGCGACGACGCCCTCGCCGCGCTGCGCGCCGGCGGCTGCGTCGCCGCCTTCCGCCACGCCAACGCCCCCGGCACCTTCGACCCGCCGGGCTTCCAGCTCGGCCGCTGCGAGACACAGCGCAACCTCGACGATGCCGGCCGCACCCAGGCACAGCGCCTCGGCGCGTGGTTCCGCGCGCGGGGCCTGGCGCCGGCCGCGGTGCGCTCCAGCCCCTGGTGCCGCTGCCTCGACACCGCGCGGCTCGCCTTCGGCGCGGCCGAAGCCTGGCCCGCGCTCGGCTCGCCGCGCGGGCCGGACACGCCGGCCGACCAGGCCGACACGCTGCGCCGCGCCCTCGCCGCGCTGCCGGCCGGGCGCTTCGAGGTCTGGGTCAGCCACCAGTTCACGCTGTCGGCGCTGGCCGGCCGCGGCACTGCTTCCGGCGAAGGCCTGGTGCTCGCCGCCGCGGCCGACGGCACGGTGCGCGTGCTCGCCACGCTGCCGCCGGCCTGAGCGCGCGGCCTATCATCCCCGCGCTGCGCCGCCCTCCGGCGCCCGAGGCCCGCATGGACGACCGCACGCTGATCCGCGACACCATCCGCACCGTGCCCGACTGGCCCGCGCCGGGCATCCAGTTCCGCGACATCACGCCGCTGCTGAGCAACCCGAAGGTGTTCCGCGTGCTGATCGACCAGTTCGTGCACCGCTATTTCGACCAGCGGCCCGACGCGGTGGCGGGGCTCGACGCGCGCGGCTTCATCATCGGCTCGGTGCTGGCCTACGAGCTCGGCGTCGGCTTCGTGCCGATCCGCAAGAAGGGCAAGCTGCCCTACACCACCGTCGAGGAGAGCTACGAGCTGGAGTACGGCTCGGCCACGGTGGAGATCCACACCGATGCCGCGCGCCCGGGCGAGCGCGTGCTGCTGATCGACGACCTGATCGCCACCGGCGGCACGATGATGGCCGGCAAGCGCCTGCTGGAACGGCTGGGCGCGACGGTGATCGAGGGCGCGGCGATCGTCGACCTGCCCGAACTCGGCGGCTCGGCGCGGCTGCGCGACGCGGGGCTGCCGCTCTTCACGCTGGTGAGCTTCGCGGGGCACTGAGCCCCGGCAGCGCTCAGGTCATCGGGGTCTGGCGGGTCATGTTGGCGCGCATGCGCAGCGCCATCACCGAGCCGGCAGCCCGCAGCACCTCGATCGCGATCGCCGGCACACGGGCGCACAGCTCCTCGAAGCGCGGCAGCCGCAGCGCCCAGATCACCGAGGGCGTCATCGCCTCGACGTTGGCGGTGCGCGCGCCGTCGGCGAAGAGGCCCGGCTCGCCGACCATCGCCCCGGCGCGCAGGATGCCGATCTTGCTGGCCCCCGGCGCCGCGCCGGGCACGTAGACCTGCAACATGCCCTGGCCGACGAAGTAGACCGTCCGGTCCACCTCGCCCTGGCGCAGCAGCAACTCGCCGGCGCGCACCTCGTGGCGCGTCAGGTACTGCAGGAAGGTGCGCCACTGGCCCGGGTCGAGCCTGGGCCGGAACGCATCCTCCGCATTGAGCGACTGGATCGCGTGGAGCAGGTCGTCGTGGGTCATCGAGTCCGCCAAAGGGATTGACAGGGCGAATTATCGATCCATGTGACTGACAGCGCAGCCCCCGCCCGGGGGGCCGGGGCGCCTTTCGCGCACGCGTGGGGCGTGAACTGCTTCACTTCCCGATGCAGAACCGCCCGAAGATCTCGCCGAGCAGCGCGTCGGCCGTCGTCGCGCCGACGATCTCGCCGAGCGCCTCGTGCGCCGCGCGCAGCTCCTCGGCCAGCAGCTCGAGGGCCGCGTCGCCCTGCGCCACCAGCGCCTCGGCGGCCTCGACATGGGCACGCGTGGCGCGCAGCGCCTCGAGGTGGCGGGTGCGGGCGATGAACACGCCCTCGCTGCCGGCCTGCCAGCCGGCCAGCGCCAGCAGGCGGCGGCGCAACGCGTCGAGGCCGGCGCCGGTACGCGCCGACAGGACGAGCGCGCCGGCCGGCAGGTCGGCGGCCATGGCCGCGTCGGCCTTGTTGTGGACATCGAGCCGCGGCACGCCGGCCGGCAGGCGCGCGGCGATCTCGCGCTCGGCGTCCTCGTAGCCGGGCTCGCCGCGGCGCGTCAGGTCGTGCAGGAAGATCAGCGCGTCGGCCTCGGCGATCGCGCCCCAGCTGCGCTGCATGCCGATGCGCTCGGCCTCGTCGGCCGCGGCCGCTTCGTCGCGCAGCCCGGCGGTGTCGATCACGTGCAGCGGCACGCCTTCGATCTGGATCGTCTCGGCGACCTTGTCGCGCGTGGTGCCCGGCACCGGCGTGACGATCGCCAGCTCGGCGCCGGCCAGCGCGTTGAGCAGCGAGCTCTTGCCGACGTTGGGCTGGCCGGCCAGCACCACGCGCAGGCCCTCGCGCAGCAGCGCGCCCTGTCGTGCACGCGCCAGCACCGCGTCGAGCGCGTCGGCGATGCGCGCGAGGCGGCCACGCGCGTCGGCGCGCTGGAGGAAATCGATCTCCTCCTCGGGGAAGTCCAGCGTCGCCTCGACCAGCACGCGCAGCTCGATGAGCTGCTCGCGCAGCGTGCCGACCTCGCGCGAGAACGCCCCGCCGAGCGCACGGCCGGCCGAGCGCGCCGCGGCCTCGGTGCTGGCGTCGATCAGGTCGGCCACCGCCTCGGCCTGGGCCAGATCGAGCTTGCCGTTCAGGAAGGCGCGTTCGGTGAACTCGCCGGGCGCGGCAATTCGTAGGCTCGGCAGTCCCGGCAGGCAGGCCGCGCCGGCCTCCAGGCAGCGCGCCAGCAGCAGCTGCAGCAGGACCGGCCCGCCGTGCGCCTGCAGCTCGAGCACGTCCTCGCCGGTGTAGCTGTGGGGTGCCGGGAAATGGATCGCCAAGCCCTGGTCGAGCGGCTCGCCGCGCGCGTCGAGGAAGGGCCCGTAATGCGCGACGCGCGGCTGCAGCGCCCGCCCGCACAACGCCCGCGCCAGCGGCGCGAGGCCACGCCCCGAGACGCGCACGATGCCCACCGCCCCGCGCCCGGGCGCGGTCGCGATGGCGACGATGGGGTCGGCGTGGCGCGGCAGCATGGCCGCGATTGTCGAGTCAGGCCCGCCGCGTCAAGCCACGCCGAGCTTGCGGTTGATGAACCACTGCTGCGCGATCGACAGGATGTTGTTGGTGATCCAGTACAGCACCAGGCCGGCCGGGAAGACGAAGAACATCACGCTGAAGACCATCGGCATGATCCACATCATCTTGGCCTGCACCGGGTCGGGCGGCGTCGGGTTCAGCCAGGTCTGCAGCAGCGTGCTGGCGGTCATCACCAGCGGCAGGATGTAGTAGGGGTCCTTGACCGACAGGTCGGTGATCCAGCCGATCCACGGCGCATTGCGCATCTCCACGCTCGACAGCAGCACCCAGTACAGCGCGATGAACACCGGCATCTGCACCAGGATCGGCAGGCAGCCGCCCAGCGGATTGACCTTCTCCTCCTTGTAGATGCGCATCATCTCCTGCTGCATCTGCTGGGGCTTGTCCTTCATTCGCTCGCGCAGCTCCATGATGCGCGGGTTGATCGCCTTCATCTTGGCCATCGACTTGTAGGCGCTGGCGTTGAGCGTGTAGAAGGCCGCCTTCAGCAGCACCACCAGCGCGACGATCGCCCAGCCCCAGTTGCCGAGCAGCTTGTGCAGCTGGTCGAGCAGCCAGAACAGCGGCTTGGCGAGGATCGTGAACCAGCCGTAGTCCTTGACCAGCTCCAGTCCCGGCGCCAGCGCGGCGATCTTGTTCTCCTCCTGCGGGCCGACGAACAGCAGGCTGTCGAAGGCCTTGGTCGCGCCGGGCGCGATCTCGCCGAGCGGGAAGATCTGCCCGACGGCATAGAGGTTGGTGTCGACCTTGCGCGTGTAGAACTCGCGCGGGCTGCGGTCGTTGTGCAGCCAGGCCGAGAAGAAGTAGTGCTGGACCATCGCGACCCAGCCGTTGTCGGCGCTCTTGTCGTGGTCGGCCTTGGCCTTCTCGATGTCGGAGAAGTCGATCTTGCGGAACTTGCTCGCGTCGGTGTAGACCACCGGGCCGGTGAAGGTGAAGTAGAAGGCCGACTCGCCGGGCGGCGGGTTGCCGTCGCGCACCAGCTGCGTGTAGAGCTGCGGCGCGAGCGGCGCAGCGCCGGTGTTCACGACCTCGTGGCGCACCTTGATCGCGTAGCTGCCGCGCTCGAAGCTCAGCGTCTTGCGCAGCTTCACGCCGCCCTGCTCGGGCGACTCGAACGCCACCGCCAGCGCGGCGGCACCATCGGCCAGCGTCGTCGGGCCCGGCACGAGCTGCATCGGCGTCAGGTGGTTCGGCAGGTCGGGCGCGCCGATCAGGCCGGTCTGCGCGAGGTAGACGCGCTGCGCCGAGCGGTCGAGCAGCACCACCTTGCGGGCCGTGTCGTTCTGGTCGGTGTGCTGCAGCAGCTCGACGCGCACCAGATCGCCGCCGCGCGCGTCGAGCGTCGCGCGCACCAGGTCGGTCTCGATCGTCACGGTCTGCGTGGCTGCAGCGGCTTGCGCGGTCGGCGCGGCCGCCAGCGGTGCCGCCGTGCCGGCGGCGCTCGGCAAGGCGCCGGTGGCCGCCGGCAGCGCACTCGACGCGGGCAGCGGCGCCGGCGCCTGGGCGGCGGCCGGGGCGGGCTGCGGCCCGAACAGCGACGGTTGGCCGGTGTGCTTGTTCCACGCGTCCCACAGCAGGACGAGCGACATCGTGAACACCACCCACAGCAGGGTGCGGCGCATATCGGTCATGACGGAGTCTCGGGTGTGCCGGGGTCCGCATCGTGCAGGCCCGGACCGGTTTTTCGTGTGAAACGGGTGAAGAGCCGCGGCGCCTCCAGCGGCACCGCATCGTGACCGCCCGCGCAGCCGGGGTGGCAGCGCAGCAGGCGGCGCGTGGTCAGCCAGCTGCCGCCGAGCGCGCCGTGGCGGTCGAGCGCCTCCAGCGCATAGATAGAGCAGCTCGGCGTGAAGCGGCAGCCGCTGCCGAGCCAGGCGCTGAACAGCAGCCGATAACCCTGCACCGCAGCGCGCAGCAGGCGCGTCGCCGGGGAGCGCTGCACGGGCTTCATGACGCCGCCGCGGTGAACAGCGCGTCGAGCTCGGTGCGGACCGTCTGACGCAGGGCCAGCGAGGCGGCGCTCGGGAAGCGCGCCGGATCGAACGGCGCCCGCAACCGCAACAGCCAGCCACCGGCCTCGAGCTGCGGCGCAAGGCGCGCGAAGGCGGCTCGCGCCTGACGGCGGATCAGGTTGCGCGTCACCGCGCGGCGTGCATGGCGTTTGGGCAGCACCTGACCGAAGCAGCGGGTGTCGTCCACACCCGCGGCCGCACCCGGCACGGCACTTGTTGACAACTCGCCCGACCCCGCGGACGCGGCGGGCTTCAGGTGGTGCAGCACGAAATGCTCGGTGCGGGCGCAGGGGCGCTGGGCCAGGGCCTGCTTGAAGTCGCGCAGCGCTGGCGCACGACCCCCGGCCATCCGGCGCCCGCCCGGAAACTCAGACCGACAGGCGCTTGCGGCCCTTGGCGCGGCGCGCATTCAGCACGGCACGGCCGCCGCGCGTCTTCATGCGCGTCAGGAAGCCATGGGTGCGGGCACGGCGGGTCTTCGAAGGCTGGTAGGTGCGTTTCATCGTGGTTCCTCGGGTCGCCCGCGACGCGGACGCGGCCGCTGCGGGAGGGGTGTCTCGGGCGCTGGGGTCTCGATGAAGGAGCGTCCGCCCGACGGAAAGCCGGCGATGATAGCAAACCCTGGCGGCGGCCTGACGACGACCCTGGTGCGACCGTCGCCGCGCCGCCTGCCCCCGGGCCGTGGCAGACTGTGGATAACCCCGCTGGAGACCCACGGCGCGTCGGTAGAATCCGGCCGCTCGAGAAGAATTGTCCACAAGAAGATGAGCGCCGACATGTGGTCGCGTGGCTGCGAACGCCTCGCCACCGTGCTGCCCGAGCAGCAGTTCAACACCTGGATCCGCCCGCTGTCCGCGGCCGAGTTCACCGAGCGCGGCGACACGACCGTGGCGACGCTGCGCGTGCCCAACCGCTTCATGCTCGACTGGATCCGCGCGCAGTACGCCGCGCGCATCGAGGCGGTGCTCAGCGAACTGAGCGGCAAGCCGGTGACGCTGGAACTGCAGATCGCGGCCCGCGAGGCCCCATCGGCCCGGCCGCCCGCGCCTGCCGTGCCGGCCGCCAACGACGCCGCCCGCCCTGCCGCCGAACGGCCTGCGCCGCTGACGCTGGTGCCGCCGGCCGCGCCCCCGTCGCGCCACCGGCTGAACACCCAGCTGACCTTCGACACCCTGGTGCCCGGCCGCGCCAACCAGATGGCGCGCACCGCTGCGCTGCATGTGGCCGGCTCGCCGGGCCACATGTACAACCCGCTGTTCATCTACGGCGGCGTGGGCCTCGGCAAGACCCATCTGATCCACGCCGTCGGCAACGCGCTGCTGCGCGACAACCCCGACGCGCGGGTGCTCTACCTCCACGCCGAGCAGTTCATCACCGACGTGGTGAAGAACTACCAGCGCAAGACCTTCGACGAGCTCAAGGCCAAGTACCACTCGCTCGACCTGCTGCTGATCGACGACGTGCAGTTCTTCGCCGGCAAGGAGCGCACGCAGGAGGAGTTCTTCAACGCCTTCGAGGCGCTGCTGGCCAAGAAGGCCCACATCATCATGACGTCGGACACCTACCCCAAGGGGCTGGCCGACATCGACGAGCGCCTGACCAGCCGCTTCGACGCCGGCCTGACGGTGGCGATCGAGCCGCCCGAGCTGGAGATGCGCGTCGCGATCCTGATGCGCAAGTCCGACGTCGAAGGCACCTCGATGCCCGAGGACGTGGCCTTCTTCATCGCCAAGAACGTGCGCGCCAACGTGCGCGAGCTCGAGGGCGCGCTGCGCAAGGTGCTGGCCTATGCGCGCTTCAGCCAGAAGGACATCAGCATCGCGCTGGCGCGCGAGGCGCTGAAGGACCTGCTGTCGATCCAGAACCGGCAGATCTCGGTCGAGAACATCCAGAAGACCTGCGCCGACTTCTACAAGATCAAGGTCGCCGACATGTACAGCAAGAAGCGCCCGGCCAGCATCGCCCGGCCGCGCCAGATCGCGATGTACCTGGCCAAGGAGCTGACGCAGAAGAGCCTGCCCGAGATCGGCGAGCTGTTCGGCGGCCGCGACCACACGACCGTGCTGCACGCGGTGCGCAAGATCGGCGGCGAGCGCAGCAAGAACACCGAACTCAACCAGCAGCTGCACGTGCTGGAACAGACCCTCAAGGGCTGAGGGCTGTCAAGGCACAAGCATGGGGACAACTCTGGAACAAGCGCCCGGTCATCCACAGGCCCGTGCCGGTTCGGCGGGTTGTTCATCGCCGGCCGCATCGGCAGCGGCCCGCCGGCCACAGGGTTGCGGCCCTGCCAAGTGCTTGTCGGATCAGGCGAAAATGAGGCTGTCCACAGAAATCGCCGCCCCCTACTACAACGACCACTCCAAGAGGTTCACATGATTGTCTTGAAGAGCCCGCAGGAAAAGTTTCTCTCGGCCCTGCAGGCGGTTTCCGGCATCGTGGAACGCCGGCACACCCTGCCGGTGCTGGCCAACGTGCTGCTGCGCAAGACCGGCGGCGAGATCGAGTTCACGACCAGCGACCTCGAGATCCAGGTCCGCACCCGCGCCGACTTCGACGGCGACGCCGGGAGCTTCTCGACCACCGTGGGCGCGCGCAAGCTGATCGACATCCTGCGCACGCTGCCGGCCGACCAGAACGTCACGCTGAGCTCGGCGCAGAACAAGCTCACGCTCACCGGCGGCAAGAGCCGCTTCACGCTCCAGACCCTGCCGGCCGAGGACTTCCCGCTGGTGCAGGAAGCGGCCGACTTCGGGCCGATGTTCAGCGTGCCGCAGAAGAGCCTGAAGGCGCTGATCGCCCAAGTGCACTTCGCGATGGCGGTGCACGACATCCGCTACTACCTCAACGGCATCCTGTTCGTCGCCGAAGGCAAGAGCCTGACGCTGGTCGCCACCGACGGCCACCGGCTCGCGCTGGCCCAGGCCACGCTCGAGGTCGAGATGCCGAAGCAGGAGGTCATCCTGCCGCGCAAGACGGTGCTCGAGCTCCAGCGCCTGCTGCGCGACGAGGACACGCCGATCGAGATGCGCTTCGCCGGCAACCAGGCCAAGTTCGTGTTCTCGGGCATGGAGTTCGTCACCAAGCTGGTCGAGGGCAAGTTCCCGGACTACAACCGCGTGATCCCGAAGAACCACAAGAACCATGTCACGCTGGGCCGCGCGCCGCTGCTCGCCAGCCTGCAGCGCGCGGCGATCCTGACCTCCGAGAAGTTCAAGGGCGTGCGCCTGAACATCGAGCCGGGCGCGCTGCGCATCGCCTCCAGCAATGCCGAGCAGGAGGAAGCCAAGGAAGAGATCGAGATCGACTACGGCGGCGACGCGATCGAGATCGGCTTCAACGTGACCTACCTGATGGACGCGCTGGCCAACATGGGCCAGGAGATGGTCACGCTGTCGCTGCAGGACGCCAACAGCTCGGCGCTGCTGACGGTGCCGGAGCAGGCGGGGTTCAAGTACGTGGTGATGCCGATGCGGATCTAGATCCTCATCGGCATGGCATGCCGACCCTGTTAACACCCCCTGCCCCCGCCTGGCGGGGGTTCCAGTCAGAGACACAACCGGGCCGCTCGCGGCCCTCTTTGCTTCCAGCACCATGAGTGATTCCACCAGCCCCGATCCCAAGCCCGAAGACACTGGCTATGGAGAGGGCTCGATCCAGATCCTCGAAGGCCTGGAGGCGGTGCGCAAGCGCCCGGGCATGTACATCGGCGACACGTCGGACGGCACCGGGCTGCACCACCTCGTGTTCGAGGTGGTCGACAACTCCATCGACGAGGCGCTGGCCGGCCACTGCGACGACATCGTCGTCACGATCCACACCGACAACTCGATCTCCGTCATCGACAACGGCCGCGGCATCCCGACCGGCGTCAAGATGGACGACAAGCACGAGCCCAAGCGCAGCGCCGCCGAGATCGCGCTGACCGAGCTGCATGCCGGCGGCAAGTTCAACCAGAACAGCTACAAGGTCAGCGGCGGCCTGCACGGCGTGGGCGTGAGCTGCGTCAATGCGCTGTCCAAGTGGTTGCGCCTCACGGTGCGCCGGGACAACAAAGTCCACTTCATCGAGTTTCGCAAGGGCGTGCCGCAGGACCGCGTGCTGGAACGGCGGGACGGCTTCGAGGTCAGCCCGATGAAGATCACCGGCGAGACCGAGAAGCGCGGCACCGAGGTGCATTTCCTCCCCGACGAGGAGATCTTCACCAACATCGACTTCCACTACGACGTGCTGGCCAAGCGGCTGCGCGAGCTCTCGTTCCTGAACAACGGTGTCAAGATCCGCCTGATCGACGAGCGCAACGCGAAGGAGGACAACTTCGCCTATGCCGGCGGCGTGAAGGGTTTCGTCGAATTCATCAACGCCGGCAAGAGAACGCTGCACCCGAACATCTTCCATGCCCTCGGCGAGAAGCAGAGCGACTTCAACACGACGATCGGCGTCGAGGTGGCGATGCAGTGGAACGACGGCTACAGCGAGCAGGTGCTGTGCTTCACCAACAACATCCCGCAGCGCGACGGCGGCACCCACCTCACCGGCCTGCGCG
>CAYLKR010000088.1:0-11002 GCA_964384225.1 uncultured Methylibium sp.
CGCCCGGCCGGGCCTGTGCGCCCGGCGAGCCGGCCGCCGCACCGCCGCCGGACACGCAGACCGCCGCGCGCGAACGCGTGACGGCGCTCGTGCGCGAACGCGCCGGCTGCGCCGCCGACGACCTGCTGATCGACAACGGCTCCGGCCTGTCGCGCGATTCGCGCAGCAGCGCGCGCTGCCTCGGCGCCTGGCTGCAGGCGCTCTGGACCAGCCCGTCGATGCCCGAGCTGATGAGCTCGCTGCCGGTGACCGGCATCGACGGCACCACGCGCCGGCCCGGCCGCGGCTGGGGCGGCGCGCTCGGCCGCGCCCACCTGAAGACCGGTTCGCTGCGCGACGTGATGGGGCTGGCCGGCTACGTGCTCGGCGAATCGGGGCGGCGCTATGCGCTGGTGGCGATCGTCAACCACCCGGACGCCGGCGCCGCGCGGCCGGTGCTCGACGCGCTGGTTCGCTGGTGCGCCGAGGACGCGGCGCGATGAGCGCCATCGGCACCGAACTGGTCGGCTACGCCGCGGCGGGGCTCACCACCGCGGCCTTCGCACCGCAGGTCTGGCACACCTGGCGCACGCGCGACGTGAGCGGCATCTCGCTCGCGATGTACCTGGTGTTCACGCTCGGCATCGCGCTGTGGCTGCTCTACGGCTGGCTGCGCGGCGCCTGGCCGATCGTCGCGGCCAACGCCGTGACGCTGGCGCTGGCCGTGGCGATCCTGACGATGAAGCTGCGCTGGGGACGTCGACCGCGGGTCGGGCCTTAATCGACCCAGCCCAGCTCGTCGAGCTCGGCGTTGACGAAGGCGGCGATCGCCGCATGGCCGCCGGTCGTCGGGTGCACGCCGTCGGCGAACAGCCAGGTCGTCGCACTGGCGCCGGCACGCAGGCCGTTGTACGGCAGCGCGTCGGCATTGCAGAACAGCGAGCTGCCGTCGGTCACGAGGCCGCCGGTGATCGCCGAGATGACCGCCGCGTCGCAGGCCGGCACGGTGACGTTCGTGAAGCCGGCGGCGGCGGGGTCGGCGATGATCGCGGCCAAGGCGCCGACGGTGTCGAGGATGGCCACCGGCTGGCGGTCCAGGCCCTCGCGCAGCGCGGTGTTGAAGGTCGCGACGAAGCCCGACAGCACCGGACGCGCGGTCGGCGGCAGCGAGCCGCCGAGCGGCGTGTTGCCGATGTCCGGCACGTTCAGCACGGCCACATAGCGCGCGCCGTTGCCGAGGATCTGGGTGCGGATCAGCGTCGCGAGCTGGCGCGCGGCGGTCTCGACGGCGATGTCGCCCTCGGTCTGGGCCGTCAGCAGCAGCACGTTGGCCTGCTGCGGCGTGATCGCGCCGCTGCCGACCTGGGCCTGGATCGCTGCGGCCTTGCCGGCGAAGACCTGGAACTGGACCAGGATGTCGTTGGCACCGCCGAGCACGAACACCAAGTCGCCGGACGTGAAGTTGCCCTTGCGCGACAGGTGGTTGGCGATCTGGGTGGCGACCGGCACGGTCAGCGCGCCGCTGCCGTCCGGGTTCTTGCCGATGCCGGCCGGGTTGGTGACGCGCGCGCCACCCTGGCCGTAGCCGGTGCAGGTGGCTGCGGCGGCCGGGCCGCCGGCGGCCGCCGGGCAGGGCTGGGACAGGCCGTTGAAGCCGACCTCGGCCGGCGTGATCGCCAGGCCCAGGCCGGCGGCCACGGTCTGCACCCAGATCTGGCCCGCCGCCTGGTTGGTCGTGAAGCGCCCGCCGACGTAGGGCGGCGCGCCGTTGCCGGTGACCGACGTGGCCGGCGTGTAGGTGCCGAGGTCGCTGAGGCTGTCGCCGAAGGAGATCACCGACGTGAAGGTGCCGGGCGTGGTCGGCGCGCCGGACGGCCCGAGCTCGCGCGGGCTGCCCCCGCCGCCACCGCAGGCGGCCAGGAACAGGGAGGCGGCCAGGGCCGCGCCAAGGTGGCGGAATGTGCGCATGAAGTCCTCGCTGATGGGTCGGAACGCCGCAATCGCACGGTCGTTCGATTTTCTTCGGAAGACTTTAGCGGCGCCCCGCCGGACGCACCGGCGGGGGAAACCCGCGGCGTTGTTAGGCAGCCGACTCTGATCGTCGGCGGCGCGCTCAGAACGGGTTGGTTTCGAAGGCGCGGTTGATCGCCAGGCTGCCGAGCACGTTGTGCATCGTCACGCCGAAGTGAAGGTCGTCGGCCCAGAGGTAGCCGGTGTGCACGGTGTCGGTCTCCGGATCGCTGTCGGGATCGATCAGCGTATCGGTCGTGCAGCTCGGCAGCGGCGCCTCAGGACGGCAGACCGGATCGACGAGGTTGCTGAAGCCGTAGAAGCCGCGCAGCGCCGCGCCGATGCGCTCGTCGAGCTGCAGCAGCCCGACGTAGCGGCCGTCCTGGATCACCTCGGTGCGCAAGCCGGCATTGAAGGCGGCGGTCAGCTGCTCGAGGCAGGCGGCGCCATCGACGCCGGGCTTGTCGCGGGCGTCATCGCGGCCCCAGGGCGTGGCACCGACGTCGGGGACCGTCACGAAGATCACCCGACCGCCGCGGCCGCCGTCGGCCACCCGGTTGACCTGGGCCGCCAGCCGGCCGCCACGCTGGCGCGCGACCTGCGCGATCGGCCCGGCGGTAGTCGGGTCGTCGGCGTCGAACCGGCACTCGGCAGCGGTCGTGACGGTCGCGTAGATCTCGATGATGTCCTTCTGCCCGGTGTAGATGGTCACCAGGTCGGTGGGCGAGAAGGTCCCGCCACCGGCGAGAAAGCCGTCGATCTGGTCGACCACGCCACCGGGATCGTTCACGCCGGTCCCGGCGACGGCCAGGTTGATGCCCGAGCTGTCCTCGCCGAAGTCGCATTCGCCGTCTTCCTCTCCCCCCGGAAAGCCGATGCCCGCGCGGGCCGCGAGCTGCTGCACCCAGATGCGGTTGACGTTGCAGTCGTACACCGTGGTCGTGGTCGGCGGCGTCGTCGTGCTGTCGGTGATCGTCGTGAAGCCGTTGACCGTGTAGCGCGAGCCGGCCCGGATCGCCGGCACCGCGCCGCTGGCGGGGATCGCCGCGGGGACGACCACGCTCGCCTCGTCGCCGAACACGATCACCCGCGACGGCTGGAAGTCGTTCTCGCGGTCGCCGCCGCCGCAGGCGGCCAGGACGAGCAGGGCCGCCAGGCCGAGCGCGCGGCTGGACATGCGCAGGCGGCTCGGGAGATCGATCGAAACGGTCATGCTCACTCCAGGCAACGGAACACGGAAGGTGGATGGGCGGATCAGGCGGCCGCGCGCCGCAGCCGGTCGCGTACGCCCTCCCAGGCCGCGTCGGCCGGCGGCTCCTCGACCCAGATCAACTTCACGCCCAGGTCGTCGAGTTCGCGCAGCGTCGAGAACAGCTGCTGCGCCGCAGCGGCCGCGTCGTCGGGCATGCGGCGCTGCGGCAGCCGCCCGGGCACCGCGACGCTGCGGGAATATACCGCCAGCCTCGGCGCCGCCCCGGCGGGCAGGGCCTCCAGCGGCAACACCTCCAGCGCGGTGCGCAGCGCGGGCGCCGGCATCAGGCGCAGCGTCGCACGCGGGGCATAGTGCGCGGCCAGCGTGCCGGCGGCGCGCGGCGCACCGGCGTCGGCGTCGTGCAGCGGCTCGCCGGCCGCCGCGGCGATGCGCTCGCGGCTCAGCACGCCGGGACGCAGCAGCACCGCGCGGCCGCGCGAGACATCGACGATCGCCGACTCGATGCCGACCTCGCAGGCGCCGCCGTCGAGCACGAGCAGCTCGTCGCCGAACTCCTGCGCCACATGGGCCGCGCGCGTCGGGCTGATGCGGCCGAAGCGATTGGCGCTGGGCGCCGCGAGCCCCGGCACGCCCTCCGCGGCCGCGGCCTGCAGCAGCGCACGCGCGACCGGGTGCGAGGGGCAGCGCAGGCCGATCGTCCCCTGCCCGCCAGCCGCGGCCTGGGCCATGCCGGCCCGGCGCGGCACGATCAGCGTGAGCGGCCCGGGCCAGAACACCGCCATCAGCCGCCGCGCCAGCGGCGACAGCTCGGCAGCGAAGGCTTCGGCACCAGCCACATCGGCCACGTGGACGATCAGCGGGTGGTCGGCCGGGCGGCTCTTGGCGGCGAAGATGCGCGCCACCGCCGCATCGTCGTCGGCGCGGGCGCCGAGGCCGTAGACGGTCTCGGTGGCGAACGCGACGAGCCGGCCGGCGGCGAGCTCGCGCGCCGCCGCGGCGACGGACTCGGGTGCGCGGCCGTCGAGCACCGGCATCGTCGTCGACCAGCGCTCAGAACGGCGCCGGCAGCCCCAGCAGCCCGGCCGCCTGCTCGGCGGCAGCGCGCGCCGCCTGCGGCGTGGCCGCGGTCAGCGTCAGGTGGCCCATCTTGCGGCCCGGACGGGCGCTGGCCTTGCCGTACAGGTGCAGATGGGCACCGGGGATCGCGAGCACGCCCGCCCAGTCGGGCGTGCGCTCGCGGCCCTGGGCGTCGAACCACAGGTCGCCGAGCAGGTTCAGCATCACCGCGGCCGAGTGCTGGCGCGGCTGCGGCAGCGGCAGTCCGGTCATGCAGCGCACCTGCAGCTCGAACTGCGAGACGTCGCAGCTGTCGATGCTGTGGTGGCCGGAGTTGTGCGGCCGCGGCGCCATCTCGTTGGCGACCAGCGTGCCGTCCTCGAGCACGAAGAACTCGACGCACAGCACGCCGACATAGCGCATGCCGTCGGCGATGTGCTGCGCCGCGGCGCGCGCCTGCGCCGCGAGCGGCTCGGGTACGCCGGGCGCCGGCACCTCGGTGACGGCGAGGATGCCGTCGCGGTGCAGGTTGCGCTGCAGCGGCAGCGTGACGACGTCTCCCTGCGCGTTGCGCGCCAGCACCACGCTGACCTCGAAGGCCAGCGCAAGCCTGCGCTCCAGCACGCAAGGGGCCTGCTTCAGGGACTGCCAGGCCGCGGCCAGGGCGGCGCGGTCGGCGACGCGGACCTGGCCCTTGCCGTCGTAGCCCAGCCGCGCGGTCTTCAGGATGCCGGGCAGCAGCGCGTCGGGCACCGCGGCGAGGTCGGCCTCGGTCTCGATCACGGCATGCGGCGCGCAGGGCACGCCGCAGGCGGCGAAATGGCGCTTCTCCTTGGCGCGGTCCTGGCAGATCGCCACCGCCTCGGCGTCGGGCGCGGTCGGCAGATGCGCGCCGAGGGTGTAGAGCGCGCCGGCCGGCACGTTCTCGAACTCGGTCGTGATCGCCGCGCAGCGCTGCAGCATCTGCGCGAGGCCCTGCTCGTCCAGGTAGTCGGCCTGCACGTGGACGTGCGACACCAGCCCGGCCGGGCTGGCGACGTCGGGGTCGAGCACGGCGGTGAAGTAGCCGAGCCGCTGCGCGGCGTGCACGAACATGCGGCCGAGCTGGCCGCCGCCCATCACGCCTAGGGTCGTGGCCTGCGCGCCGGCGGCGACGGCGGCCGGCAGGATGGTCTTGCTGTGGGACATCGCGGAAGCGTTCAGGTCTTGGGGCCGAGCTGGGCCGTCATCGCCCGCGCGGCCTCGGTCTGGGCGGCGCGGAAGGCATCGAGGCGCTCGCGCAGCGCCGCGTCGTCGTGCGCGAGCAGCGCGACGGCGAACAGCGCCGCGTTGGCCGCGCCGGCCGCGCCGATCGCGAAGGTGGCCACCGGCACGCCCTTGGGCATCTGCACGATGCTGTGCAGCGAGTCGACGCCCTGCAGATGCTTGCTCGGCACCGGCACGCCGAGCACCGGCACCGGCGTCTTGGCCGCCAGCATGCCCGGCAGGTGGGCGGCGCCACCGGCGCCGGCGATGATCGCGCGCAGGCCGCGGCCGCGGGCCGCCTCGGCATAGCGGAACATGTCGTCGGGCATGCGATGGGCAGAGACCACCTGGGCCTCGAAGGGCACGCCGAACTCGGCGAGAATCGCGGCCGCGTGCTGCATGACCTCCCAGTCGCTGCTGGAGCCCATCACCACGCCGATCAGGGGTTGCGCTGCACTCACGGCCGCTCCGGTCGGAAAACCCCGAATTGTAGGCGGCGCTTGCTTTGCGGACCGCCGGCCGCACCTGAGGCGACATGATCGACATCACCCTGCAGAACTTCGAAGCCGAGCTGATCCACGCCTCGGCCCGCACCCCGGTGCTGCTCGACATCTGGGCCCCCTGGTGCGGCCCGTGCAAGCAGCTCGGCCCGGTGCTGGACAAGCTGGAGACGGCCTATGCCGGGCGCTTCACGCTCGCCAAGCTCAACAGCGACGAGCAGCCCGAGATCGCCGGCCAGCTCAGCCAGGCCTTCGGCGTACGTTCGATCCCCTTCTGCGTGATGTTCGTCGGCGGCCAGCCGGTGGACGGCTTCGTCGGCGCGCTGCCGGAGTCGCAGATCCGCGCCTTCCTCGACAAGCATGTGCCCAGCCCCGACGAGCTGGCGGCCGAGGAAGAGGCCGAGGAGGCGGAGCAGCTCGCCGCCGAGGGCGACACCGACGCCGCGCTCGCCAAGCTCGCCGAGGCGCTAGCGATCGCGCCGCACGACGACGCGATCCGCGCCGACTACGTGAAGCGCCTGCTGGAGGCCGGCGAGATCGCCGAGGCGCGCCGCGCCTGGCAGCCGCTGGCGCCGAAGGCGATCGTCGACGCCCGCGCGAGCGCGCTCGGGCTGTGGATCGAGGCCTGCGAGGCCGCCGCGACCGCAAGGCCGCTTGCCACGCTGGATGCCGCGATCGCCGCGGCCAAACGCGACTTCGACGCGCGCTTCGAGCGTGCCCAGGTGCTGATGGCCGCGCTGCGCTTCACCGACGCGATGGACGAGCTGCTGGAGATCCTGATGCGCGACAAGGCCTGGGCCGACCAGCGCGCCCGCAAGCTGTACGTCGCGATCCTCGAGCTGATGACCAAGCCGCAGGCCAAGCCGGCGGCCGCCGAGGCCAAGGGCACGCTGGAGATCGCCGGCAAGGCCGCCGCGGTGGCCAGCGACCCGGTGGTCGACGGCTACCGGCGCAAGCTGAGCATGGTGCTGTTCTAGCCGCAGGATCGGACGGCGGCGGTGGGCCGCCGCTGCGGGATCAGACGGCGGCGAGCGGCGGGCCACCGCTGCGGGATCAGACGGCGGCGAGCGGCGGCGGGCCGCCGCTGCCGAGGGCGAGGTCGAGCCGCTCGACCCAGCGCGTCTGCTGGCTGATGTGCGCGCGCCAGTGGCGTGCCGCCACCTCGCGCAACTCGATCGCGCGTTCCTTGTCGTCGGCGCTGCCGCAGGCCTCGTAGACCTGGACGAGGCGGCAGCGCGCCGCGGCGTCGTCGTCGGCATCGCCGAGGGCCGCCAGCCCCGCCTCGGCCTCGTGCGCCAGGCCGAGCGCCTTGCCGACCTCGCCGCAGCGCAGCTCGCACCACGCACGATCGGTCAGCAGCAAAGCGGCCTTCGCCTTCATGCCCTGCTGCAGGCCAGCCTCGTAGTGCTGAGCGAACAGCGCTCGCGCCTCGTCGAACTGGCCCTGGATCGTGAGCAGCTGGGCGCGCATCAGCGGGTGCAGCACATGCAGCGAGGTGGCGCCGACCATCTGGTCGAAGCGCTCGGTCGATTCGGCGCCGCGCAGCGCGTCGCTGGCCAGCTTGGCGAGCGTCTCGGGCTCGGGTTGGGTCCCGACGTCGACGACGCGCTGCGCCTCGGCCTCGCGCTGCAGGTTCATCTGGATCGCGTAGCGGTTGTAGAGCACCGCGCTCATCATCGCCTCGTCGCCGTCGGCCAGCGCATGCTGGCGCGCGCTCTCGTACCAGGGCTGGGCGCGGTCCATGCGGCCGCCCCAGTGGTAGCCCTGGGCCGCGACGAGGCCGGCGCGCGCGCGCACGCCGTGATCGTCGGGCGTGCTCAGGTCGAAGGCGTGGCGCAGGCGCTGGGCCATCGAGTCGACGTCGTGCTGCACGTAGTCGAGCAGCGCCAGCCAGGCGGTGGCCAGCGCCTGCAGCGGGCGCAGCTGGGCTGCACTGGCCAGCGAGTAGGCGCGCTGCAGGCGGTCGCGGCAGCCGGTGTCGAGATCCTCGTAGTAGTCGAGCAGGCCTTCGGCCAGCGCCACCCAGGCGGTCACGCCGGCGTCGGGCTCGAAGCGGAACTCGGCGCGCAGCTTGGCGATCTCGTCGCGCGCGCGGTCGAGCTCGCCGTGGCGAGCGAGCAGGCCGGCGAGCTCGCCGCGCAGCCGCCCGGCGGCCACGCGGCTGGTCGCACGCGGGATCGCCGCTTCGAGGCGCTGGCGCAGGCGGGCGAGCATGGTCAGCCGGCGAGGCGTTGCCACGCCTCGCGGTACTTGTCGGCGGTGCGCTGCACCACCTCGGCCGGCAGCGCCGGCGCGGGCGCGCGCTTGTTCCAGGGCTGGCCGTCCACGCGCGCCTGCTCGAGCCAGTCGCGCACGAACTGCTTGTCGTAGCTCGGCGGGTTGCGGCCCTCGCGCACGGCGGCCTCGTAGCCCTCGGCCGGCCAGAAGCGCGAAGAGTCGGGCGTCAGCACCTCGTCCATCAGCGTCAGCGTGCCGGCGGCATCGAGGCCGAACTCGAACTTGGTGTCGGCGATGATGATGCCGCGCGTCAGCGCATAGGCGGCGGCGGCCTCGTAGAGCGCGATCGACACCGAGCGCACGCGCTCGGCCAGCGGCGCGCCGACGATGCGCGCCATCTGCTCGAAGGAGATATTCTCGTCGTGCGCGCCGGCCTCGGCCTTGGTGGCCGGCGTGAAGATCGGCTGCGGCAGGCGCGCCGCGTTGCCCAGCCCCGGCGGCAGCGCGACGCCGCAGACCGCGCCGCTGTCCTGGTACTCCTTCCAGCCCGAGCCGGCGAGATAGCCACGCACGACCGCCTCGACCGGCAGCGGCGTCAGCCGCTTCACTAGCATCGAGCGCCCGACGATCTGCGCGCGCTCGTCGGGCGCGACGACGCTCTCGGGCGCCTCGCCGGTCAGGTGGTTGGGCACGATCGCCGCGAGCCGCCCGAACCAGAACAGCGCCATCTTGGTCAGCAGCTCGCCCTTGCCCGGGATGGGCTCGCCCATAACCACATCGAAGGCCGACAGGCGGTCGGAGGCGACCATCAGCAGGCGGTCGTCGCCGACGGCGTAGTTGTCGCGCACCTTGCCGCGCGCGATCAGCGGCAGGGAACGGAGTCGGCTCTCGAGCAGCGCAGTCATGTCGGCTTTGTATCAAGCGGCACGCGCCGCGTCACCATGTAAGGCCTGCCAGACGCGGCAGGTCAGTGGACGGTCTGCGCCAGCTCGCCCTTCGCGTACCTGCCGGCCACGACCGACAGCGTGTCGGGCTTGATCTTCGCCGCCTGCCCCTCGCAGCCGAACTCGAGGTAGCGCTGCTTGCAGATCTGCTTGGCGGCCTCGCGCGCCGGCTTGAGCCACTCCCGCGCGTCGAACTTCTCCGGGTGCTCGGCGAGGAACTTGCGCACCGCGCCGGTCATCGCGAGGCGGATGTCGGTGTCGATGTTGATCTTGCGCACGCCGTACTTGATCGCTTCCTGGATCTCGGAGACCGGCACGCCGTAGGTCTCCTTCATTTGGCCGCCGTACTGGCGGATGATCGCCAGCAGCTCCTGCGGCACCGACGAGGAGCCGTGCATCACCAGGTGGGTGTTGGGGATGCGGCGGTTGATCTCCTTGATGCGGTCGATCGCCAGGATGTCGCCGGTGGGCTTGCGGGTGAACTTGTAGGCGCCGTGGCTGGTGCCGATGGCGATGGCCAGCGCGTCGAGCTGGGTGCGCTTGACGAAGTCGGCGGCCTGCTCCGGGTCGGTCAGCAGCTGCTCGCGCGTCATCGTCGCCTCGGTGCCGTGGCCGTCCTCCTTGTCGCCCTTCATCGTCTCGAGCGAGCCGAGGCAGCCGAGCTCGCCCTCGACGGTGACGCCCAGCGCATGCGCCATGTCGACCACCTTGCGGGTCACGTCGACGTTGTAGTCGTAGCTGGCGATGGTCTTGCCGTCGGCCTCGAGGGAGCCGTCCATCATCACCGAGCTGAAGCCCAGCTCGATCGCGCCGCGGCACACGTCCGGGCTCTGGCCGTGGTCCTGGTGCATCACCAGCGGGATCGTCGGATAGGCCTCGATCGCGGCCTGGATCAGGTGCTTGATGAAGGACTCGCCGGCGTACTTGCGCGCCCCGGCGCTGGCCTGCAGGATCACCGGCGCGCCGGTTTCCTTGGCCGCCTCCATGACCGCCTGCACCTGCTCGAGGTTGTTGACGTTGAACGCGGGGATGCCGTAGCCCTGCTCGGCGGCGTGGTCGAGCAGCTGGCGCATGGAAACGAGGGGCATGGGGATCTCCGGAGTCGATGAGCGGAGCAGGCGCCGTAGCGCTGCGATGCCAGAGATTTTAGGCGCCGCTGCGGAGCCGTCCGCCGAGGGCGCCCCTCGGTCGCGGGCGCTCAGCCGATCCGGCCAGACCTTGGCTGCCCGAAGTGGTCGCGCCGGCCGTCAGCCGACGCGACACACCTTCAGCATGTTGGTGCCGCCCGGGTGGCCCATCGGCTCGCCGACGGTGATCGCGTAGGTGTCGCCGGTCTTCAGCACGCCCCCGGCCACCAGCAGGGCCTCGGCCTCGGCGAGCGCCTCGTCGCGGTCGGCGTAGAGCGGCATCAGCAGCGGACGCACGTTGCGGTACAGCGCCATCCTGCGCTGGCTGGCGAGCTGCGAGGTCAGGCCGTAGATCGGCACGTGGATCTTGTGACGGCTCATCCACAGTGCCGTCGAGCCCGACTCGGTCAGTGCGACGATCGCCTTGCAGCCCAGGTGGTGGGCGGTGAACAGCGCGCCCATCGCGATGCTCTGGTCGATGCGCGTGAACGCGCGGTGCGTGAAGTCGGCGTCGAGCGTCACGTCCTCGGCGGCCTCGGCGGCCTGGGCGATCGCGGCCATCTGCTCGATCGTCTCGACCGGGTACTTGCCGGCCGCCGTCTCGGCGCTGAGCATGACGGCGTCGGTGCCGTCGAGCACGGCGTTGGCGACGTCGCTGACCTCGGCGCGCGTCGGCACCGGGTTGACGATCATCGACTCCATCATCTGCGT
>CAYLKR010000089.1:0-10491 GCA_964384225.1 uncultured Methylibium sp.
CGGCGTTGTCGGGCAGCAGGTTGAGGATGGACATCGCGGTGACGCTCTTGCCCGAACCCGATTCGCCGACCAGCGCGACCGTGCTGTTCTCGGGCACCGCGAAGCTCACGCCCTGCTCGCCGCGGCCGACGCCCTCGGCCCAGGTGGCGCGCTCGCCGCGGCCGAGGCGGAAGCGCACGCGCAGGTTGTCGACGTTCAGCAGCATGTGGCCTCGCAGCGGATGTCAGAGCGCACCGAGTTGGCGATGAAGCATTGCGCGTGGGCCTCGGCGTGCATCGCGTCGAAGGTCGCGCGGTCGGGCGCGGCGCCGGCGAAGGCGACCGCGGGCCTCAGCGTCACGGCCGTCATCGCGAGGCGGCCTTCGGCGTTCTTCGCCATCGTGCCCTCGGCCGCATCGGTGTAGCGGTCGACGACCCAGCCGCGCTCGGCGGCGATCGCCAGGAACCACAGCATGTGGCAGCTCGCGAGCGAGGCGACGAAAGCCTCCTCGGGGTCGACGGCGGCCGGGTCCGACCAGGGCAGCGGCACGACGCGCGGCGAGCTCGACGCCGCCACCTCGGCGCCGCCGTCGAAGCGCCAGCGGTGCGCGCGCGAGTAGTGGCGGTCGGTGAAGGCGGCGTCGCCGCGCTGCCATTCGATCGTGGCGGTGTACGCGCCCATCAGTCGGCGCCTCCGGGTCGCCGTGCACTCGGCATCGCCGAGCGGTCGGCGCCTGGCCGAACTCGCGCTACGCCGATCCCCGCTGCGCGGGGCCCCTCGTCGAGTGCGCTCATTCGGCCCCCCGCAGCTTCGGATCGAGCGCGTCGCGCAGCGCGTCGGTCATCAGCGAGAAGGCGGTGACGAAGACCGCCATGAAGAGCGTGGCCGCGGCCAGCTGCCACCAGTGGCCGAGGATCAGCTCGGCCTGGGCTTCGGCGAGCATCGTGCCCCAGGACACCTCGTCGACGCCGACGCCCAGGCCCAGGTAACTCAGGATGACCTCGGCCTTGATGAAGGCGACGACGTGGATCGACAGCTGCACCAGCACGACGTGGCTGACGTTCGGCAGGATGTGGCGGAACATGCGCGAGGCGGCACTGGCGCCGATCGCCTCGGCCGAGCGCACGTACTCGCGCACCGCGTGCTTGATGAACTCGGCGCGCACCAGCCGGTAGATGCCGGTCCAGCCGGTCAGCCCGAGGATCAGCACCACCGAGTCGACGCCGCGCCCGGTGACCGCCGCGAAGGCGAAGATCAGCAGGATGCCGGGGATCGAGGTGAAGACGTTGTAGACCCACTCGAGGAAGTCGCCGACCTTGCCGCCGAAGAAGCCGCCCAGCGCGCCGAGCAGCGTGCCGATCGCGGTGGCCAGCAGCGCCGCCGACAGGCCGACGAGGATGGAGATCTCGGCGCCCTTGATCGCCTTGGCCAGCACGTCGCGGCCCAGCCGGTCGGCACCGAAGGGCAGGGTCTCGGCGCGCGGCGTCTCGGCGCTCTTGAACTGCTTGGCGCGCTCGGCCCATTCGGCGTAGCGCGGCGCGAGCGGGTCGATGTCCGAGAGGTCCACGTTGGGGCCCTCGGGCACCGCGATCGCCGTCTGCTTGACCTTGGGGGCCGGCCCCATGAAGGTCGGCGGCGCGCTCGGCACGCCGACCTCCTGCTGCCACTTCGACGCCACCGCGCCGACCGCCGCCAGCACGACCAGCACCATGAAGGCCGCCACGATCGCCAGCGACACCATGCCGACGCGGTCGGAGCGGAAGCGCCGCGCCGCGGCGGCCCAGACGCCTTCGGAGCGCTGCGGCGCAGGCGCCGCCGCCACGGAACCGGACAGCACCGCGCTCATTTGAGAACCACGCGAGGATCGGCGACCTTGTAGAGCAGGTCGGTCGCGAGGTTGATGACCATCGTCAGCACCGCGATGTAGATCGTCACCGCCTGGATCACCGGGTAGTCGCTGCGGTTCACCGCCAGCAGCACCTCGCGGCCCAGGCCGGGGATGGAGAAGAAGGTCTCGATCAGGAAGCTGCCGACGAAGATGCCCGGCAGCAGCACCGCGACGTTGGTCAGGATGGGGATCAGCGCGTTGCGCAGCACGTGGGTGAGCAGGATGCGCGTCTCGCCCAGGCCCTTGGCGCGCGCGGTGCGCACGTAGTCCTGGCCGATCTCGTCGAGGAAGAAGCTGCGGTACAGCCGCGTCTGCGGCGCCAGGCTGACCAGCACCGCCAGCAACACCGGCAGCGGCGCGTAGCGCACGAGGTTGGTCCAGACGCTGTCGCTCCAGCCCTGCACCGGGAACCAGCCGAGCTGGAAGGCGAAGACGTACTGGCCGACGATCACGTAGACCAGGAAGCTGATCGACAGCGCCACGGTGGTGGCGACCATGATCGCGCGGTCGGTCAGCGAGCCCCGCACATAGGCCACCGCGAGCGCGAAGGGGATCGCCAGCAGCACCTCGAGCACGAGGATGGGCACCATCACCGTCAGCGTGGCCGGCAGGCGGCTGGCGAACAGCGACGACACCTGCTCGTTGGTCGCCCAGCTCTTGCCCCAGTCGAAGGTGGCGATCTGCTGGACGAAGATCCACAGCTGCTTCCACCAGGGCTCGTTCAGGCCGAGCTGCTCGCGGATCGCGTCGATCTGTTCGGGGGTGGCGTTCAGGCCCCCGAGGATCTCGGCCGGGTCACCGCCGAAGTACTTGAAGAGGAAGAACACCAGCAGCACGACGCCGACCAGCGTCGGGACCATCTGCCACAGGCGCCGGATCAGGTATGCAGCCATCGGGTCGATCGTGCTCCAGGAGGGGCCGCGGGTAGCGGCCGATGCGCAGGCGCGAGTCTAGGGCCTAGACTGCGCCCCGTTCCCACCGGAGTGACCCGATGTTCGTCCGTGGCCTGATCCTGGCCCTGTGCATGGCGTGCAGCCCGGCCCTCGCCGCGGACCCCGGGGCGCCCGCGCCGGACGCTGCGCCCAAGGTGCTGCGCTACGCCTTTCGGACGGCCGAGAGCGGCTTCGACCCGGCGCAGGTGGGCGACTACTACTCGGCGATCATCATGGCGTCGATGTTCGACGCGCTCTACGAATACGAATTCCTGGCGCGCCCGCTGCGCCGGCGGCCCAACACGGCCGCCGGGATGCCGGAGCATTCGGACGACTACCGCACCTGGACCGTGCGCCTGAAGCCCGGCATCCATTTCGCGGACGATCCGGCCTTCGGCGGCCGCAAGCGTGAACTGACCGCGGAGGATTACGTCTACAGCTTCAAGCGCCACTACGACCCGCGCTGGAAGAGCCCCACGCTGTACCTGCTCGAGAACGCCACGCTGCTCGGGCTGTCGGAACTCAGGCAAGACGTGATCCGCACCAAGCAGCCCTTTCCCTACGACCGTCCGGTCGAGGGCGTGCGTGCGCTGGACCGCTACACGCTGCAGTTCCGCCTGGCCGAGCCGAGGCCGCGCTTCCCCGAGGTGCTGACCAACCCCGCCTCCTTCGGCGCGGTCGCCCGCGAGGTGGTCGAGCGCTACGGTGATCGCATCACGGAACACCCGGTGGGCACCGGGCCCTACCGGCTGACCGAGTGGCGCCGCGCGTCGCGCGTGGTGCTGGAGCGCAACCCGGACTTCCGCGAGCGCTACTACGAAGAGACCGCGCCGGCCGGCGACCCGGTCGCGCAGGCCGCGGCGGCGCAGCTCGCGGGCCGGCGGCTGCCGATGATCGACCGCGTCGAGGTCGCCATCGTCGACGAGAACCAGCCGCGCTGGCTGGCGTTCCTGAACGGCGAGCACGACGTGATCGAGGAGGTGCCGCCCGAGTACACCGGCCTCGCGGTCCCGAACGACGAGCTCGCGCCCCACCTGAGGAAGGCGGGCCTGACGATGGTGCGCTATGCGGAGCCCGGCGTGACCTTCAGCTACTTCAACATGGAGGACCCGATGGTCGGCGGCTACGAGCCGCACCAGATCGCGCTGCGCCGCGCGATGGCGCTGGCGGTCGACGTCGACAAGGAGATCCGCCTCGTGCGCAACCGCCAGGCCATCCCGGCGCAGGGCGCGATCGCCCCGGGCACCTGGGGCCACGACCCGGCGTTCAAGAGCGAGATGAGCGAGCACGACCCGGCCCGCGCCAAGGCCCTGCTCGATCTCTACGGCTACACCGACCGCGACGGCGACGGCTGGCGCGAGCGGCCCGACGGCTCGCCGCTGCGAGTGGAGTACGCGACCCAGCCCGACCAGCAGTCGCGCCAGCTCGTCGAGCAGTGGCAGAAGAACATGGCGGCGATCGGCGTGCGCATCGAGTTCAAGACCGGCCGGTGGCCCGAGAACCTGAAGGCGAGCCGCGCCGGCAAGCTGATGATGTGGGGCGCGACCTGGTTCTCGAGCCAGCCCGACGGCGACACCTTCCTCGCGCTGGCCTACGGCGGTGCCAAGGGCAACCCCAACCGCTCGCGCTTCGACCTTCCCTCCTTCGACCGCCTCTACGAGCGACAGAAGGTCATGCCCGACGTGCCCGAACGCGCCGCCGTGATGCGCGACGCGCAGCGGCTGATGATCGCCTACATGCCGCTCAAGGCCCACGTGCACCGTGTCCACACGGACCTCGCCCAGCCCTGGGTGATCGGATACCACCGCAACCCGTTCCTGTATGCCTGGTGGCACTACGTGGACGTCAACCCCGAGCGCCGGCCGGCGCCGAAGCCCTGATGCGAAGCCTTGCCCTCTCGACGCTGCTGGCGCTGTGCGCCGCGTGCATCACCGTCCCCGCGTACGGCAACGAGGCGCCGTCCCCCGGCGCCCAGACCAAGGTGCTGCGCTACGCCTTCCGCATCGCCGAGACCGGCTTCGATCCGGCGCAAATCACCGACCTGTATTCGCGCATCATCGCGGCGAACATCTTCGAGGCGCCCTACCAGTACGAATTCCTGGCCCGTCCGGTGCGGCTGCGGCCCAACACCGCCGTCGGCATGCCCGAGCATTCGGCCGACTACCGGACCTGGACGGTGCGCATCCAGCCGGGCATCTACTTCGCCGACGACCCGGCCTTCAAGGGCAGGAAGCGGGAGCTGACCGCGCAGGACTACGTCTACAGCTTCAAGCGCCACTACGACCCGCGCTGGAAGAGCGCCAACCTCTACCTGTTCGAGAACGAGAAGATCCTCGGCCTGTCGGAGCTGCGCCGCGAGGTGCTGGAGAGCAAGCAGCCCTTCCCCTACGACCGCGAGGTCGAGGGCATCCGCGCGCTCGACCGCTACACGCTGCAGTTCAAACTGGCCGAGCCGCGGCCGCGCTTCCCGATGCAGCTGCTGTCCGACGGCTCCTTCGTCGGCGCGGTCGCGCGCGAGGTGGTCGAGGCCTACGGTGACAAGATGATGGAGCACCCGGTCGGCACCGGGCCGTTCCGCCTCGCCGAATGGCGGCGCGCCTCGCGCATCGTGCTGGAGCGCAACCCCGGCTTCCGCGAGCAGTTCTACGACGAGGAAGCGCCCGCCGACGACCCGGCGGCCCAGGCCGCGGTCGCGGCCAACAAGGGCAAGCGGCTGCCGCTGCTCGACCGCGTCGAGATCAGCATCGTCGAGGAGAACCAGCCGCGCTGGCTGGCCTTCCTGAACGGCGAGCACGACATGATCGACGAGGTGCCGAACGACTTCGCCGACATCGCGATGCCGGGCGGCGAGCTGGCGCCCAACCTCGCCAAGCAGGGCATCCTGATGCTGCGCTACGCGCGGCCGGCGGTGGACATCAGCTACTTCAACATGGAGGACCCGATGGTCGGCGGCTACACGCCGGAGAAGGTGGCGCTGCGCCGCGCGATCGCGCTGGCGGTCGACGTGGACAAGGAGATCCGCCTGGTGCGCCGCAGCCAGTCGATCCCGGCGCAGGGCCCGATCGCGCCCGGCACCTGGGGCTACGACCCGGCCTTCAAGAGCGAGATGAGCAGCTTCGATACGGCGCGATCGAAGGCCCTGCTCGAGCTCTACGGCTACGTCGACCGCGACGGCGACGGCTGGCGCGAGCAACCCGACGGCAGCCCGCTGCGGCTGGAGTACGCCACCCAGCCCGACCAGGCCTCGCGCCAGCTGATCGAGCTGTGGAAGAAGAACATGGACGCGATCGGCATCCGCATCGAGTTCAAGACCGCCAAGTGGCCGGAGAACCTGAAGGCCTCGACCGCCGGCAAGCTGATGATGTGGGGCGTCGGCTGGCTGGCCGCCACGCCCGACGGCGACACCTTCCTCGCGCTGGCCGACGGCGGCGCCAAGGGCCAGGCCAACAAGGCCCGCTTCGACCTCGCCGCCTACAACCGCGCCTATGCGCTGCAGAAGACCCTGCCCAACGGTCCCGAGCGCCAGGCCGCGATGAACGAGGCCAAGCGCCTGTTCATCGCCTACATGCCGATGAAGGTCCATGGCCACCGCCTGACCACCGACATGGCGCATCCCTGGGTGATCGGCTACCACCGCAACCCTTTCCTGCGTGAATTCTGGAAGTTCGTCGATGTCGATCCTGCCAAGCAAGCGGCGCGGCGCTGAACGCCGGCGCGCGGCCCTGGCCGCGCTGGGGCTGGCCGCGGCGGCGTGGTTCGCCGGCACCGCCCCGGCGCAGGCGGCGCCCGCCGGCGCGGCCCCGAAGACGCTGAAGGTCGCCTTCCCGGTGGCCGAGACCGGCTTCGACCCGGCGCAGATCAACGACCTGTACTCGCGCACCGTCACGCCGCACATCTTCGAGGGGCTGTATCACTACGACCACCTCGCGCGGCCGGCCAAGATCAAGCCGCTGACGGCCGCGGCGATGCCCGAGGTGTCGGCGGACTTCCGCCGCTACACGATCCGCGTGCAGCCGGGCATCTACTTCGCCGACGACCCGGCCTTCGGCGGCAAGCCGCGCGAGCTGGTCGCCGAGGACTATGTCTACAGCCTCAAGCGCTTCGCCGACCCGGCGCTGAAGAGCCCGGTGTGGACCTCGCTCGAGCAGGAGTCGCTGACCGGCCTGGCCGCCGTGCGCCGCGAGGCGCTGGAGAGCAAGCGGCCCTTCGACTACGACCGCCCGGTCGAAGGCCTGCGCGCGCTCGACCGCTACACGCTGCAAATCACGCTCGACCAGCCGCGCCCGCGCTTCGTCGAGCTGCTGGCCACCGGCGACCTTTTCGGCGCGGTCGCCCGCGAGGTCGTCGAGCGCTACGGCGACCAGATCGCCGCGCACCCGGTCGGCACCGGCCCGTTCCGGCTGGCGCAGTGGCGGCGCAGCTCGCTGATCGTGCTGGAGCGCAACCCCGGCCACCGCCGCACCTACGAGGCCGAGCCGGCGCCCGACGACGCCGAGGGCCAGGCGATCGCCGCGCGCTACCGGGGCCGGCCGCTGCCGCTGGTCGATCGCGTCGAGATCAGCATCATCCAGGAGCAGCAGCCGCGCTGGCTGGCCTTCCTGAACGGGCAGATCCACATCGTCGCGGTGCCCAGCGAGTTCATCGCCACCGCGATGCCGGGCGGCAAGCTGGCGCCCAACCTCGCTCGCGAAGGCATCCGCGCCTGGCGCGTGCTGCAGCCCGACAGCGCCTTCTATGTCTTCAACATGGAGCACCCGGTGATCGGCGGCTACACGCCCGAGCGTGTGGCGCTGCGCCGCGCGATCGCGCTGGCCACCGACGTGGGCCGCGAGATCGCGCAGGTCTGGAAGGGCCAGGCGGTGCCGGCGCAGTCGCTGCTGGTGCCGCACACCACCGGCTACGACCCGGCCTTCAAGAGCGAGATGAGCGACTACGACCCGGCGCGCGCCAAGGCGCTGCTCGAGCTCTACGGCTACGTCGACCGCGACGGCGACGGCTGGCGCGAGCAGCCCGACGGCAGCCCGCTGGTGCTGGAGATCGCGACCCAGCCCGACCAGAACTCGCGCCAGTTCGACGAGCTGTGGCAACGCAACATGACGGCGATCGGCCTGAAGCTGAAGTTCTCGATCGGCCAGTGGCCCGAGCAGCTCAAGTCGGCGCGCGCCGGCAACTTCATGGTCTGGTCGCTGGGCTCCACCGCCGCCGCGCCCGACGGCGGCAGCGCCCTGATGCGCATGAACGGCCCGCAGACCGGTGGCCAGAACCTCGCGCGCTTCAAGCACCCGCCGTTCGACGCGATCTACGCGCGCATCCGCGAACTGCCCGACGGCCCCGAGCGCAACGCGCTCTTCCTCGAGGCCAAGCGCATCCTGGCCGCCTACGTGCCCTACAAGCTGCGGGTGCACCGCATCCTGACCGACCTCGCGCACCCGCGCGTGCAGGGCTACCGGCGGCCGGTGTTCTGGCAGGACCAGTGGCAGTACATCGACGTCGACGACGCCGCGGTCAAAGAGGCAACTCGGTGAAGTAGCGCCCGCCGTGAAAGATCAGCGGCGTGGCGCCCGCGGTGACGCGGCAGGCCTCGACCTCGCCGACGAAGATGACGTGGTCGCCCTCCTCGTAGCGGCTGCGGTTGAAGCACTCGAACACCGCCGCCGCGCCGTCGAGCAGCGGCGCGCCGCCGGCGCCCTCGGTGCAGGCGACGCCGGCGAAGCGGTCGGCGCTGCGGCTCGCGAAGCGCTCGGCCAGGCCGCGCTGGCCGGCGGCGAGGATGTTGATCGCATAGTGCGAGCCCTGGGCGAACACGGGCAGCGAGCCGGCGTTGCGCGACAGGCTCCACAGCACCAGCGGCGGGCTCAGCGAGACCGAGTTGAAGGAGTTGGCCGTCAGCCCGACGCGCTGGCCGTCGGGCGAGCGCGCGGTGACGATGGTCACGCCGGTCGCGAAGGTGCCGAGCGCGGCGCGGAAGTCCGTGCCGTTGAAGCTCGGCGCGCGGGCACGGGTCATGACAGCCCCTCGTCGGACGGGTCCCTCCGCCGATCCCCCGAGGGGATGCGGGCCGGCTCGGGAGCGGCCCGGCGCTCGGCCCGCAGCGCACGAGTCGGCACGGCGCGGGTCATGCGCGCGTCCCCACGTCGGCCGCGCGGCGCGCGGGCGGCTCGAACAGCGCAGCGCAGGGCGCGCGCTGCGGGTCGCCGGCGGGCAGCGTGGCGCACAGCGCGTCGCGCTTCGTGCGCAGGCGCGCGATCACGGCGTCGTGGTCGCCTTCGCGCGCCCAGTCGAGCAGCTTGCCGCTCATGCGCTCGAGCCGCGCGCGGGTGCGGTCGTAGAGCGCATCGCGCTGGCCGCCGAGCTCGCCGAGCAGCGCGCCCACCGTCTGCTCGATGCGCGCGGCGTCGTGCGGCGCCAGATCGACGAGGTAGCCGACGTAGCTGCTGCCCCACTGCACCCGCGTGGCCGGTCCCTGCGACTCGCGCCAGGCGCGCTCGGCCCAGCGCAGCGCCGCCTCGGTGTCGCCGCGGCGCTTGGCGTTGTCGGCCAGTGCGAGCATGAAGTAGTAGGGGCTGTGCGAGCGCTTCAGCTCGGCGGTCAGCAGCGTGTCGGCGGCCTGCGGCTGGCCGCTCAGGCGCAGCACGTAGGCGGCGCTGTTGACGACCGACTGGCGCTCGGTGTCGCTCGTCACCTCGCGGTCGGCGCGCGCGACCTGCGCGCGCACATGCTCCTGCAGCACCGCGCTGACCGCGCCACCCGGTGCGTCGAGCCGCGCCAGCTCGACGCGCCCGATCAGCGCGGCGAGCCGCTGGCCGTGCGGCAGCGCCTCGTCGGCGCTCAGGCGGTCGAGGGCGGCGGCCCACAGGCCCTGCAGCTGCTCGCGCTCGACGCTGCCGGCGGCGGTGAGCGCGGCGGTGAGGTCGCCGGCCTGGCTCGCCAGCAGGTCGAGCTGGCTGCGCGCGCGTGGCGCGTCGGCCAGCAGCGCGAGCAGGTGCTCGCGCGCCGCCGGCGCGGGACGGCGCTTGGCCTCGGCCTCGGCGACGAGGGCACGCAGCGCCAGGCGGTCGGCCGCCAGCGTCTCGGCGGGCGGGCAGGCGGCGGCGAGGCGGCGCAGCACGGCCGCCTGCTGCGGTCGCGGCAGCAGGTGCTGGTCGTCGGCCTCCCAGTCGTACCAGGCGAGCAGGCGCCAGTCGGCCGCCGAGAGCTTGGCCGGCGTCTTGCGCGCCTGGGCGAGCAGCGCACGCACCGGGCGATGAGCCTCCAGGCCGAGGTCGATCACATCGAGGTACTGCTGCGCGAGCACGCCGCCGGGCAGGCGCGTCAGCTCGCTGCCGTCGGGGCGCAGCAGCACCATCGTCGGGTAGCCGCTGACGCGGAAGCGCGCGCCGAGCTTCTGCGCGGCGGGCAGGTCGCCATCGAGGTAGACCGGCAGGAAGCGGCGGCTCTTCTCGACGAAGTCGGCGCGGCTGAACACCGTCGCCTTGACCTGGTTGCACGGCGGGCACCAGGCCGCGCCCCAGTAGAGGAAGACCGGGCGACCCTGGGCGCGCGCCTCGTCGAACATGGCGTCGAGTTCGGCCTCGCCGGCGGGGCGGCGCCAGTCGATGCCAGCCTGCGCGGCACCCGCCGTGACGGCGGCAGTGACGGCCGGGGTGAGCGCCGCGGTGACGGCGGCGCTGGCGGCCTCGGCCAGACCGGTGG
>CAYLKR010000090.1:0-10481 GCA_964384225.1 uncultured Methylibium sp.
CGATCGCCAGGCCGTTCTGGAAGCCGGTGATGCCGCCGCCGGCGGTGTAGAAGTCGGCGGCGCTCTTGGTGCGCGACGCGGCCCACTTGGTGATGAACAGCGTGAAGACGACGAACACGCCGAACATGCCGATGGCCGTCCAGTTGGTCGCCTGCTTCTGCGCCTGGCCGAGGTCGGCGCCGGCGGCCTGCGCGAGGCTGCACAGGCCGGCGAGGAAGGCGAGCGCGCCGAGCGCGCGCAGCGAGGTCATGGCGCGGCTCACTTCAGCACCGCCTTGCTGACTTCGTCCGTCAGGCGGTCGAACTGGTCGTTCGCGCGCCGCACGTAGAACACGGTGATGACGATCGTGAAGACGATGACGCCGAGGCCGATCGGCATGCCGATGGTCGTGACGCCGTCGCCGAGGCGCGTCGCGAGGAAGGGCTTGTTGAAGGCCACCAGCAGGATGAAGCCGTAGTACACCAGCAGCATCGCCAGCGTGAGCCACCAGCCGAAGCTCGAGCGGCGAGCCTTCAGCTCCTGGTACTTGGGGTGACTGGCGATCTTGTGGACCAGGTCGGTTTGCATGTCATCTCCTCGGACGGTTGCGGGCCGCAGCACGGCCGGGCGCATTCTTCGGCGGCTGCCTGAACCGGAGATGACGCGAAACCAACGCAGGCTTACGCAGCCCGGTGGTCACGCGGAAATTGCGGGCGCGTTTGCGCCAGGTCAACGTCGCGTCAGGCCGGCGCCAGCGATCGGTGGCGCCTGCCATGACGGCGTGTCGAACCATGGATCGCCCTCGATCGCGGCGCGCAGCATCGGCAGCGCGTCGAGCCCCCACAGCCGCAGCGGCGCAGCGCCGGCGGTGCGCGCCGGCAGCTCGAAGGTCGGCACGCCGAACACGCCGCGCGCGATCGCCTCGTCGGTGTCGTTCCGCAGCGCGTCTTTGACCGCCGCCTCCTGCGGATCGCGCGGCGGCGCGAGGCGCGCGGTCAGTTCGACGAGGCGCTGTGGATCGTCGGCTGCCGCACCGCTGCACCAGACATGGCGCAGCACCGTCTCGCACTGCCAGCGGTTGGGGCGACCGCCGAGGCCGCAGGCGACCAGCAGGCGCAGCAGCGGCAGCGGGTTGAAGGGGTGCGCGGCCGGCAGCGCGAACGCGCTGCCCTGCTCGCGGGCGAGCCACTGCACCTGCCGGTAGGTCCAGTCGCGCTTCGGCGCGATCTCGGCCGGCCCGAGCTGGCCCCAGTGCTTCAGCAGCGCGGCGAATAGGATGGGCCGGTACTCGACGACGTAGGAGCAGCCTTCGAGCGCCTGGGGCAGGCGCTCGAAGGCGAGGTAGGCGTAGGGCGAGATCGGGTCGAACCAGAAGGTGATCGGCGTCATCGCGTCGGCTCCTGCGACGGCGCGGCCGCGCGCCGCTCGGCGATCGCCGCCCAGACCTCGCGCTTGATGTCGTCGTCGAGCTGCGACCACAGCGCGATCTCGTCGAGCGTGCGCCAGCAGCCCTCGCAGAGCCCGGTGCGCTCGTTCATGCGGCAGACGTTGATGCAAGGCGATGCAACGCTCATGCCGCCACCACCGTGCGCTTGGCGAGCACCGCATTCGCCACGCGCGACACCGGCCTGCGGCCGAGCACGCCGGAGACGTAGGCCGCCGCATCGACCAGCGCATCGAGGTCGACGCCGGTGTCGATGCCCAGGCCGTTCAGCAGGAACACCACGTCCTCGGTCGCGACGTTGCCGGTCGCGCCCTTCGCATAGGGGCAGCCGCCGAGGCCGGCGACGCTGGCGTCGAAGGTGTGCAC
This sequence comes from uncultured Methylibium sp., assembly GCA_964384225.1. GTDB lineage: Bacteria > Pseudomonadota > Gammaproteobacteria > Burkholderiales > Burkholderiaceae_C > Methylibium. The sequence goes on from CAYLKR010000090.1 coordinate 1,790, forward strand.
GCCGAGCTCGAGGCTGGCGTAGATGTTCGCCAGCGCCTGGCCGTAGGTGTCGTGGAAATGGCCGCTCACTTCGTCGATCGGGTAGTGCTTCAGCGCGCGCTCCAGCGCCGCCTGCACGCGGCGCGGCGTGCCGACGCCGATCGTGTCGGCCACACCGAGGTGCTGCACGCCGACCTCCTTCATCAGCCGGGCCACGGACTCGACGCGGTCCGGGTGCACGTCGCCCTCGTAGGGGCAGCCGACCGCGCACGACAGCGCACCACGCACCTTGATGCCGGCCGCGCGTGCCGCCGCGACCACCGGCGCGAAACGGTCGATCGACTCCGCGATGCCGCAGTTGATGTTGCGCCGGCTGAAGGCCTCGCTCGCGGCGGCGAACACGACCACCTCGTCCGGTCGCGTCGGCAGCGCGGCTTCGAAGCCCTTCAGGTTGGGCACCAGCACGCTGTACCGAACACCGGCGCGACGTTCGATGTTGGCCATCACTTCAGCCGAGTCCGCCATCTGCGGCACCCACTTCGGGCTGACGAAGCTGCCGGCCTCGATCTCGCGCAGGCCGGCGGCCTGCAGGCGGTGCACGAGCTCGACCTTCTGCGCGACGGACACCGGCCGGGGCTCGTTCTGCAGGCCGTCGCGCGGTCCCACATCGACCAGCGTCACGCGACTCGGCAACATCTTGTGAACTTCCTCACGATTGGATGGATGCAGTCCGTTGCGGACATGCCGCGGACCCCATGAATGCAGGCCGTCGCTCCCCATTGTGCGGGATGGTCGCTGCCGGCCGTCGCGACCACCATGCGGGCAGATCAGGGAGCACAAGATGGGCAACACCTTCAACCGCCTGCACCTCGCGACGCGCATCCACTTCGGCCTGCTGCGCACGCTCGGCGAAGGCGTCGACGTCGCACGCATGCTGCGCCAGCGCGAGTACGCCGACGAGGTGCTGAACGTGTGCCGCGGGCTGGAGGAGTTCGCGATCGTCGAGCTCGCGGACCGCTTCGACGACGCCACCGCCGAGGAGAGCGCGCGCGCCTGCTTGGCCGAAGCCGCGCGCGAGGCGCGGCGCGCGCTCGCGCAGATCCCGCGTCGCGCACCGGTCACGGCGCAGGCCATGAGCTGGTCGGATCAGACCAGCGGCTTCGGCCTGACGCAGGCGATGGCCGCGCTCGACGATGCCCCGGCCACGCCGCAGCGACGCCGCTTCGCGGCGTCCGACTGGCTCGGTCTCGGCGCCTCCCGCGACCGTCACTGAGCCGTCGAGCGGGCGCCCGCTCACTGCGGCGGCCCGGCCGCCGCGTCGGCGCTGAAGTCCAGCAGCGCCTCGCCCTCGCCCACCGGCTCGCCCGGCGTGAAGCGCAGGGCACTCACCACGCCGTCGCCCGGTGCGGTGAGCGTGTGTTCCATCTTCATCGCCTCCATCACCGCCAGCGGCTGGCCGCGCACGACGCGCTCGCCCGCGGCCACCAGGAAGGTCAGCACCTTGCCCGGCATCGGCGCCGTGACGCGCCCCCCCTCGGCCGCCCCTTCGCCGGCATGCGCGAGCACGTCGACCTCGCGCAGCAGCGCCGCGCCCTCGGCGGCGAACACCGCGACCGCTTCGCCGACGGCATAGACCGCCGGCCGCAGCCGTTTGGTACCTAGCTGGATGTCGTAGCGGTCGGCCCCCAGCGGCTCGGCCGCGAAGGCCAGCGTGTCGCCGCCGACCGCGAGCGACATCGCCCCATCGTGCCGACGCTCCAGTGCGACCGCGTGGCGCGCGCCGGCATGCTCGATCTCGAAGCGCCGGACGGCAGAGCAGTGCAGCCGCCAGCCGTCGCGGCGCGACCAGGGGTCGGCACCCTCGTCTGCGCGCTCGAGCGCGAGCGCATGCGCTGCGACGCCGGCCGCGGCGACGGTCAGCGGCAGCGGCGCCGCATCGAAGAGGACACCACGCTCGCGCTCGATCAGTCCGGTGTCGAGGTCGGCGCCGGCGAACGACGCGCTCGCCACGACGCGGCGCAGGAAGGCGACGTTGGTGTGCGGCCCGACGATGTGCGTGCCGTCCAGCGCCGCGTCGAGCCGCGCCAGCGCCTGCGCGCGGTCCTCGCCCCAGACGATGAGCTTGGCGATCATCGGGTCGTAGTGCGGCGAGATCACATCGCCCTCGCCGACGCCGGCATCGACGCGCACCGGCGCGGGTTCATGGAAGCGTTCGGCATCGGCATTGCGGCGGAAGGCCACGTGCGCCGGCCAGCGCAGCACATCGAGCCGCCCGGTCGACGGCAGGAAGGCCGCATCCGGGTTCTCGGCGCAGATGCGCGCCTCGATCGCATGGCCGTGGATCTTCAATTCCGCCTGCGCCAGCGGCAGCGGCTCGCCGGCGGCCACGCGCAGCTGCCATTCGACGAGGTCCAAGCCGGTGATCGCCTCGGTGACCGGGTGCTCGACCTGCAGCCGGGTGTTCATCTCCATGAAGTAGAAGCGCCCGTCCTGCTCGGCGATGAACTCGACCGTGCCGGCGCCGACATAGCCGACCGCCTTCGCGGCCGCGACCGCAGCCTCGCCCATCTCGCGGCGGCGCTCGGCGGTCATGCCGGGCGCGGGCGCTTCCTCCAGCACCTTCTGGTGGCGGCGCTGCACCGAGCAGTCGCGCTCGAAGAGATGGATGCAGTGGCCGTGGGCGTCGCCGAACACCTGGACCTCGATGTGCCGCGGGCGCTGCACGTAGCGCTCGACCAGCACCGCGTCGTTGCCGAAGCTGGCGGCCGCCTCTCGCCGGCACGAGGCCAGCGCGGCGTGGAATTCGTCTGCGGCCGGAACCACGCGCATGCCCTTGCCACCGCCGCCGGCGCTGGCCTTGATCAGCACCGGGTAGCCGATGCGCGCGGCCTCGCAGGCGAGCAGCGCGGCGTCCTGGTCGGCACCGTGGTAGCCGGGCACCAGCGGCACGCCGGCGGCCTCCATCAGGCGCTTGGACTCGGCCTTCAGGCCCATCGCGCGGATCGCCGACGGCGGCGGGCCGATGAAGGCGAAGCCGGCCTCGGCGCAGGCCTGCGCGAAGTCCGCGTTCTCGCTCAGGAAACCGTAGCCGGGGTGCACGGCCTCGGCGCCGGTGGCGCGCGCAGCGTCGAGGAGACGCTCGGTGCGCAGATAGCTGTCGCGCGCGGCAGCGCCCCCGATCCACAGGGCCTCGTCGCAGGCCTGCACATGGCGGGCGTTCGCGTCGGCGTCGGAGTAGACCGCCACGGTCGCGATCCCCATGCGGCGCGCCGTCGCCGCGACGCGGCAGGCGATCTCGCCGCGGTTGGCGATCAGGATCTTCTTGAACACCTCAGGCTCCCGCGGCTCGATCGCCGCTCGCTTCGCTCGCACGGCGATCTGGCTTCGGCATCACGCGAGCTACGCGCGCATGAGCCTGCGCCGCAACCTCCGCTGCGCTCCGGTTGTCGCCGCGGTTGGCGATCAGGATCTTCTTGAACATCGTCACTCCGTCATGCCGCGGCCTGCGCGCCGAACAAGGCCTTCAGCCGGGTCCACAGCGCCTTCAGGAACTTCGCCATCACGACCAGCAGCACCAGCATCCCGACGAAGGCCAGTGCCACCGCGACGATCGCCGCAAGCGGGTGCTCGAAGGCGAGCCACAGCATGCCCGGCACCGCCAGGTCGCCGAGCAGCGACAGGCCGATGTTCGAGAAGGGCTCGGGCGAGGTGTTGGCCGCGGCGCGCGTGGTGGCCTTGGCGGCATGGCTGGTCGCGGCGAGCGTGCCGCCAAGCAGCGCGGCCAGCAGCGCCATCGTGCCCTGGTCGGCGCCGAAAACGGCCGCCGCCAGCGCCGCACCGGCGGGGATGCGCAGCAGCGTGTGCACCAGGTCCCACAGCGAGTCGAAGCCCGGGATCTTGTCGGCGAAGAACTCGACGAACAGCATGAAGCCGCTGCCCGCCAGCATCGCCGGGTGCTGCAGCACCTGCAGTCCGGGCGGCAGCTCGACCCAGCCGGCGTAGCCGACCAGGCCGGTGATCGCCAGCACCGCGTACAGGCGCAGCCCGCTGGCCCAGCCGAGCGCGGCGGCCAGCGCGACGAGCTGGGTGGTGTCGAGGCTCTGCAGGGGTTCCATCACCCGGTCCAGCGCGGCTTGCTCTTGGCGAGGAAGGCTGCGATGCCGTGGCGGCCGTCGTCGGAAGCGCGCGACTCGGCGATGAACCCGGCCGTGCGCGCGATCAGCGCGGCGTCGATCGGCTGCCCGCCGACCTCCGCGAGCAGCCGCTTGCAGTCGGCCAGCGCCTGCGGGCTGGCGGCGAGGAAGGCGTCGATGAAGGGTTGCACGCGGGCGTCGAGCGCATCGACCGGCGCGACCTCGTGCACGACACCGATGCGCAGCGCGGTCGCGGCATCGAAGCGCTCGGCCGTCAGGCAGTAGCGCTGCGCCGCATGCGCGCCCATCGCACGCACGACATAGGGCCCGATGGTCGCCGGGATCAGCCCGAGCTTCACCTCGCTGAGACAGAAGTGCACGCCGTCGGCCGCCACCGCGATGTCGCAGGCCGCCACCAGCCCCACGCCACCGGCGTAGGCGTCGCCCTGCACGCGCGCGATCGTCGGCTTGCGACAGGTGGCGATCGTGCGCAGCATCTCGCCCAGCGCCGCGGCGTCGGACAGGTTCTCCTCGCGCGTGTAGCCGGCCATCCGCTTCATCCAGTGCAGGTCGGCGCCGGCACAGAAGGCCGGCCCCTCGGCGGCGAGGACGACGACGCGCACGCTGTCGTCGGCGTCGAACGCGCGGAAGGCCGCGGTCAGCTCGGCGATCACGAGCTCGTTGAAGGCGTTGCGAACCTCGGGCCGTGCGAGGGTGACGCGCGCCACCGCGGGCGCGGCGCGGTCGAGACGGATCGTGGTCGGTTCGCTCATCGCGGCGTCAGTAGCGCTTGGCGGCCTCGTCCAGCATCACCTCGGTCGCGCCGCCGCCGATCGCGAGGATGCGCGCATCGCGCCACAGGCGTTCGATCGCCGTCTCGCGGATGTAGCCCATGCCGCCGTGGAACTGCTGGCAGGTGGCGACGACCTCGTTGACCAGCTCGCCGGTCAGGGCCTTGAGCATCGACACGTCCTGCACGACATCACGGCCCTGGGCCACCAGCCAGGCGCAGTGGTACAGGTAGGCGCGCGCGGCGCGGGTCCTGGCGTCGAGCATCGCAAGGCGCTGACGGATCGCCTGCTTGTCCCAGAGCGTGGCGCCGAAGGCCTGGCGCTCGCGCACCCAGTCCAGCGTCAGGCGCAGCGCCTGCGTCGCGTGGCCGACCGCCATCGCGCCGAGCGCGATGCGCTCGGTCTGGAAGTTCTTCATCACCGAATAGAAGCCCTTGCCCTCTTCGCCCAGCAGATTCTCGGCCGGGATGCGGCATTCGTCGAACACCAGCTCGGCGGTGTCGGAGCTGAGCCAGCCGGTCTTCTTCAGCGCGCGGCCGACCGAGAAGCCCGGCGTGCCCTTCTCGACGATGAACATCGAGATCGCGTGCCGGCCCTCGCCGGTGCGCGCGGCGACGAAGTACAGGTCGCCGTGCACGCCGTTGGTGATGAACATCTTCGTGCCGTTGAGCACCCAGTGATCGCCGTCACGGCGCGCCGTGGTGCGCATGCCGGCCACGTCGGAGCCCGCGCCCGGCTCGGTGACGGCGACCGCGGTGATCGTCTCGCCGCGGGTGATGCCCGGCATGTAGGTTGCATTCTGCGCCGGCGTGCCGGCGTGCTGCAGGTGCGGGCTGGCCATGTCGGTGTGCACGAGCACGGTGACGACGAAGCCGCCGAAGGTCGACTGGCTCAGCGCCTCGGCGAACACCAGGTTGGTCAGCGCGTCGGCACCGGCGCCGCCGTGCTCGGGGTCGTGCATCAGCCCCAGCAGACCGGCCGCACCCATCTTGCGCAGCACCTCGCGCGGGACCATGCCGTCGTCCTCCCAGCGCGCGGCGTGCGGCTCGACCTCGCGGGCCAGGAAGCGCGCGACCTGGTCGCGCAGCAGCTCGTGCTCGGGGCTCAGGTAGACGTTCTCGGCGGTCATGGCGTTCACATGCGGAAGACGCCGAACCGCGGCGCATCGGGGATCGGGGCGTTCAGGCTGGCGCTGATCGCCAGCGCAAGCACGCGGCGGGTGTCCGCGGGGTCGATCACACCGTCGTCCCACAGCCGCGCGCTCGCGTAGTAGGGGTGCGACTGGCGCTCGAACTGCTCGAGGATGGGTTGCTTGATTGCGGCCTCCTGCTCGGCGCTCAGGGTGCCGCCCTTGGCCTCCACCGCCTCGCGGCGCACCGTGGCCAGCACGCCGGCGGCCTGCTCGCCGCCCATCACGCAGATGCGCGCGTTCGGCCACATCCACAGGAAGCGCGGCGAGTAGCCGCGGCCGCACATGCCGTAGTTGCCGGCGCCGAAGCTGCCGCCGATGATCACGGTGAACTTCGGCACGGTGGCGGTCGCGACTGCGGTGACCATCTTCGCGCCATGCTTGGCGATGCCCTCGGCCTCGACCTTGCGGCCGACCATGAAGCCGGTGATGTTCTGCAGGAAGACGAGCGGCACGCGGCGCTGGCAGCACAGCTCGATGAAGTGCGCGCCCTTCATCGCCGAGTCGGAGAACAGGATCCCGTTGTTGGCGACGATGCCGACCGGCATGCCCTCGATGTGCGCGAAGCCGGTCACCAGCGTCGGGCCGAAACGGGCCTTGAACTCGTCGAATGCCGAGCCGTCGACGATGCGCGCGATGACCTCGCGCACGTCGTAGGGCTTGCGGCTGTCGGCAGGCACGATGCCGTGGAGTTCGGCCGGGTCGTGCTTCGGCGGGCGCGGCGGCACGAGGCGCAGCGGCTCGGGCTTGCGCCAGTTCAGCGTGCCGACGATCTGCCGCGCCAGCGCCAGCGCATGGGTGTCGTTCTGCGCCAGGTGGTCGGCCACGCCCGACAGCCGCGTGTGCACGTCGCCGCCGCCCAGGTCCTCGGCGCTGACGATCTCGCCGGTCGCGGCCTTCACCAGCGGCGGGCCGCCGAGGTAGATGCGGCCCTGGTTCTTGACGATGATGGTCTCGTCGCTCATCGCCGGCACGTAGGCGCCGCCGGCGGTGCACATGCCCATCACCACCGCGATCTGCGGGATGCCCTGGGCCGACATATTGGCTTGGTTGTAGAAGATGCGGCCGAAGTGGTCGCGGTCGGGGAAGACCTCGTCCTGGTTCGGCAGGTTGGCGCCGCCGGAATCGACGAGGTAGACGCAGGGCAGGCGGTTCTGCTGCGCAATCTCCTGCGCGCGCAGGTGCTTCTTGACGGTCAGCGGGTAGTAGGTGCCGCCCTTCACGGTGGCATCGTTGCAAACGATCATGCACTCGACGCCCTGGATGCGGCCGATGCCGGCCACCACCCCGGCCGCCGGCGCGGTGTCGGAGCCGTCCTTCTCCAGGTAGACGCCGTGCGCGGCGAGCGCACCGACTTCGAGGAAGGGGGTGCCGGGGTCGAGCAGCATCTCGACGCGTTCGCGCGGCAGCAGCTTGCCGCGCGCCTTGTGCTTGGCACGCGCCGCCTCGCCGCCCCCGAGCGCGATCGCCGCGAGCCTGGCATTGAGGTCGTCGACCAGCGCGCGCATCGCGGCGGCATTGGCCTTGAACTCGGCCCCACGGGCGTCGATCTGGGTCTCCAGCACCGGCATCGTGTCTCCTGCAGGCTGACCCGCAGCATGATTGACGTTTACGTAAACGTTAAGTCTAGCGCGCCGGCCCCCGTGAACGCAACGCCGGCCCGGACCGCGTCAGAACGGCCCGCTCGCGAGCCAGCGCTCGACCTGGGGCTTGCGGTCGTTGCCCCAGAACATCTCGCCGTCGACGACGACGGTCGGCGCACCGAAGATGCCGGCCGCCACCGCAGCCTCGTTTTCGGCCTTGAGCCGCAGCTTCCACCGGGGGTCGTTCCAGGCCGCCTCGGCCGCGTCGGCATCGAGGCCCGCCTCGGCGCACAGCGTGCGCAGCGCCGCCGGCTCGTGCAGCGGCACGCCGCGCGTGAAGTAGGCGCGCAGGCCGGCATGGGCCCAGCGGGCGGCTGCGGCCTCGTCGCCCTCGGCCAGCCACCAGAAGACGCGGGCGGCGTTCTGGGTCGGGATCGGGAACGGCGCCGGCATCGCGAGGGGCACGCCCTCGAAGCGCGCCGAGCGCTGGAAGTCGGCGATCGAGTATTCGCGCTTGAGCGGGAAGTCGATCGGCGGCCTCAGTCCGGCGGCCTGAAAGGTCGCCCCGAGCAGGAACGCATGCCAGCGCACCGCGCGGCCGTGACGGGCCGCGACCGCCTCGACCCACTCGCTGGCGATGTACGAGTAGGGCGAGGAGAAGTCGAACCAGAAGTCGACCGGCGGCCGCGCGTTCACGTCACTTGTAGAGGACTTCCGGCAGCCACAGGCCGATCGCCGGGAACTGGTAGAGCAGCACGATCGCCAGGATCTGGATGCCCATGAAGGGCAGCATGCCGGCGAAGATCTGGTTCAGCGTCACGTGCGGCGGGCTCACGCCCTTCAGGTAGAAGGCGCTCATCGCCACCGGCGGGCTGAGGAAGGCGGTCTGCAGGTTCAGCGCCACCAGCAGGCCGAAGAACAGCGGATCGACGCCGAAGTTGTCGAGCAGCGGGATGAAGATCGGCATGAAGATCACGATGATCTCGGTCCACTCCAGCGGCCAGCCGAGGATGAAGA
>CAYLKR010000091.1:0-10299 GCA_964384225.1 uncultured Methylibium sp.
CACCGCCTCCGCATGATACTCCTTGAGAGGGCTTCTGCAAAGCGTTCTTTCCAAAATTTTTTTCTTGGCTCTTTTTCTGAGCTGGAGTCAAACCTGTTTCTTCGCACCAGGTTGGCAATTTCGTACCTCTCCGATGGGTTTTCCCGTGTTCCCAAATCTGGACTGCTTGGGTTGCTGGAGCGAAATCTACAACTTGAAACCGGGTTTCACTATCCTCCCAGCCTTCTTCCCGTTCCATCGCTTCCCAGTCATGGGTTTTCCCTAGATGTCCAAAGAAGAGCCTATCCCCTTCATCGTCATGGAACCTGGGAAACCCAGGGAAGGCGGATTCTCCAGTCCCACTACGTTCACCCTTCGCCGCTGGGGTCTCTCCCTGAGCAGGTGTCTATTCCTTCCCCTAAGCGTTCTTTCCGGGCTCCCGGAGCTGGTGATTTTCCACTTGGGCTTTGGAGTTCGGCCGCTAAGATCGAGCCAACCCTTCGTGCGCCAAATGCTAGCGAAATTAGACCGGCTGCCTCCTTTTCTTCCAAAACTCTCTCCGCTTTTCCATTGGCACTTGTCCCTGATTTTGATCCAGTTTTGACCCCGGAAGTTTCTATCCCTGCTCCGCTGAACCGGTCTTCCCATTCACTAGCACTTCGGTTCTCCAGACTTGGTTCTTCTCTTCTTTTTGAAAATTGGGCTGACAAGCCCCGACTAGGAGGTGGACCGGAAGCAGATACTCATTTTTTCTCCCGCCTAGCAAGGGGTCAGGTTCTTGGAGAATTCTACCGTGGTGAGACCGTTATCCCATTCGGGGAAAGGAGCCAGCCCCATTCGTTTTATCGAGCCTTTGTCCAGGACATCTGGAATTTTCACCCCATTCGGTTTCTTGAATCCAATTGGTTTACCTATCTGACTCACAGGGTTAAGATCACAAACCGCTTCTACCGGCCCCCAGCCCTTTCCTTAGCCAACAGTTCCAATTTTCTACCCGCCGTCGTCGACTCCGATCCTGGGCTCGACTGGCACCAAACTCCCCTTCCGGCGAATCCTATTTCCCCTAGTAATCCGTTCTCCAAATTCCCAAGTCCAGTTGCAGTGCCGGTCCAGATGTTTTTTCCAAGGATCTCCTACCAGGCCGTCGTCGAGGCTTGGTTGTCTCATCCAAGTGAATATTATTTCCCTCCTAGGGCCGGAGGAAACCAGTCCTGGCTTAACGCCATGCGTTTCAGGTCAATTGGGTCGGACGAAGCCAACGCCGCCCGGACTACCGGCAAAAAAAAGTCTAAGCAAAAGTCTGCCGAAGCCGGTGATCCATTCCAGCTTGCCGTTGAACAGTTTGCACCCCAGCCTCTTCCACGCCCAGAGTACCAACTCGATCCCCGTGACCAAGAACTTATAAACTATAGGTGGGAACCAAGTCCCATAGAACGGCTAAGGGCTTTGATTGAGTTGGACTACCCGACTAATGCTGCCATCCACGAAGAAGAGCAACGACTTCTGCTCCAAACTGCACTTCGACCACTGCCCACCCGCCGGGATCGATTTTGGTTTTGGCGATATTTTAGACTCTATGAGTTTCTCGGCCGGGGGGTTGGCTCATATCTTGCCCGGGTAGACCACAGAAATGTTGGATTTTCCTCCTTTGTTCTTCAAATATACTATGGGCGGGGAACCACGTTCTTCAGGTACAACCAACTTTGGGACACCCTCCGCTACGACCTCTCGCTATATCTTTCCATGTACAGCCTGTTTCCCATAGATGACCGCCCCTCTGCCTTCCAACCTACCGTTGACTACGACACTGGCCACGTCGAACCCGCCAAGCAGGACGATGAGCCTAACTTGCTAAAAACCCCATGGGAGTTTTTAGAATTTGCCTGGCGAAAATTCGACGAACGTGTCTACCCGCCCCTTATTCTTATTACCAACCAGCTGCGCTCGCTGCATTGGTTTCTTTTTGTTTTTATTCCAAAACATCTGATTTCTGCCTTTTTTCGCATCCAGATTTTTCCGGTTGCTGGGCTGGATTTTTTCCTACCGAATGTGGAAAGTCGCCTAAATCCTTTAAATACCCAACGGATTTCCTGGGCTTCTTTTTTTTTTGAAAAAATCAGTAGCTCTATTTTCCCAATCCCGTTCTCGGCGCAGCCCTCGAAGGCTAAGCAATCCGCTCGTGGCTTTTTTGCCTGGGCCGGTAGAGTTATTGGCTCTATTTTCCCAATCCCGTTCCCGGCGCAGCCCTCGAAGGCTAAGCAACTTGCTCGTAACTTCCGCGAGTTGGTTTGGGATCTTGTCGGTACTCCATTTTTCCCTGTCCTACGTCCCCTGGTTTCATTTGCGCTGCTCAAGTTTGCCGATTGTCTTTCAACCTCCCCTTGGAGATTTTTTTTCTTCGCCCTGAGCGGTGGAGTCCTAGTCTATAAATTTGGCCCTTTTATTTTTACCACCCTCTGTTTTATTTTTTCTCCGGTTCTCGTTCTGGTTATTCCATTCCTAGATCCTGGTTTTTCTGGATTTCACTATCTCCTGGCTGGGATCCACTCACAGTTTGCGTTGGGATTGGCCTTTGAGACAGTCTTATTGCAAGAAGCCCTATCTTTTTTTTTCTCTCAGTTTTTCTTGGATTTCACCAGGCAATTTTTCAGCCCACTTCCTTTTCCATACCAATTCCTCCACCCGATCCTCATTGCCCCGGTTTTTGCAACCGTGTCCCAGGTTTGGAATTTGGTGTTTTTTTTGTTTGCATTCCTTTTTCCCATAAAACTGAGTTTTGAGCTTGGTTCGTGGTTTATTTTAATTCTCACCAGGCTCCTAGAGGCTTTGGCTGTTCTAATCCTGCCAGTTCAGCCTAGGTTGGTTAAGTTTGAAAATTCCGTTCTCCCCATCCAGGCTAGGCTAAAACTCTCCCTAATCCCTGTTTCACCTTTCCTTTTTCTCGCTGATTTTACCCCCTCGGCGAGTTGGCAAAAGTTTACTACTTACCTGGGCTTGATTCTAAACCCCGCCATTCGGTTTCCTGTCACCCTTAACCAGGCTAACCGTCTTCTTTCTTACCCTTTTCCGATTGTTTCACAGCTTTCTCCTCTGGGAAATTTTTCCGAAGAGGATGTTGGCCTGGCTCGCCCTGCTTCCCCAGCCCGAGCCGGGGAAATTTTTACTGGTTTGATTGGTTCTTCTAACCAAATTGAACCTCGATATTCCCAGTCTTTTCCCTATACTTTTTCGTTTATGCTGAAGGCCTCTTGGCGAATTTCATCCCTGTTTGCTGGCTCGCATTTTCCAAAGCTTGGCCCTAACTTAGATGGGGAACACCGTCCTTGGCAGCAGTGGTACAGCAATCGTACCCGCCGTCGACCCCAGGGTATTTGGCTAGTTCCTGTTTCCCAGTCTAGTCCCATTCGCCATCGCCCGGCCCGGTTTATCACCTGGATCTATTTGTCCCACCTAGTTCAAACCCAGCTAAAAAATCTTTTTTTTGAGTTTATACGGTTTTCTCCACTTCACCTCCGGTGGCTAGCGCCTACCGGCGCTGACCTTTGGCTTCGTTTCCTCCGCAAGTTTGTGCGAACCGAGGCTCCTGATTCGAAAATTTCCTATGTTCTAGGTCTCCGGCATCTGCAAAAAATTTCCGATTCCCTGCTCAAATCCCTAGAACCATCCAAGCTAACCACCGTCGACCTTCGCTCCTTCGACTGGGTTTCCTTGGCTAGCCGCGCTATACTTTTTTCTCCCCAGCAAAAACTCCTATCGGACATTTGGCTCAAATCTAGCTTACTAATGCGTGGGGTTTTGAAACATCCCGGATCCTCCCGCTACCAATACGTTTTACCCTTTGAAAAACCTCTATTGCTATTTCCGGGATTTGGAGTTAAAGGCTTCTTTAAAGATTTTAGGAATAGCCCCAGTGCTCCTTGGAATTTCGAATCCCCTTCTTCTTCTCGAAGCTTTTCCAGTACGTTCAGTGAGGTGTTTTCAACCCCCCAGTCTCGAATTGCAGCCTCGTTTTCTTGGATTGATTCCGAGGCTTTTGAGTACCGTTCCCTAGATTGGCAAAAACTTTCATTCCATAAAACAAAGAAATTATTTTTTTGTCGTCCTAAACTTCTCCCATCTCTTATACAAAAAAAAGATTTTCGACAAATTCGAATTAATTTTTCTAGAACTCCAAGGTTTAAGGGCCGGGTCCGCAGATCCTTTGAGGAGTTAGCGGCCATGTTCACAGGTGTAAACATTAAGGAATCCCCCGAGCAGCCCGAGGAGTCGGAAAACGATTCCACTTCTTTCCTTGATATTACCAGGCGCAAGAAAGGCATGGGGCCCCTTCGCCAGGCTCGGTTTGATTATGAAAACGAAAATCGCTTCCGTAGAAAATCCAATGAAACCCACGAGGACGGCGTTCCAGTTGATTTGACTCTTTTCCGACCTGTTCCAAAGAAAACCCAACCCGAATCCAAATCTGAAACCTCATTTAAAGCTCCCCGGTTTTCTTGGTCCGGTTTTTTCCACGCCCCCGTTCCTGGTCGATTTAGCTTTCGCCGCCGGTCCAACCGAGTTGCTCAAAATTTTTCAGCCAACGGGAGAACTGAAACCCAAATTTCTGGCTATTTCTCTAGTCTGGAGATCCCGTTGGGCCGGTTTTGGAAATCTTTCCAAGCGATTTTCGGAGGAATTTTCTGGGCTTTGAAATTCACTTTAGCCTTTTTCTTACTTTTTTTCTCTCCCATTTTTTCCGGTTTAGCCGTTTCCGTTGGCTTCCTGCTACCCCGATTCCTTTCGGCTCTGCTTCACCCGGTTTGGGTTTGTAGAACTTGGACTTTAAGAGCTGCTCGCATTCCCTATTTGGTCTTTTCCTGGTTCTACTTTCAACTCTCTGACTGGTGGGGAATTTGGTCCAGCATGGTTTCCATCGAGGATCGCCTCGAGGATAGCCCCTTTACTACCTTCTGGCAGACAAATTTTGGAATTGGTTCCCCGTCCGGTAACCTTGTGACTGGAATCGAAGGCCATTTTTTCCACTATGTCCAAGATCGAACCTGGGGTTTTGTCAGCTTTATCCGTGGTTGGATTCTTTGGCTTCGACTAGCTCGCACAAAGTTCATCCTATCATGTCTCCAGCTTCGATTTAAAATTATCAGCTGGTTGTTTCCGGCTTCGTATCACCGTTACCTAGCTCTTTCCCTTTCGGTTAAACTTTCTGGCTATGATCGATTCATTTCTAGGTATCTACTAGCCCTTAGAACCCTTAGTCGAGTTCCAAATAATCCTTTTAAAAAATCCCAGCCATTCTACCGGGATCTTTTCATGGCCGGCCCCGAGCTGTCAGCCCTAATGTTTCGGCTTCCTTCTGGCCATCGACCTGTCTCCTTTGCCTATGAGCTAAGTCGATTTTTTAGACTTGCTCGGGCCTATCGTTTAATTTTGCTCATGGGCCGGCTTGAGCCCGGTGAAATTTCTCCAATCGGTCTAGATGAAGCAGGTTTAAGCTCTTATCGGCTTGCGGGTTGGCTTCAGTTGGCTGCGTTGGTTCCTTATGCACACTCTAAGCTCCGAGCATTGCCGTTCCTGAAACGTTACCGCCGACTAATTCGCTTCCGGGATGTGCTTAGAGCTTCTGTTCCCAAGTCCTCTCGACTTTTTTTCCGACTAAGGCCTGTTCCCTATCTCATTGAACGTACCTATCAATCCATTCGCCGGTCCGTTGGTGAAGCCGTTTTTGTAAGCTCTATTTCCACCGAAGAAGTTGTTCCGTTTGGGCTGGATTTTGATCGCCCCGGCCATCGGTTTATCCTCGCTGAATGGTTCTTCTTGGACAAGGAGACCTGGGAAAAATCTATTTATATCATTGCGCTGATTCCTTTGCTTGGATTTAGCCTCGGTCTCTGGTTTCTATACAATCTGCCTTTGCTCCCCGCTCTTCTCTATCGACTGATTGAGCTCGCTCCGGCCTACATCTTCCGGACCCACACCCTAGCTGGGCTTTGGCTGCTTGCTTTTATCCTTCCGTTTTTCGTACCATATTTTTTCAAGCCCCTTTATCCCTTCGCGTCTTCCCCTTCCCTGTATTTCGACCGCCTGGACAGAAAAATTTCCCTATTTCGATTTTCGTACGACGGTGTTTCCCATCCTGGAGACGATGAAATCTACGCCGCAGATGAGCCGTATCCGGCTCCGGAGCCGGGGGAAGACATGGTGGTGGCTACCTTTCAGTTCGATGCATTTGACCAAGAACTCGTTGACACCTATTCCCAGCTCCCTGATTTTACCTATAAACTAGGCGTCCCCATTATGCCGGATGAACAGGTATTCCCGTTCGATTTGCCGTTTTCCTACCAGCAGGATTCCTTCCAGCGAACCCGTGGCCTTGGTCGTTTCATTGAACTCCTAGTTACCCCGAACTACTTTCCCAAAGCATTATACTTTAGTTATTATATTTATGCAATGCAGAATATTCCTTCTTGGCTTCAGGGACCATATTTGCATTTGTATGATCTTCCTAATAATCCGATCGATTCTGAGACCGAGGAATTTATGCATAGATTTGCCGAAGGGTTTTTATTCAACTTCCGTCCCCTAGTTGACACGGGGGTTTTGGAGACTGTACCGGATCGTGTTCGCCACTCGCATTTCGTCGACTGGGTTCTCTCCCCCGAAGCCTTTAACTGGCGAGCCAGAAATCTGCTTACTGCGTACGGGACAGTCCTCCGGTATATGAATGTTGGGCCCGAAGATGGTGAAATGGATTACCCATTCGATGAGTTTGCTCCATTTTCGGAGATCAGATTTTCTGGCCCCGCCTGGTTCCAACTCTATACCGCCGGCAAACTTCGTCAACCGAGTGAATTTGATCCTTTTTTTCAAAAAAAACCCAGCGAGGATGAGAATAGCTTCGCCGAGGTCATCGTGGACACCGAAGATACAAACCTTTATCTCCATCACCCGGATAACCAATCGGAGGACAATATTGACCCCCATGATCCTACCGAAGCCGACCATGGCTACATCCTCCACGAGGAGAGCAATGCCGATTTACTTGTGGATACTGGTCTCGTTGCTTTTACCATCTATTATCACCTATTGACCCCTAGGTTTACCCTTCCCATTTCCACAAAACATCCCTTGTCGAATCGCTCAGTTTCCCAGCTTGCTGACCAAACCCCAGTTAAGCTCTCAAACGAAATTATCGAAGGGAGCTATTCCACTGTCCCCCGCCCCCCCGCTTCAGCGCGCTGGGTCGACCACAGCCTGGAAAGTCCTGGGTTTGGAATCGACATCGACTCCTATCACGTTTCTCCCCGGCTTCGTCGGTATGAGGATTCCGTGGTTCCGTATCTTCCTCCCCACACGGATTGGTTGACAAAGGTCCAGACTCCCGCTTACCTTTGGCAGTGGCCTGATGCCCGACCTCGCCACGACATACCCCATGGCAGGGAGTCAATTTATATACCTTCTAGGCCTCGGACGAAGACAACCCATAAGTTTATTTTGACTGACAACCGCTACTTGGGCCGCCGTCCAGCTTACCTTTCTGGGCTGAAATCCACCACCGTTGCCCCCCAGTCAATGTTAAATAACCGAAGTGATTTTCCCCGCAGGCCGGTTTTGGGGGATTTGAATCGAATTAAATCCGATATTCGCGGCTCCGATGCGCTATATACCTTCGACACCTCTTTTCGACCTTTTCGGAGCAGCCTCAGTGACACGGACATATCAGGAACCTACCTGGGCTCTATTTCGACAATTTCGGAATATCCCCTCCAACCCACGCCTGGAGGTGGGCCTTATCCATTCAAAGGTTATTCGAATACTGACAAGCGGCATATGGCTGGCGAGCCGCACTCATCTTTGTTGAGTACGCCTATCAAAATCGACCCACGTTCGGCTTGGCCGGAGCAGCTCCAATACGACTTTAAACAGTCCCAGCCGTTTCTGAACTGGGGGTTGCGTGATTTGACCTTGGAGTTTGACAAGGATGGGAATTCGCTAGGTTCTTCTAGCCGGCCAGGCCTTGATGCCGTTCTATCACCCACCCCCTTCCCTGGGTTTAGACAAAGTCCAGAATCCTTGCCCGGCGAGCCACCGAATACGGGTTATTTTATTCCCAGTTTTACCAGTGATCCCGACGCACCGGAAGATTGGTCCGAGCCGGTCGAAGTTATGTTTGAGGAGGAGGACGAAGCCTGGGCCATAAACAATCAATGGTATCGCACCTGGACTTCCGATTTGGCTACCCCGCTGTTTAAGCTCTCCCCTGGGGACCATTCACGTATACAGGCGAAGTTTGGGGTGTATTTTCAACTCTTCAACAGGGCCCTGGCTTCGAATCGACGTATTGATTGGCTTCGGCTGGCAGAACTTAGAAATCGTTTGCAAATGGAATTCGATAGCTCTCAAAATATTTACCACCCGGTACTTAGTCCAATGGACGTTCAAAATACCCTCGATGTTTCTTTTCTTTCTCCCAGACGTATGGCCGGAACCCTCGACACGGATTTACTCCGAATGTCCTGGGCCAGTGAGGTTGTATACAATGGTTTTATGGGGCCATCTGCCATTTCAACCACCAACATGTTTGATGACTACGTCCCAATTGGCTTGTTTGATCAAACCACCGATGACTACGCAAACCCTGCGGTTACACCTATGTACTACGAGGACGATGAGGATCGTTTTCCACGGGGCTATCCAAGCCGATTCTGGGTCGAGACGAGGGATCTAGAAGACTCTGGGTTCAACTCAATCTATGAACCGATTGCTACCCCTTTCAACCTTCCGGCCGAGGAGCTATACAATGACCCCATCTTTTTGCCTGAACTCATGTCGCCATACTATGAATCCGCTGTGTACTATCCCAATGCTGCCTACGACGATTCCGAAGTCGAACCCGTTAAACTTGGGAATTTTAGACCAAATTGGCCGGTTACGGGCCTGCATCGCCAGCTTTCTTCCAAGTGGAACCTAAAACGCCCGTACCAGGCTTGGGAGAAGGGACGGGGCGTCTACCGGATCTTAAATCCCTATCCGTACCCTCAACGGGATACACTGGCTGTTTGGTCCCTTCCAACGGCTAAGTTTCCCCGATCCAAACTTCACCGTCGGGATAGGCTTTTGGAAAAATGGAAATGTGGCCGATGGAACAAAGTTTTCGGAGAGCAATTCGATTCTTTTTTCCCTGAGCCGGAATTCCAAAAACTTAAACCGCTTTTCATAAAGCACTTTGGAAGGCGCCCCCTCGTTTGGCAAGAACTTCAGATTGGAAAACAAACTTCGAAAAATCTGACCCGTTGGGTTGCTAGGAGTCTTGTTCCGGGGTACCATTATGACAGATCGGGTCCGTTGCGGAATCGGCGTAGGTTTATTGGAATTGATGGCGAGGTTCTGCAGCTTTTTCCAAATAAACTTGACCTTCGCCAACACCTTGAAACCTACTTTATCCGGCTCGCTTATATGGCCAGGGCTTCTGGTGCCCTGAACGAAAATCCGGCTACGACTTCTCCGGGACATCTTCGAGTTGACTCCAGAAATTCAGCTACCATGTACACTCGTATCCACATTGGCCGGGATAAATTTAACCGCCGGGTCAAAAGACGTAAGAATTTTCCAAAGCAGCTTGACAAGTCTGATTCCGATGATTCAAATGAGCATTTCTTAGTTTTTGGTAAAAAGAGTACTCCGGTTAATGGCATCGGCTCTGGGCGCCATGACATGTGGCGCATTCCGGGGTGGAATTGGAGGCCATTTACTCCCATAGAGCACGTTTTCAATAGGATTTATAAGACAGCTGTCTTTGCTCTGGTTTCTCTATCGATTAGAATTCTTCCAAGCATTTACCAGGCAATTGACCTTAGCATCCCAACGGCCACCCATATAATTTCAACTATGGTTCCGTCCATCACCCTTTCTCTTGTCCTTCTAGTTTCCATTTTCTTAAAATTAGTTGAGTTGCTAACTGATTGGCTGTTTTCTTGGTCAGTTGAACCTATCCTTTGGAGTAAATTTCGTACGTCTCAGGTCTTCTTTGAGGAAATGCGCCCTGGCGGCAGCTATCGGAGTCGAAAAGTCAATCCTAAAGTCGTCAGATATAAAGTCCCTGACAAGGACAATAGGCTCAAGGTTTTGAGAAACCTTGACGAGTTTTGGTTCTAGCTTCCCGCAGGAAGCGTTTTCCGGACCCACCCGGCTGGCCCTGGTTTCCCCGGGAAGTGGAGTTTCCCGGCTTTTTCTAAAGGTTTTTCCTTTTTTACCAAAGAAAAAACTAGTGCTATTCCCTGTTTCTCCCCCGCCGAGCCGGATGTTAAATCCCCGGCCCGGTGGGCT
>CAYLKR010000092.1:0-10266 GCA_964384225.1 uncultured Methylibium sp.
CTGCTGACGCGGGCGCTGGTCGTCACCGCGCCCGCGGCGCGGCCGGCCGGCCGGCCAGCCGCCGCGGCGGCGGTGGCCACCGCCGGTCCGGCGCGCTGACGCCCCTTCGTACAATCACGCCCCCATGTCCGAGACCGTTGCGCCCGCCGTTCCCGCGCCGAGCAGCCTGCCGTCGCGCTGGCGCCAGTTCAGCGCGCTGACCAAGCCGCGCGTGGTGCAGCTCATCGTGTTCTGCGCGGCCATCGGCATGCTGCTCGCGGTGCCCGGCTGGCCGTCGGCGGCCGCCTGGGGCACGGCGCTCGCGGCCACCGTCGGGATCTGGCTGGTCGCCAGCGCCGCGGCGGCCTTCAACTGCCTGGTCGAGCAGCGGATCGACGCCCAGATGAAGCGCACCGCCTGGCGCCCCACCGCGCGCGGCGAGCTCTCCAACAGACAGACGCTGGCCTTCGCCACCGTGCTGTGCGCCGCCGGCATGGCGGTGCTGTGGGTCTGGGTCAACGGCCTGACGATGTGGCTGACCTTCGGCACCTTCGTCGGCTACGCGATCGTCTACACCGTGTTCCTGAAGCCGGCGACGCCGCAGAACATCGTGATCGGCGGCGCCTCCGGCGCGATGCCGCCGGTGCTGGGCTGGGCGGCGATGCGCGGCGAGCTCGGCGCCGAGCCGTGGATGCTGTGCCTGATCATCTTTCTGTGGACGCCGCCGCACTTCTGGGCGCTGGCGCTGTACCGCGCCGAGGACTACGCGCGCGCCGGCCTGCCGATGCTGCCGGTGACCCACGGCAACGAGTTCACGCGGCTGCAGATCCTGCTCTACACCTTCGTGCTGCTGGCCGCGACGCTGCTGCCCTTCGTGCACGGCATGAGCGGGCCGATCTACCTGGTCGCTGCACTGGCGCTCGGCCTCGGCTTCTGTGGCTACGCCTTCGCGCTGTGGCGGCGCTACAGCGAGGCGCTGGCGCGCCAGACCTTCCGCTTCTCGATCTGGCACCTGATGCTGCTGTTCGCGGCGCTGCTGCTCGATCACTACCTCGACCCGCTGCTGCGGGGCTGACATGCGCCGACGCCTGCTGCTCGCTGTCGGCGCCGCCGCGCTGCTCGCTGCCTGCGACCGCGGCGCGGCACCGGCCGCGACCTTCCAGGCCATCGACATCACCGGCGCCGAGTACGCGAAGGAGCTGCCGCTGCCGGACCTCGACGGCCGCGCGCGCACGCTGGCCGAGTTCCGCGGCAAGGCGGTGGTGGTCTTCTTCGGCTTCACGCAGTGCCCGGACGTCTGCCCGACGACGCTGGCCGAGATCGCCGCCGTCAAGAAGGAGCTCGGCGCCGCCGGCGAGCGGGTGCAGACCGTGTTCGTCTCGCTCGACCCGGAGCGCGACACGCCGGAGCTGCTGAAGAGCTACGTCGCGACCTTCGACCCCGGTGTCGTCGCGCTGCGCGGCACGCCCGAGCAGACCCAGGCGGCCGCCAAGGCCTACAAGGTGTTCTTCCAGAAGGTGCCGGGCAAGGAGCCGGGCAGCTACTCGATCGATCACACGGCCGGTGCCTACGTCTTCGACACCGAGGGCCGCGTGCGCCTCTTCGTGCGCTACGGCACCCCGCTCTCGGCCTGGGTCTCGGACCTCAGGCAACTGCTGGGCTGAGAAACGACGAAGCGGCCCGCGGGCCGCTTCCTTCGACGTGCCTGCGTCTCAGGCCGTCAGCGCCTGCCGCATCTTCTTCATCGCCGCCACCTCGATCTGGCGGATGCGCTCGGCACTGACGCCGTACTCGGCGGCCAGCTCGTGCAGCGTCATGCCGCCCGAGCCGTCGTCCTCGACCTTCAGCCAGCGCTCCTCGACGATGCGGCGGCTGCGCGCGTCCAGCACCTCGAGCGCCTGCACGATGCCGTTGTTCGCCAGCGCGTCGCGGTGCATCGACTCGAGAACGCGCGTCGGCTCGGTGCTTTCGTCGGCCAGGTAGGCGATCGGTGCGTAGCTCTCCTCGCCGTCGTCGGCGGTCTGCGGCTCGAGCGCGACGTCGCCACCGGCCAGGCGCGTCTCCATCTCGATCACCTCCTCGCGCTTGACGTTCAGGTCGCGGGCGACGATGTCGATCTCGGCGTCGGTCAGGGTGCTGCGGTGCAGGTCGTGATCGGCGGCCTCGGCCTTCAGGCCCTGCTTCTTCGAGCGCAGGTTGAAGAACAGCTTGCGCTGCGCCTTGGTGGTGGCCAGCTTGACCATGCGCCAGTTCTTCAGCACGTACTCGTGGATCTCGGCCTTGATCCAGTGCAGCGCGTAGCTGACCAGCCGCACGCCCTGCTCGGGGTCGAAGCGCTTGACGGCCTTCATCAGGCCGACGTTGCCTTCCTGGATCAGGTCGCCCTGAGGCAGGCCGTAGCCCAGGTACTGGCGCGACACCGACACCACCAGCCGCAGGTGCGACAGCACCAGCCGGCCGGCGGCCTCGAGGTCGTTGTGATCGCGCAGCCGGCGGCCGAGCGACTGCTCTTCCTCGGCCGTCAGCATCGGCAGCCGGTTCACCGCCGAGATGTAGGCATCGAGGTTGCCCAGCGAGGGCACCAGCGCCCAGGGGTCGCGCACGGCCAGCGCTTGCGCGGCAGGGGTCGGGGTCATCGGGAGTGCAGCGGTCATGGAAGCCATGGACATCCAGAACCTCCTTTCGTTCCGCTGATATTAGCACTCATGCGCGCCGAGTGCTAACCGATGCGCACCCGCCGAAAGAAGAAGTGCGCAAACACTCACACTCATTTATCCCCGCGGACGATCTCAGGGCATCGCCTCGACCTTCGCCCGGGTGATGGCGCCGTCGGAGCGGCCCTTCAGATACGCGTAGAGCTGGCGGATGTTGCTGGTCACGTCGGGGCTGGTGCCGAAGCTGGGCATGCCCTTGTCCAGGCGGCCCTCGAGGACCGTCTTGCTGAACTCGTCCTCGCTGAGCACCTTCAGGCTGGCGATCAGCGAGGGGCCGACCATGCCCTCCTGGTTGGCGCCGTGGCAGCGGTCGCAGGCGGCGGCGCGCCAGGTGCGGAAGCCCTTCAGCGTCTCGGGGTCCACCTTGTAGCCGTCGACGACCTTGTAGAGCGCGCCTCCGGCCACGGCCGCCTCGGGCGCCGGCGCCGCGGCAGGGGCTGGCGCGGGGGCCGGATCGGGGGCCGGCGCCGGCGCCGCGGCCGGCGGCGGACTGCCGGTGTCGTAACCAGGGGCGGCGGACGGGGCGCCGGCCGGTGCCTCGGGCGGCGAAGACTTGCCGCAGGCGGCCAGCGCCAGACTCAGCATCAGGACGGAAGCGGGCAGGGGGCGCAGGGCGTTCATTGCGGGCCTTTCATCGGGAGGGGCCGCTGTCGCGGCGACGGAGGGCCTTCTAAACTAGCAGGCCACCGGAGACGTATATGGCTGTTGCCTTCCATTGGGACGACCCGCTGCTGCTCGACGCGCAGCTCACCAGCGACGAGCGCCAGGTCCGCGAGGCCGCGCACGCCTACTGCCAGGACCGGCTCGCGCCGCGGGTGCTGGAGGCCTTCCGCCACGAGCGCACCGACCCGGCGATCTTCCGCGAGATGGGCGAGCTCGGCCTGCTCGGTGCGACCATCCCGGAAGCCTACGGCGGCGCCGGGTTGAATTACGTCTGTTACGGCCTCGTCGCGCGCGAGGTCGAGCGCGTCGACTCGGGCTACCGCTCGATGATGAGCGTGCAGAGCTCGCTGGTGATGGTGCCGATCGAGGCCTTCGGCAACGAGGCGACGAAGCAGAAGTACCTGCCGAAGCTGGCGCGCGGCGAGTGGATCGGCTGCTTCGGCCTGACCGAGCCCGACCACGGTTCCGACCCCGGCAGCATGGTGACGCGCGCTCGCGCCGTGCCCGGCGGCTACGAGCTGAGCGGCGCCAAGATGTGGATCACCAACAGCCCGATCGCCGACGTCTTCGTCGTCTGGGCCAAGGACGACGAGGGCGCGATCCGCGGCTTCGTGCTGGAGAAGGGCTGGAAGGGGCTGTCGGCGCCGGCGATCCACGGCAAGGTCGGCCTGCGCGCGTCGATCACCGGCGAGATCGTCATGGACAAGGTCTTCTGCCCCGAGGAGAACGCCTTCCCCGACGTGCGCGGCTTGAAGGGCCCGTTCACCTGCCTGAACAGCGCCCGCTACGGCATCGCCTGGGGTGCGCTCGGCGCCGCCGAGGATTGCTGGCACCGCGCCCGCCAGTACGTGCTGGACCGCAAGCAGTTCGGCCGCCCGCTCGCGGCCAACCAGCTGATCCAGAAGAAGCTCGCCGACATGCAGACCGAGATCACGCTCGGCCTGCAGGGCTGCCTGCGGCTCGGGCGCATGAAGGACGAGGGCACGGCGGCGGTCGAGATCACCTCGATCATGAAGCGCAACTCCTGCGGCAAGGCGCTCGACATCGCCCGCATGGCGCGCGACATGATGGGCGGCAACGGCATCTCCGACGAGTTCGGCGTCGCGCGCCACCTCGTCAACCTCGAGGTCGTCAACACCTACGAGGGCACGCACGACGTCCACGCGCTGATCCTCGGCCGGGCGATCACCGGCATCGCGGCCTTCGCCTGACGCGGGGCTGAGGCCAGCCGAGCACGGGCCGCGCCGCCCACGGGGGACGCTTACAGTGCCGGGCATGCACATCCTGCTCGCCGAAGACGACCCCGCGCTCGCCGAATCGACCGCCCGCGCACTGCGTTCGCAGGGCTGGGTGGTGGACCACACGCCGCGCGGCGAGCCGGTGCCGGCCTCCGTCAAGGCCGACCCCTACGACCTGGTGATCCTCGACATCGGCCTCGCCGGCATCGACGGCTTCGAGACCCTGCAGCGCATCCGCGCCCAGGGCTCGACGCTGCCGGTGCTGATGCTGACCGCGCGCGATGCCGTCGAGGACCGCGTGCGCGGCCTCGAGATGGGTGCCGACGACTACCTCGTCAAGCCCTTCGCGCTGGCCGAGCTGATCGCGCGCGTGCGCGTGCTGACGCGCCGCCACCAGGCGCGCCAGGGCAGCGTGCTGGCGATGGGCAGCCTGCGCATGGACCTCGAGGCGCGCCGTGCCTGGATCGGCGACCAGGCACTGGAGCTGTCGGCGCGCGAGTGGTCGGTGCTCGAGTACCTGCTCGGGCGTGTCGGCCACGTGGTCGGCAAGGAGCAGATCCTGCAGGCCATCAGCGGCTGGGACGACGCGCTGTCGGAGAACGCGGTCGAGGTCTACGTCTCGCGACTGCGGCCCAAGATCGAGCCCGCCGGCCTGAAGATCCGCGCGGTGCGCGGCTTCGGCTACTTGGTGGAGGAGGCGGCCAGCGCCGCGCCGGCCGGCTGATGCTGCGCAGCCTCAAGGCCACCCTGATGGTCTGGGTGGTGCTGGTGATGCTGGTGATCGTGCCGGTGCGCGCCTACTTCGGGCTGCGCAGCCAGGTGGCGCTCAACGATTCGGCCTACGACGTCGCGCTCGGCGACTGGGCACTGGCACTCGGCAACCTGGTCGACGTCGAGGGCGGGCAGGTGCGCTTCGTCCTCAACCAGCAGACCGAGGACCTGCTGCGCACCAGCGCCACCGAGGACCGCCTGTACTTCGTCGTCATCGGACCGGCCGGCGAGGTGGTGGCCGGCGACGCGCCGCTGGCCGAGCCGCGGATGACGCTGCGGCGCGCCGAGCGCCGCCTGCTCGACGCCGTGCACGACGGCCAGCCGGTGCGCATGGCGATCCATGCCGTCGAATGCGGCCGCGCGCTGTGCCAGGTGCGCGTCGCCGAGACGCTGCGCAAGCGCGAGCGCACCCGCGACGAGACCATCGTCCTCACCGCCTCGCTGTCGGCCGGCGGCGCCGCGTTGCTGGCGCTGGCGATCTGGATCGTCGTGACGCGCACGATGCGGCCCGTCGCCTCGCTCAACGCCCAGCTCGCCGAGCGCTCGCTCGAGGACCTGCGGCCGCTGCGGCGCGGCAAGGTGCCGAGCGAGCTGCAGCCGCTGCTCGACGCGGTGGACCAGCTGCTGCGGCGCGTCGCCGGCGATGCCGCGCGCCAGCGCCACTTCATCGCCGACGCCGCCCACCAGCTGCGCACGCCGCTCACCGCGCTGCGCACCGAGGCCGAGCTGGCGCTGCTCGAGCCGCACCCGCCGGCCGTGCATGCGACGCTGCAGCGCCTGCACCGCTCGGCCCAGCGCGTCGCGCGGCTGGCCGACCAGCTTCTCGCGCTGGCGCGCACCGAGGCCAGCAGCCGCGAGCCCGGCGGCAGCGAACTGGTCGACCTGAAGGCGGTCGCGCACGACGCGGCGCAGGACTGGGTGCCGCGCGCGCTCGAGCGCGGCAGCGACCTCGGCTTCCAGCTCGACGCCGCGCCGCTGCGCGGCCGCCGCCACCTGCTCGGCGAACTGCTCGGCAACCTGATCCACAACGCGCTCGAGTACGCCGCCGAGGGCGGCCGCGGTGCGCGCATCACCGTGCGCACCGGCCGCCTCGACGATGGCCGCGCGCTGCTCGAGGTCGAGGACAACGGCCCCGGGATCGCGCCCGAGCAGCGCGCCAAGGTGTTCGACCGCTTCTACCGTTTGCCGGGCTCCGGCGGATCGGGCAGCGGCCTCGGGCTGGCGATCGTGCGCGACATCGCGCTGGCGCATGGCGGCGAGGTCGAGCTCGCCGACGGCGAGGACGGGCGGGGCCTGCGGGTCAGGGTCACGTTCCCGGCGGCCTGAGCGGCCGGGAACGTCGGCCCCGCCCCGCCTCACCCGAACCGCGTCACCGCCTGCGCGAGCTGCTCGTCGACGACGGCGAGCGTGTCCTCCACCGAGACCGGCTTGGTCAGGTAGCGCGCCGCGCCGGCCTGGAGTGCGGCCTGGATCTGGGCCGGCATCGCGTCGGCCGAGACGATCACCACCGGGATCTCCGCGGTGCGCTCGTCGGCCTTCAGGTGCTGCAGCAGGGCCATGCCGCCGATGTCGGGCAGGTTCATGTCGAGCAGCACGAGATCCGGCGTCGTCGTGCGCACCGCGGCGAGGCCGTCCAGCCCGGTGGTGGCCACCGACATCAGCACCTGGGGCCGCCGCGAGAGGATGCCGCGCATCACCTCGACGTTGATGTCGTTGTCCTCGATGTAGAGCACATGGCGGCTGTGATAGGCCGCGCTGTCGGCCTCGTCGAGCCCGACGGCGGCGGTGGTCTCCGCATGGTCGGCGGTCAGCGGCAGGCGCAGACGGAAGGTCGAGCCGCTGCCGGGTTCGCTGCTGGCGTCGAGCGAGCCGCCGTGGCGTTCGGCCAGCAGCCGCGCGATCACCAGGCCGATGCCGGTGCCCTCGGTCTCGCCGCGCTCGCGGCCGAGGCGGTTGAAGGGCTGGAAGAGCTGCGCCAGCTGATGCGGCGTCATGCCCACGCCGGTGTCGGTCACGGTCAGCTCGAGCATGGGCTCGGCGCCGCCGCCCGGCTCGGTCACGCGCGTGGCGATCAGCACCTTGCCGCCGTCGTGGTTGTACTTGACGGCGTTGCTCAGCAGGTTGGTGAGGATCTGCTTGACGCGCGTGGCGTCGGCCAGCACGTGCAGCGGCGCATGGGTCGCGAGGTCGCGCTGCAGGTCGATGCGGCGCGCCGCGGCCTGCGGCGCCACCAGGGCCATCGACGCGACGATCAGCGGCTCCAGCGGCAGCGGCTCGGGCTGCAGCTGCAGCGTGCCGGATTCGATGCGCGACAGGTCCAGCACGTCGTTGATCATGTCCAGCAGGTGCCAGCCGGCCTGCTGGATCTGCGCGACCCAGCGGCGGTGGCGGTCCGACAGCAGCGCCTCGCGGTCGAGCTCGAGCAGCTGCGCGAAGCCCAGCATCGCGTTGAGCGGCGTGCGCAGCTCATGGCTCATGCGCGACAGGAACTCGCTCTTCGCGCGACTCGAGGACTCCGCGCGCTCGCGGGCGTGCTCGGCGGCTTCGAGGCGCAGCTGCTCGCTGATGTCCTCGATCAGCGCGACGAAGCGCAGCGGAGCGCCCTCGTCGTCGCGCAGCAGGCTCACGGTGGCGCGCACCCACAGCGCCTCGCCGCCCTTGGCGAGGTAGCGCTTGCGCACGCGGTGCAGCGACATCCGCCCGGCGAGCATGGCGTCGCGCGCGGCGCGGTCGGTGGCATGGTCCTCGGGGTGGGTGAGCGTGCTCACGGTCAGGCCCAGCAGCTCCGGTTCGCTGTAGCCGGTCATGCGGCAGAAGGCCTCGTTGGGGTGCTCGACGCGGCCCTCCAGGTCGGTGTAGATCACGCCGATCGGCAGCGACTGGAAGAACTCGCGGAAGCGCTGCTCGCTCTGGCGCAGCGCGTGTTCGGCGAGGCGGCGCTCGGTGATCTGCTCGCGCAGCTCCTCGGTGCGGTCGGCCACCGCGGCCTCGGTGCGGCGCGCGCGGCCGGTCACGATCAGCAGCAGCGCGCCCATCATCCCGGCGGCGGCCAGCGCGGTCACCGAGAACAGCCAGGCCGCGCCGCGGTCGCTGCCGGAACGCCCGGCGATGCCGCCGGGCGCGAACACGCGCAGCTCCCACTGGCGCCCCGCGAAGGGCAGGGCGCTGCGCTGCACCGTCGCGCCGTCGGCAGCGGCCGCGCAGGCGGCCGGGCCCGCCAGGTGGCGCAGTTCGGGCGGCGCGTCGGCATCGAGCAGGCAGGCCTGCAGGTACCCCGGAGTGCCCTCGACCAGCCGCGCCAGCGCATCCTCCATGCGCATCGTCAGGAACACCAGGCCGCGCGGCGGGCCGCCGGCCGGACCCTGCGGCCCGTGCACCGCGCGGTAGACCACCACCCCGGCCTGGTGCTCGGACTCCTGCGTCAGCCGGAAGGCCGCCGAGGCGACCGCGGCATCGCCGGCCTCGGCACGCGCGATCGCGGCGCGGGCCGCCGGGATCGACAGCACGTTGACGCCCAGGGCGATGTCGTTGCCGCGCCGCGGCTCGACACGGCGCATCGCGTAGACCGCCGGGTCCGACGCGGCCACCGGGTCGCGGTCGAAGACGCGGTAGCCGGCGTGGCCCTCGGCGCGCGCTGCCGCCTCGAAGGCCGGCAGCGCCTCGCGCGCGACGCGCTCGTGCCAGCCGAGGGCCTGCACGCTCGGCAGCTTGCGCAGCCACACGGCGGTGGCGCTGCGGAACTCGGCCGCGGTGACGTCGTCCGAGGCGATGTAGACGCTGTGCAGCGCGTCGAGCGCGTCGAGGTGGCTGGCCAGGCGCAGCTCGACGGTGCGGATCACCGCCGCGGCGTTGCGCTCGAAGCGAGCGCTGTCGCGCACGCGCTGCCAGTGGCCTTCCTGCCAGATCGCCGCGGCCAGCAGGCCGAGCGCCACCGCCAGCGGCAGCGCGACGGACGTGCGGCGCGGCCGCCATGCCGCGGCGGGCCGGCCGACGAAGGCGAGCGCCGCCGGCGCCGCGACGATCACGCCCAGCGTGTCGCCGCTCCACCAGGTCAGCCAGGTCAGCGCCATCTGGCCCGGCGGCACCTGACCGGCGACCGCCAGCGCACCGACGCCCACCGTCGCGCCGACCGTGCCGGCGAGCAGGCCGCCGTAGCCGAAGAAGCGCAGCACCGCCGCCGGCGTGTCCAGCGTCAGCGGCGTCTCGACGCGGCGCCGCACCAGCGCCGCGCCGGCCAGTGCCTGCAGCATCGAGCCCAGCCCGAGCGTGGCCGGCAGCAGCCAGACGATGGCCGTGCTCCCGCCGCGCTGCCAGCCGAGCAGGGCGTTGACGGCGAAGGCGCCCAGCCAGACGCCCCAGGCGATGCGTGGCCCGTAGGCCAGCAGCGCGGCCAGCGCCACACCGGCCGCCGGGTAGAGCGGCGAGGCATAGCCCGGCGGGATCGCGAATGCCAGCGCGGCCCAGCCGGTCAGCGCGTACGCCAGTGCCAGCACGGCACCCGGCACCCACGGCCCGAGGGCCTCGCCGGCGGGCGAGGCCGGTGAGGTGGCGGCGGTGGAGACGTTCGGCGTCATGGAAGGAGGCCACCGAGCGTTGCCGGCACCGAGGCGACCGGCACGCCGCGCGGCAGCCGCCGCGAGCCTAACACCGCCGCCCCGCAGGATTGACTTCAGAACGCTTCAGCGGGGCTTCAGGACGCTGCCGCGGGCGCCGCCGACAGTGACTCCGTCACGGCCGCGCGTGCCGTCCGTCCTCCCGGCCTCGCCTCCATCATGCCCCCGAGCCTGCCTGCCCCCCTGCCTGTCGCCCTGCCGTTCGCGGCCTGGATGCGCGCGATCGGCGCCTGCCTGGCGCGACCGCGCGGCCGCCCGCCGCGCCCGCGCGGCGGCGACGCGCTGGAC
>CAYLKR010000093.1:0-10190 GCA_964384225.1 uncultured Methylibium sp.
ACATCTACTCGATCGAGGACCTGGCGCAGCTGATCCACGACCTGAAGAACGCCAACCCGCGTGCGTCGGTCAGCGTCAAGCTGGTGTCCGAAGTGGGCGTCGGCACGGTCGCGGCGGGTGTCGCCAAGGCCAAGTCGGACCACGTGGTCATCGCCGGCCACGACGGCGGCACCGGCGCCTCGCCGTGGTCCAGCATCAAGCACGCCGGCACGCCCTGGGAGCTGGGCCTGGCCGAGACCCAGCAGACGCTGGTGCTCAACGGCCTGCGCGGCCGCATCCGGGTGCAGGCCGACGGCCAGATGAAGACCGGCCGCGACGTGGTGATCGGCGCGCTGCTCGGCGCCGACGAGTTCGGCTTCGCGACCGCGCCGCTGGTGGTCGAGGGCTGCATCATGATGCGCAAGTGCCACCTGAACACCTGCCCGGTGGGCGTGGCGACGCAGGACCCGGTGCTGCGCGCCAAGTTCCAGGGCAAGCCCGAGCACGTCGTCAACTACTTCTTCTTCGTCGCCGAAGAGGCGCGGAGAATCATGGCGCAGCTCGGCATCCGCAAGTTCGACGACCTGATCGGCCGCGCCGACCTGCTCGACACCAAGAAGGGCATCGCGCACTGGAAGGCGCGCGGCCTCGACTTCAGCCGCGTGTTCCACCTGCCGCAGGTGCCCGCCGAGGTGCCGCGCCGCCAGGTCGAGGAGCAGGACCATGGCCTCGCGAAGGCGCTCGACGTCAAGCTGATCGAGAAGTGCCGCCCGGCGATCGAGCGCGGCGAGAAGGTCCAGTTCATGGAGGAGACACGCAACGTCAACCGCACGGTCGGCGCGATGCTCTCCGGGGAGCTGATCCGCCACCGTCCCGAGGGCCTGCCCGACCACACCATCTTCATCCAGATGGAAGGCACCGGCGGCCAGAGCTTCGGCGCCTTCCTCGCGCAGGGCATCACGCTCTACCTGATCGGCGACGCCAATGACTACACCGGCAAGGGCCTGTCGGGTGGCCGCGTGGTCGTGCGTCCGTCGATCGACTTCCGCGGCGATGCGGTCAACAACATCATCGTCGGCAACACCGTGCTCTACGGGGCGACGAGCGGCGAGGCCTTCTTCCGCGGCGTGGCCGGCGAGCGCTTCGCGGTGCGGCTGTCGGGCGCGACCACGGTGGTCGAGGGCACCGGCGACCACGGCTGCGAGTACATGACCGGCGGCACCGTCGTCGTGCTCGGCAAGACCGGGCGCAACTTCGCGGCCGGCATGTCGGGCGGCATCGCCTATGTGTACGACGAGGACGGCAGCTTCGGCGCGCGTTGCAACACCGCGATGGTGGCGCTCGACAAGGTGCTCGTCGCCGAGGAGCAGCGTGCCACCCAGGACGCCGCGACCTTCCACAAGGGCGTGGCCGACGAGCTGCTGCTGCGCAAGCTGGTCGAGGACCACCACAAGTGGACCGGCTCGCTGCGCGCGCGCGAGATCCTCGACCACTGGACGACGGCGCGGGCGAAGTTCGTCAAGGTCTTCCCGCACGAGTACCGCCGCGCGCTGACCGAGATGGGCGCGAAGAAGGAGGCCAGCGACACCATCGCCAGGGCCAAGGGCGACCGCAAGGCCGCGAAGGCGAAGGTCTGAGTCCGCTGCGCACGGAGAAACAGCATCATGGGAAAAGTCACCGGCTTTCTGGAATACGAGCGGCTCGAGGAGGGCTACGCCCCGGTCGCGGAGCGGCTCAAGAACTACCGCGAGTTCGTCATCGGCCTGAAGGAGGACGAGGCCAAGGTCCAGGGCGCCCGCTGCATGGACTGCGGCACGCCGTTCTGCAACTCGGGCTGTCCGGTCAACAACATCATCCCGGACTTCAACGACCTCGTGTACCGGGGTGACTGGAAGAACGCGATCACGGTGCTGCACAGCACCAACAACTTCCCCGAGTTCACCGGGCGCATCTGCCCGGCGCCCTGCGAGGCGGCCTGCACGCTGAACGTCAACGACGACCCGGTCGGCATCAAGTCGATCGAGCACGCGATCATCGATCGCGCCTGGGCCGAGGGCTGGGTGAAGCCGCAGCCGGCGAAGCACCGCACGGGCAAGAAGGTCGCGGTCGTCGGCTCCGGCCCCGCCGGGCTGGCCGCCGCGCAGCAGCTCGCGCGCGCCGGCCACGACGTGACCGTGTTCGAGAAGAACGACCGCGTCGGCGGCCTGCTGCGCTACGGCATCCCCGACTTCAAGATGGAGAAGTCGCACATCGACCGCCGCGTCGAGCAGATGCAGGCCGAGGGCGTGGTGTTCCGCACCGGCGTGCTCGTCGGTGCGCTGCCCGAGGGCAGCAAGGTCACCAACTGGGCCAAGGAAACGGTCACGCCCGAGCAGCTCAAGGCCGGGTTCGACGCGGTGCTGCTGGCCGGCGGTGCCGAGCAGAGCCGCGACCTGCCGGTGCCGGGCCGCGATCTCGACGGCGTGCATTTCGCGATGGAGTTCCTGCCGCAGCAGAACAAGCTCAACGCCGGCGACAAGGTCAAGGGCCAGATCCGTGCCGACGGCAAGAAGGTCATCGTGATCGGCGGCGGCGACACCGGAAGCGACTGCGTGGGCACCAGCAACCGCCACGGCGCCAAGAGCGTCGTGCAGTTCGAGCTGCTGCCGCAGCCGCCCGAGCAGGAGAACAAGGCCCTGACCTGGCCCTACTGGCCCTACAAGCTGCGCACCAGCTCCAGCCACGAGGAAGGCTGCGAGCGCGAGTTCGCGATCGCCACCAAGGAGTTCATCGGTAAGAACGGCAAGGTCACGGCGCTGAAGACGGTGCGCGTGCAGTTCGACGGCGGCAAGATGGTCGAGGTGCCGGGCACCGAGCAGGTGCTGGAGGCCGACCTCGTGCTGCTGGCGATGGGTTTCGTCAACCCGGTCGGCACGGTCCTCGAGGCCTTCGGGGTCGACAAGGACGCACGCGGCAACGCCAAGGCGAGCACGGACTTCACCGGCGGCTACCGGACCAATGTCGACAAGGTGTTCGCGGCGGGTGACATGCGGCGCGGCCAGTCATTGGTCGTGTGGGCGATCCGGGAGGGCCGTCAGGCGGCGCGGGCGGTCGACGAGTACCTGATGGGCGCGAGCGACCTGCCGCGCTGAATCCGGCCGGCAGCGTCCGTGTAAACCCCATGACACAATCGCCGGTCGCCGGGGCTGCCGGCGATCCGACCCACTCCGCGGCCGCGAGGCCCCAGCGCCGGCTTGAACTCCGATCCCCTGATCGTCATCGACCATGTCACGTTCGGCTATGACGCCAGCCGCGTCATCCTGAACGACGTCTCGCTGCAGTTCCAGCGCGGCAAGGTCACGGCCATCCTCGGGGGGTCGGGCTGCGGCAAGACGACGCTGCTGCGGCTGATCGGCGGCATCTCGGGCGCCAGCAGCGGCCGCGTGGTGTTCGACGGCGAGGTGGTCAACGCGCGCGACCGCGAGCAGCTGCTGCGGCTGCGCCGGCGCATGGGCATGCTGTTCCAGTTCGGGGCGCTGTTCACCGACCTGAGCGTGTTCGACAACGTCGCCTTCCCGCTGCGCGAGCATGCGGAGCTGACCGAGGAGATGGTGCGCGACATCGTGCTGATGAAGCTCAACGCCGTCGGCCTGCGCGGCGCGGCCGGGCTGCGCATCTCGGAGGTCTCGGGCGGCATGGCGCGGCGCATTGCGCTGGCGCGGGCGATCGCGATGGACCCCGAGCTGATCATGTACGACGAGCCCTTCGCCGGGCTGGACCTGATCTCGATGGGCGTGGCGGCCCAGCTGATCCGCAAGCTCACCGACGCCACCGGCTCGACGGCGCTGGTGGTCTCGCACGACGTGCCCGAGTGCATGGCGATCAGCGACCACGTCATCCTGATGGCCGGCGGCGGACGCATCGTTGCCCAGGGGACGCCGGCCGAGCTGATGGATTCGACCGACCCCGAGGTGCGCCAGTTCGTGCGCGGCGAGCCCGACGGCCCGGTCAAGTTCCACTACGCCGCGCCGCCGCTGGCGCAGGACTTCCGGGTCGCGCAGCCATGAACGCGATCGCCCGCCTCGGCGCCCGCACGCTGGACGTGCTGCGCGGCTTCGGTCACGCCGCCGCGTTCTTCGCCGACCTGCTGCGCAACGTGCCGCCGGCGCTGCGGCGCTTCCCGCTGGTGGTGCGGCAGATCTACGCGATCGGCAACCTGTCGCTGGTCATCATCCTGGCGTCCGGCCTGGCGGTCGGCTTCGTGCTGGCGCTGCAGATGTACTACGCGCTGGTGCCCTACGGCGCGACCGAGTCGCTCGGCCTGATCGTCAACCTGTCGCTGGTGCGCGAACTGGGACCGGTGGTCGCTGCGCTGCTGTTCGCCGGGCGTGCCGGCACCTCGCTGACCGCCGAGATCGGGCTGATGAAGGCCGGCGAGCAGCTTGCGGCCATGGAGATGATGGCGGTCGACCCGCGCGCTCGCGTCCTGGCGCCGCGTTTCATCGGCGGTGTCGTGTCCATGCCCCTGCTGGCGGCCCTGTTTTCGAGCATCGGCATCCTCGGCGCCTATGTCGTGGCGGTGGGCCTGATCGGGCTGGATGCGGGCAACTTCTGGGGGCTGATGCAGGACCGCGTCGACGTGTGGCGCGACGTCGGCAACGGCATCGTCAAGAGTTTCGTGTTCGGCGTGATCTGCACCGCGGTGGCCCTGTACCAGGGCTACGAGACGCAGGCGACGCCGGAGGGCGTCGCCTATGCGACGACGCGCACCGTGGTCATCTCGTCGCTGTGCGTGCTGGGCATGGATTTCGTGCTCACCGCGCTGATGTTCTCGACGCCCTGATCGGCAGGGCACGGGGGAGAAGAATGAGCAAGAAGGGTATCGAGACGCTGGTGGGCCTGTTCGTGCTGCTGGGGCTGGCGGGTCTGGTCTTCCTGTCTCTGAAGGCCGCCAACCTGGCGAGCTTCGGCCAGCGTGACAGCTATGTCGTGACCGCCAGGTTCGACAACATCGGCGGCCTGAAGCAGCGCGCACCGGTGCGCAGCGCCGGTGTCACCGTGGGCCGCGTGACGAAGATCGCGCTCGACGGCACCACCTACCAGGGCGTGGTGACGATGGAGATCGACAAGGAGATGGTGTTCCCGCGCGACAGCTCCGCCAAGATCCTGACCTCCGGGCTGCTGGGCGACCAGTACGTCGGCCTGGAGCCCGGCGCCGAGGAGAAGCCGCTGGTCGCCGGCGATGTGATCCGGATGACGCAGTCGGCCGTGGTGCTGGAGAACCTGATCAGCCAGTTCCTGTTCAGCCGGGCGGCGGACCAGAGCAACGGAGGCGCGAAGTGAAGCCGCTTCGCCTGGTGACAGCGGTCGTGGTCCTGGCGGCGCTCGGCGGCTGCGCGACCACGCAGCAGCCCGATCCGCTGGAGAAGGTCAACCGCGTGACCTACGCGTTCAACGACACCGTGGACACCTACGCGCTCGCGCCGGCCGCACGCGCCTACCGCGACGTGGTGCCCTCGCTCGTGCGCCAGGGCGTGACCAACTTCTTCAACCACCTGCGCGACGCCTGGTCGGTGCCCAACCAGCTGCTGCAGGGCAAGCCGGACCTCGCGGTGTCCGACTTCATGCGCTTCAGCGTCAACACCGTGTTCGGTCTCGGCGTGCTCGACTGGGCCAGCGAGATGGGCCTGGAGGCGCACCACGAGGACTTCGGTCAGACGCTGGGCACCTGGGGCATCGGCCCCGGCGCCTACCTGGTGCTGCCGTTCCTGGGCCCGTCGAACCTGCGCGACGGCACGGCGCTGCTGCTCGACACCCAGGCCACGCCGGAGATCCTGACCAACGACGTGGCGGAGCGCAACAGCGCCTTCGCCCTGCGCCTCGTGAACACCCGCGCCGACCTGCTGAAGGCCAGCGGCATGCTCGACGAGATTGCGCTCGACAAGTATCTGTTCGTTCGCGATGCCTACCTCCAGCGGCGCCGCAGCCTGGTGTACGACGGCAATCCGCCGGAGGAGCCCGAGTCCGAGCCCGATGCGCCGCCGCCGGCGACCGGCAAGCCGTGAAGCGCCGCATGTTGCCTGCTCGTAAAGCCGTGCACCGCGCCGCGGCCCGCGGCGTTGACGGTTGCACGCGCTTGCATCTCGTCGAACCTGTGGCGGCTTCCGCCGTCCAAGCTGGCGCATGACGGGCACACCGGTGCCCGACAAGAAAGGACCCTCCATGCTCAAACGCGACTTCCTCGCCCGCATCGCCGCCGGCTTCGCCGCGCTGGCCTTCGCCCACGGCGCCGTCCAGGCGCAGGCCACGGGCCCCGATGCGCTCGTGAAGCAGCTGTCGAACGAGGTCATCGACACCGTCAAGTCGGACGCCGCAATCCAGGCCGGCGACATCAAGAAGATCATGGCGCTGGTCGACAGCAAGGTGCTGCCGCACGTGAACTTCCAGCGCATGACCTCGTCGGCGGTCGGCCGCTACTGGCGCCAGGCCACGCCCGAGCAGCAGGCCAAGCTGCAGGCCGAGTTCAAGACGCTGCTGGTGCGCACCTATTCGGGTGCGCTGACGCAGGTGAAGGACCAGAACGTCGAACTCAAGCCGCTGCGCATGAAGCCCGAGGACACCGAGGTCATCGTCAAGACCGAGGTCAAGGGCAAGGGCGAGGCGATCCAGCTCGACTACCGTCTCGAGAAGCAGGCCGAAGGCTGGAAGATCTACGACGTCAACGTGCTCGGCGTCTGGCTGGTGGAGAACTACCGCAACAGCTTCGCGCAGGAGATCTCGGCCAAGGGCATCGATGGGCTGATCGCCAAGCTGGTCGACCTGAACGGCAAGGCCGGCAAGTCCTGAGATGAAGCCCGCTCGCTCGCTTTGCTCGCTGCCCCCCGAGGGGGCGTCTCTGGCCCTCCGGGCGGCCGGGCGGGCCTGAGGCCATGCTGCTGCTGCCCGAGACGCTGACGCTGGCCGAGGCGCGCGACGCGCTGCGACTGCTCGAGGTCGCGCTCAAGCGCGAGAGCGAGCCGCTGCTGGTGATCGACGCCTCGCAGCTCAAGCGCTTCGACTCCAGCACGCTGGCCGTGCTGCTGGAGTGCCGGCGGCTCGCCGACGCCTGGGGCAAGCGCTTCGAACTGCGCGAGCTGCCGCCCCAGCTCGGCGAGCTGGCGCGGCTGTACGGGGTCGACGCGCTGCTCGACGGCGCACCGGCCGAGGCGGCGCCGGCGGCCTGACGCACGGGCCGGCTTACCATCGGGGCTCCGCGATCCCGAACCGCCGGCGCCGATGTCCACCAGCCAACTCGACCAGCTCAAGGCCCACACCGTCGTCGTCGCCGACACCGGCGACTTCAAGCAGCTCGGCGCCTACGCGCCGCGCGACGCGACGACCAATCCCTCGCTGATCCTCAAGGCGGTCAGCCAGCCTGACTATGCGCCGCTGCTGGCGCAGACCGTCGCGGCGCACCGCGGCCAGTCGCTCGACGCGGTGGTCGACCGCGTGCTGGTGCGCTTCGGCTGCGAGATCCTCAGCGTCGTGCCCGGCCGGGTCTCCACCGAGGTCGATGCGCGGCTGAGTTTCGACACCGCGGCGACGATCGCCCGCGCGCAGCGTCTGATCGCGCTGTACGCCTCCGAGGGCATCTCGCGCGAGCGGGTGCTGATCAAGGTCGCGGCGACCTGGGAAGGCATCCAGGCGGCCCGCGCGCTCGAGCACCATGGCATCCACTGCAACCTGACGCTGCTGTTCGCGTTCTGCCAGGCCGTGGCCTGCGGCGAGGCGGGCGTGACGCTGATCTCGCCTTTCGTCGGCCGCATCTACGACTGGCACAAGAAGTCCGCCGGCGCGGCCTGGGACGAGGCCGCGAGGGCCGGCGCCAACGATCCCGGCGTGCAGTCGGTCGCGCAGATCTGGCGCTACTACAAGAAATTCGGCATCGACACCGAGGTGATGGGCGCGAGCTTCCGCAACACCGGCCAGATCCTCGCGCTGGCCGGCTGCGACCTGCTGACGATCAGCCCCGAGCTGCTCGCGCAGCTGCAGGCGTCCGACGCGCCGGTCGTGCGCGCACTCGATCTCGACGAGGCGCGCGGCTGCGACGCCCACGCGCTGAGCTTCAACGAGGCCAGCTTCCGCTATGCGCTCAACGAGGATGCGATGGCCACCGAGAAGCTCGCCGAGGGCATCCGCGCCTTCGCGGCCGATGCGGTCAAGCTCGACCGCATGATCCAGGCACTGTGAGCCTTCCCTTGCGCTGCGATCGAACCGTCGCCTGGGCCGCGCTGCGCGGTCACCTCGAGGCGCACGGCCGCGACTTCGACCTGCGCGAGGCCTTCGCGCGCGATCCGCAGCGCCACGCATCGCTGAGCATCGAGGCGCCGGCGGTGTTCGCCGACCTGTCGAAGAACTGGCTGGACCCGGCGACGCTGCGCTTCCTGCTCGAACTGGCCGGCGAGGTCGGCCTGGAGGCACGGCGCGACGCGATGTTCGCCGGCGACGCGATCAACGCCAGCGAGGGCCGCGCGGTGCTGCACACCGCGCTGCGGGCCCCGCGGGGCGCCGCGCCTTTCTCCGACGAGGTCCACGCGACGCTCGACGCGATGCTCGCCTACGCCGAACAGGTACGGGACGTCGCGGCGAGCGGCATCACCGACGTCGTCAACATCGGCATCGGCGGCTCCGACCTCGGGCCGCGCATGGCGGTGCCCGCGCTGGCCGCGTACACGCACCCGCGCCTGCGCAGCCACTTCGTCAGCAACGTCGACGGCCACGACCTCGCGCCTTTGCTCGAATGGCTGGAACCGGCCAGCACCCTCTTCATCGTCGCATCCAAGACCTTCACGACCCAGGAGACGATGGCCAACGCGCGCACCGCGAAGGTCTGGTTCGACGCTGCCGGCGGCACCGACGTCGCCAGGCACTTCTGTGCGACGACGACCAACGTGCGCGCCGCGGCCGAGTTCGGCATCACCACCACCTTCGGTTTCTGGGACTGGGTCGGCGGGCGCTACTCGCTGTGGAGCGCGATCGGTCTGCCGCTGGCGATCGCGATCGGCGCCGACCACTTCCGCGCGCTGCTGGCCGGCGCGCACGCGATGGACCGCCACTTCGCCGAGGCGCCGCTGGCGCGCAACCTGCCGGCGCTGCTGGGGCTGCTCGACGTCTGGTACCGCAACTTCCACGGCTGCACGAGCCGCAGCATCGCGCCCTACCACCAGGGGCTCGCGCGGCTGCCGGCCTACCTGCAGCAGCTCGAGATGGAGAGCAACGGCAAGCGGGTGGACGCCGACGGCGAGCCGCTGCCGTTCTCGACCTCGCCGGTGGTCTGGGGCGAGCCGGGCACCAACGGCCAGCATGCCTACTTCCAGATGCTGCACCAGGGCACGGACGTGATCCCGGTGGAGTTCATCGCGGTGCGCGAGACCAGCCACGACCGGCTCGACCTCGCGCCTGCGGTGCGCGCTGCGCTCGAGGACCAGCACACCAAGCTGCTCGCCAACTGCCTGGCGCAGTCGCAGGCGCTGATGCAGGGCCGTGCGGGCAGCACGGGCCACCGCGGCTTCCCCGGCAACCGGCCGAGCACGACGCTGCTGCTGGAGCGGCTCGATCCCCACGGCCTCGGTGCGCTGCTGGCGCTCTACGAGCACCGCGTCTTCACCAGCGGCGCGGTGTGGGGCATCAACAGCTTCGATCAGTGGGGCGTCGAGCTCGGCAAGACGCTGTGCGGCGAACTGCTGCCGCGCATGGCGAGCGGCGATGCGAGCGGCCTCGATGGCTCGACGGCCGGGCTGCTGGCGCGCGTGCGGCGTTGATCAGCGCGGCGTGCCGAGCCAGGCCTCGGCCAGCCGCACCCACAGCGTCGCGCCCAGCGGGATCAGCTCGTCGTTGAAGTCGTAGCTCGGGTTGTGCAGCATGCACGGCCCCAGGCCATGGCCGCCCTCGCGGTGCGCGCCGTCGCCGTTGCCGATCACGAAGTAGCAGCCGGGCTTGGCCTGCAGGAAGTAGCTGAAGTCCTCGGCACCCATCGTCGGCTCGAACTCGAGCACGTTCTCGGCGCCGACCACCTCGGCCATCACGCGCTGCGCGAACGCGGTCTCGGCGGGGTGGTTGATCGTCGGCGGGTAGTTGCGCGAGAACTCGAACTCGCAGGTCGCCTCGAAGGCGGCGCAGGTCCGCTCGGCCACCGTGCGCATGCGCCGCTCGATCAGGTCGAGCACCTCGGTCGTGAAGGTGCGCACCGTGCC
>CAYLKR010000094.1:0-10122 GCA_964384225.1 uncultured Methylibium sp.
CCTTCAGCATCACGCGCGCGATCGCGATGCGCTGGCGCTGGCCGCCGGAGAGCTTGACGCCGCGCTCGCCGACATGGGCGTCGTAGCCGCTGCGGCCCTTCGGGTCGGTCAGCGTCAGCACGAAGTCGTGCGCCTCGGCGCGACGGGCGGCCGCGATCATCGCGTCGTCGCCGGCGCCGGGGCGGCCGTAGAGGATGTTGTCGCGCACCGAGCGGTGCAGCAGCGAGGTGTCCTGCGTCACCATGCCGATCTGCGCGCGCAGGCTGTCCTGGGTGACGGCCGCGATGTCCTGGCCGTCGATCAGCACCCGGCCCGACTCCAGGTCGTAGAAGCGCAGCAGCAGGTTGACGATGGTGCTCTTGCCGGCACCCGAGCGGCCGACCAGACCGATCTTCTCGCCCGGCGCGACCGTCATCGTCAGCCCGTCGAGCACCGTCTTCTTGCCGCCGTAGGCGAAGCGCACGTCCTCGAAGCGCAGCTCGCCGCGCGTCACGGCGAGCGGCACCGCGTCCGGCCGGTCGACCACCGCGTGCGGCCTCGACAGCGTGTTCATGCCGTCCTGCACCGTGCCGACGTTCTCGAACAGCGAGGCCATCTCCCACATGATCCAGTGCGAGATGCCGTTCAGGCGCAGCGCCATCGCGGTGGCCGCTGCCACCGCACCGACGCCGACCTCGCCGCGCACCCACAGCAGCAGCGTGGCGCCGGCCGTGGCCATGATCAGCGCCATGCTCAGGAGGTGGTTGACGACCTCGAAGCCGGTCACCAGCCGCATCTGGGCATAGGCGGTCTGCATGAACTCCTGCATCGCACTCTTCGCATAGCCGGACTCGCGCTGCGCGTGCGAGAACAGCTTGACGGTCGTGATGTTCGTGTAGGCATCGGTGATGCGGCCGGTCATCAGCGAGCGCGCGTCGGCCTGCTGCTGCGCGACCTTGCCCAGGCGCGGCACGAAGTACCACAGCGTCGCGACGTACAGCGTGAGCCAGCCGAGGAAGGGCAGCAGCAGCCAGCGGTCGAAGCCGCCGACCACGACGGTCAACGTGACGAAATAGATCACGACGAACATCAGGATGTCCGTGACGATCAGCATCACGTCGCGCACCGCCAGCGCGGTCTGCATCACCTTGGTCGCGACGCGGCCGGCGAACTCGTCCTGGTAGAAGGCCAGGCTCTGGCCGAGCATCAGGCGGTGGAAGTTCCACCGCAGCAGCATCGGGAAGTTGGCGAACAGCGTCTGGTACTTGTAGAGCGCCTGCAGCGCCACCAGCACGGGGCTGGCGACCAGGATGCCGGCGAGCAGCAGCAGCTCGGTGCGCCGCGTGTCCCAGAGGCGCGCCGGGTCGGTGGCGCCGAGCCAGTCGACGATGCTGCCGAGCATGCCGAACAGCAGCGCCTCGAAGGCGCCGATCGCCGCGGTCAGCAGCGTCATCCAGAGGATGAAGCCGCGCGAGCCCTTCGTGCAGGCCCACACGAAGGGCAGCAGGCCGCGCGGCGGCGGCGCGGGGTCGGCATCCGGGTAGGGATGCAGCTTCTTCTCGAAATACGCGAGCAAGGGGGCTCCAGGCGGTGGCCGGGGGGTCCGCGACGCCGGGGGTGGGCGACGCGAGGGCGGGAGGTTAGCCGAAGCCGCCGCCTGCCGCGAGGCGGGTTACTGCACGAGCTGCAGGATCTCGATCTGCTCGGGCACGGTCTCGAAGGTGCCGGCGCCCGAGGGCATCTGCATCAGCGGCTTGCCGTCGGCGTCGAGGATCCAGATGTTCGGGTAGACCAGCAGCCGGGCGCGTTCGTCGCCGATGGCCTGCTGGAACTCGGTGTAGCTGCGGCTCGCCGCGCCGATCTTGATGTGGACCTGCCGCGCCAGCACCTTCAGCGAGCTGCGCAGGTCGGCGATCACGTAGTCGCGCTGGAAGTGCGGCAGCAGCTCGGCCGCATGCTTGTCGAGGAAGGCTTCGTAGCGCCGGCAGAAGCGGCAGTCGTCGGCGCCGAGGTAGACGTACAGGCGCTTGCCCTCGCGGCGCGCCCGCTCGGCCACCGGGTTGAGGTCGAACTCGGCGCGGTCCGGGGCGCCGGTCGGCTGGATCACGACCGCGCCGTAGGCCGCCGGCAGGCCGGCCGCGGCGGCCCAGCCCGGCAGCCACAGCGCGACGGCCAGCAGCAGCGCCCTCACTGGACCGCCAGCGTACCCTGGAAGCGCTGCTCCTTCGAGTCCTCGACCTCGGCCTTCAGCACGCCGGGGCCCTGGGGCACGAAGTGGAAGCGGAACTGCGGGTTCTCGCTGATCGAGAAGTCGATGTCGGCATCGAAGAGCTTGCGCTCACCGTAGCTGACCTTGATCGAGCGAACGAAGTGCGGCGGGATGAACATCACCGTCTGGTTGTTCAGCTCGAAGCCGGTGTCGTTGGGATGGGTGACGCGCACGTCGGCAGCGGTCAGGCCGTTCATCTTCACGCCCTCGGGCAGCTTGAACGCGGTCTTGCCGATCTCGCTGAGCGGGCTGCGGTTCGGCGGCGCC
Source organism: uncultured Methylibium sp. (assembly GCA_964384225.1). Taxonomy (GTDB): domain Bacteria; phylum Pseudomonadota; class Gammaproteobacteria; order Burkholderiales; family Burkholderiaceae_C; genus Methylibium. The sequence continues at coordinate 2,516 of CAYLKR010000094.1, forward strand.
GAGCAGCCACCGGAGGTCTTCACGTAGCGCGAGGCCATGTGCAGCGTGCCGTCGCTCAGCTCGTTGACGACGCGGATGTGGCTGTACTGGTCGACGCGCAGGCGCATCTCGAAGTCGGCCTGGCCCAGCTCGGGCGTCAGCTCGAAGGTCCCGGCGAGCTGCGACGGGTTCATGTCGACGACGACGTACATCCGCTTGACGTAGAGCTCTGGCTTCTGCGGGATGCGCGATACCACCTTGACCGGCACCGCGGCGCCGTAGGCGGCGCGCAGCGGCACCTGGAGCTCGACCTTGGCGTCCGCGACCTCGATCGGCCGGTCCTTGAACAGCGCGGCGCGCAGCTTCTCCCACTCGGGCGAGGAATCGGTGTGGGCCACGTTCGTCGGCAGGCCGCCGGGCGCCGCCAAGGCCGGCAGCGCCGCCAGGCCGCACAGCGTGAGCAGGCCGGCGCCGACCGCACGCGCAAGGACAACAGACAGGAAATGCATCAAGACGACTCCGCAACGACGCAGGTTCTGCGATCAGGGCCCCGGGTGCGCGCACGACCCCGGGCCGATGCCGTGACGGGCAGCCGGCGGTCGTTCACGCGCAAACGACTCTAGCAGCACGCCCGCCGCGATGCAGCCGCTCGGCCTTCGACGCCCCGGGTAAACCCGCGTCAGACGTCGGCGCCGTCGAACTCGCGGTAGGCCTCGCGCAACCAGACCTTCACGCGCTGCCGGTCCATCAGCCCGAGGCCGGTGGCGTCCTTGTCGGCCTGGTTCTGGGCCGACCAGAAGCTGGCGCTGTGCGCGTCGATCTTCTGCATCACGCCGTCGTGCAGGTGGCGCAGGCGCAGCACGCGCGCGCCCAGCGCCTCGGCCCGGGCCTGCTGGCCGGAGGCGTCGAGCAGCGCGAAGTCCTCGCCACGCAGTTCGTTGCGCACCAGGCGGTACTGCAGCCGGCTGCCGAAGCGGTCGAGCAGCCCGCGCAGCAGGTCCACCGAATCTCGGCCGCAGTCCATCACGTGCCAGTACACGAAGGCCAGGCCGACCTCCTGCTGCAGCTCGAGCACGCCGGACTCGTCGATCCAGGCGACCAGCGGCGCCTGCGTCTGTGCCGCCAGGTCGACCAGGATGCGGCGGCCGGGCACATCGACCGCGGCCTCGACGATCTCGTCCATCGCGTCGGTGCTGTCGACCGGCATCGGGGCCGCGTAATCGGCATAGAAGCGCAGCAATGCGCCGTGCGATCGGTCGGTGTCGAAGGCGATGAACGGCAGCTCGCGGTCGATCAGGTACTGCGCCAGCAGCCGCGCGACGACCGACTTGCCGACGCCGCCCTTCTCGCCGCCCACGAGGTGGATGTTGGTCATGGTCCCTGCATGCTCCGGTCGAGCGCGGATTGTGGTGCGCGAAGGGGGCCCGGCGCTGTGTCCGCATGTAGCCGGCCGCGCAGGGCTACGATGGCCGCTGCCGATCTGCTAACCGCGAGGTACCGATGTCCGCCCAGCCCGCCGAACCGTTCCGCCGCCGCCTGCTGCGCGCCGGCACCGCCGCGCTGATCGCGATGCCCGTCGTCTGGACCGGCGCGCGTGCCGCCGCGCCGGCCGCGCTGCGGCCGACGCCGGCGCAGACCGAAGGCCCGTTCTACCCGGTCGAGCTTCCTGCCGACGGCGACGCCGACCTGCTCGCCAACGGCGTGCGCCGCGTGCGCGGCGGCGTGCCGGTAACGCTCGGGGGCCGCGTGGTCGACCTCGACGGCCGGCCGCTGGCCGGCGCGGCGGTCGAGATCTGGCAGTGCGACGGGGCCGGCCGCTACCACCACCCGCTCGACCGCGGCGGCATCGCCGATCCCGACTTCCAGGGCTGGGGCCGCGCGCTGGCCGACGCCGACGGCCGCTACCGCTTCCGCACGCTGCGGCCGGTGGCCTATCCGGGGCGCACGCCGCACATCCACGTCAAGCTCAGGCTCGGACCGCGCGAGCTGCTGACGACCCAGCTCTACGTCGAAGGCGACCCCGGCAACGAACGCGACGGCCTGTGGCGCAGCCTGCGCGATCCGGCCGACCGCGCCGCGCTGACACGCCCCTTCATCGCCGGCACCAGCGGGCTGACGGCCGACTTCCCGATCGTGGTGGCCGCCTGAGCGACCTCGACATCGCGGTCTTGCATGCCGACGCGGCGCTGCTCGTCGTCGACAAGCCCGCCGGCCTGCTGGCGGTGCCCGGCCGCGGCCCCGACAAGCAGGACTGCCTGATCGCGCGCCTGCAGCGGCGCTGGCCGCAGGCGCTGACGGTGCACCGGCTCGACGAGGCGACCTCGGGGCTGATGGTGTTCGCGCTGGATGGCGCCGCGCAGCGTGCCCTCGGCCGCGCCTTCGAGCGGCGCGAGGTGGTCAAGCGCTACACCGCCATCGTCCACGGCCGGCCGGACGGCGACGCCGGCGAGATCGGGCTGCCGATCGGCCTGCACTGGCCCGAGCGGCCTCGCCGCCGCATCGACCCCGACGGCCAGCCGGCGCTGACGCGCTGGCGGGTTCTGGCCGGCGACGCGGCGACGAGCCGCCTCGACCTCGAGCCCCTGACCGGCCGCACCCACCAGCTGCGCGTCCATCTCGCGGCGATCGGTCACCCGATCGTCGGCGACCGGCTCTACGGCCCCGAGCGACCGGCGGCCCCGCGGTTGTTGCTGCATGCGAGCGGGCTGGCCTTCATGCACCCGGCGACCGGTGCGCCGCTGCGCGTCGACGCCGAAGCGCCGTTCTGAACGCCCGCGCGGACTCGGCCCGGCGGGAGGGCGGCGGCGGTGCACTCGGGAGTGAGCGGCTTAACATCGCCCGACCCAACGCCTGCGTCGAGGCCGCCATGCCCCCCGCCCCGCTCGCCCGCCGTGCCCTGCTGATCGCCGCGGCGGCCGGCGCGGCCGCCTGCACCACACCCCCGATGCCCGACCGCCACGCCCTCGCCGCCCAGGTGACCGCCGCCGAGCGCGCCTTCGCCCAGACCATGGCCGACCGCGACCACGCGGCCTTCGCGTCCTTCCTCGCCGACGAGGCGGTGTTCTTCAACGAGAAGCCCGCGCTGCGCGGCAAGGCCGCGGTGGCGGCCGGCTGGAAGCGCTTCTTCGAGCAGCCCGCGGCGCCCTTCTCCTGGGAGCCGGACCAGGTCGAGGTGCTCGACTCGGGCACGCTAGCCTTCTCCACCGGCCCGGTGCGCGGGCCGGACGGCAAGCCGGTCGCACGCTTCAAGTCGGTGTGGCGGCTGGAGGCGCCGGGTGTCTGGCGCGTGGTGTTCGACTCCGGGTGCAACTGCCCTTGAGTTCCACGGCTGCGCAGCCGCTGCGCGACTTCCCCGCCTTCATCCGCTTCTGGTGCGGCCGCCTGGCCGCGACCTCGGCCAACCAGATGCTGATGGTCGCGATCGGCTGGCAGATGTACGAGCTGACCGGCAGCGCCTGGGACCTCGGCCTCGTCGGGCTCTACCAGTTCGGCCCGGCGCTGCTGCTGGTGCTGTGGGCCGGGCACGTGGCCGACCGCCACGAGCGCCGGCTGATCCTCGCGGCCTGCATGGCCGTGCAGGTCGCGGTGGTCGCGCTGCTGCTGGCCGCCGCGCTCGGCGGCTGGGCCAGCCGCGGGCTGCTGCTCGGGCTGTCGCTCGCGATCGGCGCGGCCAAGGCCTTCCAGATGCCGGCCCAGCAGTCGCTCGTGCCGCTGCTGGTGCCCGAGCGTGTGCTGCCGCGCGCGATCGCCTTCAGCTCGGCCGGCATGCAGGCGGCGATCATCGGGGGGCCGGCGCTCGGCGGCGTACTCTTCGTCGGCGGCGCGGCGCTGGTCTACGCGGTGTGCGGCGCGCTGTTCGTGCTGGCGCTCGCGCTCTACCTCGGCGTGCGCCATGCGCCGGTGCCGCGCAGCACCGAGCCGGTGTCGGTGGCCACGCTGCTGGCCGGGGTGCATTTCATCCGCGCGCGGCCGGTCGTGCTGGGCGCGATCTCGCTGGACCTGTTCGCGGTGCTGCTCGGCGGCGCGACGGCGCTGCTGCCGATGTTCGCGAAGGACATCCTGCACGTCGACGCCTGGGGCCTGGGCCTGCTGCGCGCGGCGCCGGCGGCCGGTGCGCTGGCGATGTCGGTCGTACTGTCACGCTGGCCGATCGCCACGCGCGTGGGGCCGCGGATGTTCGCCGCGGTCGCGGTCTACGGCGCGGCGACGCTGGTCTTCGGGCTGTCGACCTGGTTCTGGCTGTCGCTCGCGGCGCTCGCCGTCGCCGGCGCGGCCGACATGATCAGCGTCGTGATCCGCCAGTCGCTGGTGCAGCTCGAGACGCCGAACGAGATGCGCGGCCGCGTCAGCGCGGTCAACTCGATCTTCATCGGCGCGAGCAACCAGCTCGGCGAGTTCGAGTCGGGCGCGACGGCGGCGCTGCTCGGGCCGGTGGGCTCGGTGGTGCTGGGCGGGATCGGCAGCATCGCGGTGGCCGGCTTGTGGATGAAACTGTTCCCTGAACTGGCGCGGCGCGAACACCTGCGCTCGCCGCAAGCCGCGGAGGGCGGACCATGAACGAGAGCCTCTACATCGTCACCGGCGCCTCGCGCGGCCTGGGCGCGGCGCTGGCCGAGCAGCTGCTCGCGCCGGGGGTCACGCTGCTCGGGCTGTCGCGCGGGGAGCATGCGGGTCTTGCCCCGCGGGCCGTGGCGGCCGGCGCGACGGTCGAGCAGTGGCCGGCCGACCTGGCCGAACCGCTGCCGGTGGCTGCGCGGCTCGAGGCCTGGCTGGGCGGCATCGATGCGCAGCGCTTCGTCAGCGCCACGCTGATCAACAACGCGGCCCTGATCCCGAGCGCCGGGCCGCTGGAGACCATCGGCCCCGATGAACTGTCGCGCGTCCTGCGCGTCGGTCTCGAGGCACCGCTGCTGCTGGCCGGCGCCTTCCTGCGGGCGACGCGCGGCTGGCGTGCCGACCGTCGCGTGCTGCATGTGTCCTCCGGCCTAGGCCGGCGCCCGATGGCCGGCCAGGCCGCCTACTGCGCGGTCAAGGCCGGGCTCGACCATGCGGCCCGTGCGATGGCCCTGGACGGCGCGCGCGTTGCCTCGGTCGCCCCCGGCGTGATCGACACCGACATGCAGGCCCGCCTGCGCGCCAGTGGGCCCGAGGGCTTCCCGGACCATGAATTCTTTGTCCGGCTGAAGACCGAAGGCCAGCTCGACACGCCCGCCACGGCCGCCGCGAAGCTGCTCGCGCTGCTGCGGCGCGAGGACTTCGGGTCGCGGCCCGTGACCGACGTGCGCGAAGCCTAGCCGCCGGCGCGCTTCTGCTTCGAGCGCTGCGCCCCGGCGCGGCCGCGCGCCTTCCACTCGGCGATCTGCCGCTGGCGTTCCAGCACCGTCATCGTGTCGCGCTTCAGCTCGCGCTGCAGCTTGTGGAAGTTGCGCAGCCGGTCGGGTGCGACCGCCTCGCGCACCGCGCAGCCCGGCTCGTCGCCATGGCGGCAGTCTCGGAAGCGGCAGCGTAGCGCCAGCGCGTCGATGTCGCCGAAACCCTGCGCGAGCGTCGCCTCGTCGAGGTCGGGCCGCAGCGCGCGCAGCCCCGGCGTGTCGATCACGCAGGCGCCGCCGGGCAGGCGGTGCAGCGTGCGCGCGGTGGTCGTGTGCTGTCCGCGGCTGTCGTGGGTGCGCACCGCACCGGTGTCCTGCAGCGACAGGCCGGCCAGTGTGTTGGTCAGCGTCGACTTGCCGGCACCCGACGAGCCGAGCAGCACCACCGTCTGCCCCGGCAGCAGCCAGGGCGCGAGCGCCAGAGCAGCCTCGGGCGAGGTGCCGTCGACCGCCAGCACCGGGATCTGCGTGCCGATGCGCGCGCGCAGGGCCTCGGTCTCGTCGGCGACCAGGGCCTCGCGCATCGCCGGATCGGGCGCCACCAGGTCGGCCTTGGTCAGCACGACGACCGGCGCGACCCGCGCCCCATGCGCCAGCAGCAGGTAGCGCTCGAGCCGGCGCGGGTTGTAGTCGGCGTCCAGCCCCATGACGAACAGCGCCGTGTCGACGTTGCTCACCACGGGGTGGCGACGGCCGTCGGCGTCGCGCCGCACGATGTGGTTCAGCGGCGCGAGCCGCTGTCGCGCCCACAGCGCGCCGTCGGATTCGCCGGCGCACAGCAGCCAGTCGCCGACGGCCAGCGCGCTGCCATCGGCCTCGAGCTGGCGCACCAGGACCGGCGACGCACGGGCCCGGTGCTCGGCCATGCCGTCGTGCACGCGCAGCTGGCTGCGGTGCACCTCGGTCAGGCGCAGCAGGTGCAGGTTCCCGGCGTCGTCTCCGGCGGCGGCGAGCGCCGGCGCCAGAGCGTTCCGCCAGCCGATGCGGCGCAGCGCCGCAGGGAAGACCTCGGGATCGGTGAAGGACATGATCGATTCGGACTCTCGAAGGCGGCGCGCACGAACGCGCCTAGTTGCCGCGCGTGGCGCGGCGTCGATGGGCTTCGGGGGTCGACCGCGGCCGGAGCCGGGGCGGTCAGCGAACCGGGATCACGCCGTCGGGGCGGAATGCTCGGTGCGGGGGGCGCCTGAACTCAGGCGGCGGCCGACGCGGGGGCGGCAAGATCGGTCTGATGCATGGTCGTCTCCTCGTGTCGGTGGATGGGGCAGCCGGCGTCCCGCCGGCTGTGGTGAGGCGGAAGTGTCGCAAGGTCCCGGGGCGGCGTCAAAGCCCCGGCCCCTGACTTTGACGGGAGCGGCCGCTTCGCCGATAATCCACCGTTTGTCAGATGCGGCAAGAGTGAGCGCAGCACCTCCGGGCCCCGGCCACCCGCGACACGGGTCCCCCTTTGGCCACACCTACCCGCAAGGGCTGCACCGTACGGACTCTCACGCGAACTTGCCCGCCGACGCCGCCGTTGCGAGGCCCCGCCCACGCCTTGCGACCGCCCGCTCCACCCTCGCGCGCCCGCGCGAGCCGGGGCGCGCTGCCGGCGTCCGGCCTTCGGACTCCCCAGAAACCGCCGTCCAAGGAATCGCATGACCGCGAAGAAGCCCGCCCCCGCCGCCAAGAGCAGCAAGACCGCCGCGCCCGCGCCCAAGGCCGCGCCGGCCAAGCCCGCCGCGAAGGCGGCCGCTGCCAAGCCGGCGTCCAAAGCCGCCAAGGAGCTGCCTGCCAAGGCGGCCGCTAAGCCGGCGGCGAAGGCCGCCAAGCCCGCGGCGAAGGCCGGCGCCAAGGCGGCGCCCGAGCCCAAGGGCAAGGCGGGTCGCCCGAGCGGCAAGGGCCCGGCGAAGGCCGAGGCGCCGATGCTCGACGAGGACATCGGCGACGTCGAGGCCGAACTCGAAGGCGAGGTCGAGGCCGACGAGGGCGGCGAGGACAAGGCCAAGGCCAAGCCGCTGCGCATGAAGGTCAGCCGCGCGAAGGAGCGCGCGCTGATGCGCGAGTTCGGGCTCGACGAGAACGCGCTGACCGAGGAAGAGGTCGCCAAGCGCCGCCAAGAGCTGAAGACGCTCATCAAGATGGGCAAGACCCGGGGTTTCCTGACGCACCAGGAGATCAACGACCACCTGCCCGAGAAGCTGATCGAGGCCGAGATCCTTGAGGCCATCGTCTCGATGCTCAACGACATGGGCATCGCGGTCTACGAGCAGGCGC
>CAYLKR010000095.1:0-10118 GCA_964384225.1 uncultured Methylibium sp.
GAAGAGCTGGCGGGCCATCACGTTGTTGCTGAACTTGTTGATGTCGCGCACCACCGTCGCGAGCGGTGGCGAGGCGGTCTCGAACAGCAGGGTCGCACCGGCCGGGGCCGCACCGCTGCGCACCCGGCCGCTGACGCGCCCGCCGAGTTCGCGCCACGCGGCATCGACCAGTCGGGCGTTGTAGCTCGCCGGCTCGGTGTAGGCGATCGGCCAGCGGCGCTCGCCGCAGGCCAGCGGGTAGCCGCCGGCGAAGCGCAGCCGCGCCGGGTCATCGAAGTCGGCCTTCAGGCCGCCGCGCCAGTCGCCGCAGCCGCCTGGGGTCAGCGGCACGCTCGCGTCGACCTGCACGCCGGCCAGCGCCACGTCGGCGACCACGCGCGCGACGCCGCGCGCCGGCTCGGGCACGAAGGTCAGCGTGATCGACTTCAGGTTCAGCAGCAGCGCGTCGGGCTGGACGTTGTAGGGCCGGTGGCGCTCGCCGTCGAAGGCGCCGGGGTCGCGCGCCTCCAGCCCGAAGGCGCTGCCGTCGAGCACGATGTCGCCCTGCACCTCGCGCACGCCGCGCTGGCGCAGCTCGCGCAGCATCAGCCAGGTGCGCTCGATCGACAGCGACGGGTCGCCGCGGCCCTGGATCGCGAGGTCGCCGCGCAGCACGCCGTCCTCCAGCGGGCCGGTGGACAGCAGCGGCGTGGTCCAGGTCCAGGCCGGGCCGAGCAGCTCCAGCGCCGCGCCGGTGCTGTACAGCTTCATCAGCGAGGCCGGGTTCACCGGCACCTCGGCGCGGTGCGCGAGCCGCGGCGCCTGCGGCGCGGCAGCCAGCTCCGCGACCCAGACCACCAGCGCGTCGGCGGGCAGCCGTGCGCGCTCCAGCTCGGCCTGCACGGCGGCGGGCAGCGTGGCGCCGGCCGGCTGCGCACCGGCCGGCGAGGCCGGCAGCGCCAGCGCGGCGGCCAGGGCCGCGCAGGCCCAGCGCAATGTCGAGACCCTCATCGAAACGATGATACGAGGCGCCCCCAACGCACCCGTGAACAGGCCCTAGACTGGCGGCCCGCCCGACATCCCCTCGCCGTGATCCCGACCCCGCCGCTGCTGGTGCTCGACACCGCCACCGAGACGCTGCACCTCGGCCTTGCCGCCGGGGCGCGCGCCTGGGAGCGCGCGCTGCCCGGCGGTGCCCAGGCCTCCGCGGCGCTGCTGCCGGCGCTGCTCGGCCTGCTCGAAGAGGCCGGGGTGGCGCTGCGGGAGCTGGGCGCGATCGGCTTCGGCCGCGGCCCCGGGGCCTTCACCGGCGTGCGCACCGCCTGCGCGGTGACCCAGGGGCTGGCGCTCGGTGCCGGGCTGCCGGTGCTGGCGCTCGACACGCTGATGGCGGTGGCCGAGGACGCGCGCCGTCGCGGCGCAGCCGACGAGCTGTGGGTAGCGGTGGACGCGCGCATGGGCGAGGCCTATGCGGCGCACTACCGCCACACCGCTCTGGGCTGGCAGACGCTGGCCGCGCCGGCGCTGCACGATCCCGGCGCGCTGGCGCTGGTGGCACAGGGCGAGGTGGCGGGCAGCTCGCTCGCCGCCCATGCCGACGCCTGGGCCGGGCGCACCGGCCGCGGCTGGCCCGATGCCGCGCCCACCGCGCCGGCCCTGCTGGCCCTGGCGCGCGCGGCCTGGGCGCGCGGCGAACGGCTCGACGCCGCCGAGGCGCTGCCGCTGTACGTGCGCGACAAGGTCGCGCAGACCACCGCCGAACGCGCCGCCGCCGCGGCGCAGCGCGTGGCATGAGCGCTGCAGCGCCGGGCCGCCCCACGCAAGGCGCGCCCCTCGCGGAGGGGCGGCCGCCGTGCCCGGCGGTCGGGGTGTCGTCATGAACGCCGTCGTCCGCCCCGCCGAGCGCGCGCTGCTGCCGATGCGCGAGGCCGACCTCGACGCCGTGCTGCTGGTCGAGCGCGCCGCCTACGAGTTCCCCTGGACGCGCGGCAACTTCGCCGACTCGCTGCACGCCGGCTACGAGATGCAGGCGCTGTTCGTGCCGCAGGGGTCGCGCAGCGTGCTGGCGGGCTACCTCGTCGCGATGATGGGCGTCGACGAGCTGCACCTGCTCAACCTGACCGTCACGCCGGCGCTGCAGGGCGCCGGCCATGCGCGCTTCATGCTCGACGCGCTGTGCCGGCTGGGCACCCAGCGTGGCGCGCTGCAGCTCTGGCTGGAGGTGCGCGAGTCGAATGCGCGCGCGCGCCACCTCTACGAGCGCTACGGCTTCGCCGACATCGGCCGGCGCCGCGGCTACTACCCGGCGCCCGCCGGATCGCGCGAGGACGCCGTGGTGATGAGCCTCGCGCTGCCGTCGCGGGAGGGCGCATGAGCTGGACCGAGCGCCAGCGGGCGATGCTCGCCGAGATGGGGATCCGGCTCTGGCCCGATGTCCGTCCAGACGGCGTGGTGGCGCGCCCTCCCGGCCCTTCCGCCGAGACGCCGGGCGGCGCACCGGACCGGTCTGCGGCCCCGCAGCGCGAGGCCGCCGCACAGGGCGCCGAACGCGGCGCGCGCCCCCTCGGGGTCGAGGCGATGGACTGGCCGGCGCTGCGCGAGGCGGTGGCCGGCTGCACCGCCTGCGGGCTGTGCCGCAGCCGGCGCCACACGGTGTTCGGCGTCGGCCACGAGCGCGCACACTGGATGATCGTCGGCGAGGCGCCCGGCGAGCAGGAGGACCGCGTCGGGGAGCCCTTCGTCGGCGCCGCCGGCCAGCTGCTCGACAGCATGCTGCGCGCCGTCGGCCTGGGCCGAGCGCCCACTGAACCCGACGACCCGGCGCGCCAGGTCTTCATCGCCAACGTGCTGAAGTGCCGGCCGCCGGTGAACCGCAATCCGCAACCCGAGGAGGTGGCGCAGTGCGCGCCCTTCCTGAAGCGCCAAGTGGCGCTGGTACGCCCGCGGCTGATCCTCGCGATGGGCCGCTTCGCGGTGCAGACGCTGCTCGGCACCGATGCCGCGATCGGAAAGCTGCGTGGCCAGGTGCACCGCTACGAGGGCGTGCCGGTGGTCGTGACCTACCACCCGGCCTACCTGCTGCGCAACCTGCCCGACAAGGCGCGTGCCTGGGAGGACCTGTGCCTCGCGCGCGAGGTCGCCACGGAGGCCGCCGCGCCGCGCTGAGCCGCTCGCGAGGCTCGCCGCCTCGGGTGGCCCGCCGCTATGATGGTCCATGGCAGCGATGAGCGTGCGCACCGCGGCGCAGGCACCGGCCCTTCCTGCGGACGGTGGCGACCTGTCGCTGTGGGACACGCTGCCCAGCATGATGCTGCTGCTGTCCCCCGACGCCGCGGCCCTGCGTGTCAACCGCGCCTTCATCGACTACAGCGGCCTCGGCGCCGAGGCCGCCCGCGGGCGGGGCTGGCAGCGGCTGCTGGTGCCGGCATCGCTGGCGGCGCTGACGGCGGCGTTGCGCGGAGGGCCGGCGTTCTCGCTGCAGCTCCAGCTGGCGGGCGCCGAGGGCGAGCCCGCGCGCTGGGTCGATTGCGCAGCCCGCTGGCAGCCGCCCGAGCGCGAACTTCCCGACGGCGGCGGCTACTGGATCTGCCTGCTGCACGACGTGTCCGCCGCCAAGGGGGCCGAGCTGGCGGCGCGCGCGCAGGCCGAGCAGTTCCGGCTGCTGGCCGACAGCGTGCCGGCGCTGATCGCCTACTACCGCGCGGCCGACAACCGCTGCCTGTTCGCGAACAAGCGCTACGCGCAGACCTTCGGCCGCGACGTGGCTTCGATCATCGGCCTGCACACCTGGGAGGTCATCGGCGAGCCGGCCTGGCAGCAGATCCAGCCCTACGTGGACATCGTCGTCAAGGAAGGCCGCAGCGCCCGCTACGAGCGCCAGCTCGAGCGCGGCGACGGCAGCCCGCGCTGGATCGAGGTCGACCTGCTGCCGCACCTGGATGCCGGCGGCACGGTGATCGCCTGCTTCGTGCTGATCTCCGACATCACCCGCCACCGCCTCGCCGAGCGCGCGGTGCGCGAGTCCGAGGAGCGCCTCGGCAAGTTCATGGAGGCGAGCGCCGAGGGCATCGTCTTCCACAAGGACGGCATCATCACCGACGCCAACGCGCCGGCCTGCGCGCTGACCGGCTACGCGCTCGAGGAGATGCTCGGCCGCCGCAACCTCGACTTCATCGCGCCCGACCAGGTGCCCAAGGTCGTCTCGGTGATGACCCAGGGCCTGGAGACCGCCTACGAGAGCGCGATCGTCGACAAGAGCGGCCGCCGCATCCCGGTCGAGTTCATCGTGCGCACCATGGAGCGCAACGGCGAGCGCCATCGCATGACCATCGTGCGCGACCTGCGCGACCGGCATGCGGCGCAGGCACGCATCCACCACCTCGCCCACCACGACCTGCTCACCGGCCTGCCGAACCGCGTGTCGTTCATGGAGCAGCTCGACCACCTGATGGCGCTGGCCGGCGCCGGCGAGCAGGAGCTCGCGCTGCTGTTCATCGACCTCGACCATTTCAAGCGCGTCAACGACTCGCTCGGCCACCTCGCCGGCGACGCGCTGCTGCAGACTGTCGCGCGGCGCATCACCGGCGTCCTGCGCGCCACCGACCTCGTCGCGCGCTTCGGCGGCGACGAGTTCATGGTGCTGCTGTCCGGCTCGACGCGTCCCGACGACGCCGCCGACGTGGCGCGCAAGCTGCTCGCCGCGATCGAGGTGCCGCTGCGCGTCGAGGGTCGGCCGATCTCGGTCACGCCCTCGATCGGCATCGCGATGTACCCCGACGACGGCGCGACCTCGGCCGAGCTGATCAAGCATGCCGACACCGCGATGTACCTGGCCAAGTCGCGCGGTCGCGCGACCTTCCAGTTCTTCGACGCCACGATGGCCACCTCGGCCTACGACGCGCTCGTGATGGAAGGCGAGCTGGCCCAGGCGCTCGAGCGCGGCGAGTTCGTGCTGCACTTCCAGCCCCAGGTGCGCGCCGCCGACGGCCGCCTCGTCGGCGCCGAGGCGCTGGTGCGCTGGCAGCACCCGACGCGCGGCCTGCTCGGGCCCGACGTCTTCATCCCGCTGGCCGAGCGGCAACGGCTGATGATCGGCCTCGGCCGCTGGGTGCTCGGCGAGGCGGCGCGCGCGGCGCGGCGCTGGTCCGACGCCGGGCTGGACGGCGTGCCGGTGGCCGTCAACCTGTCGACGCTGCAGTTCCAGGCGCCGGATTTCGTCGCCAGCGTCGAGCAGGTGCTCGCCGAGGCCCGGCTGCCCGGTGAACTGCTCGAGCTCGAGCTCACCGAGCGCATGCTGATGGAAGACCTGCCCGAGATGAGCCGCCGGCTCGAGCAGCTCAAGGCGCTCGGCGTGCGCCTGTCGATCGACGACTTCGGCACCGGCTACTCCTCGCTCGCCCACCTCAAGGCGCTGCCGATCGACAAGATGAAGATCGACCGCTCCTTCGTCACCGACCTGCCCGACGAGCGCGACTCGGTGGCCATCGCCCGCGCGATCATCCAGATGGCACGCAGCCTGGGCATCACCGTCATCGCCGAAGGCGTGGAGACCGAGGCCCAGCGCGCCTTCCTGGCCGGCGAGGCCTGCGACGAGCTGCAGGGCGAGGCCGTCAGCCCGCCGCTGCCGGGGTCGGCCTTCGAGACCTGGGTGGCGCGCGTGGCGGCGGGCTAGCCGGCTAGCGGCTGCGGCCGAGGTAGCGCTTGCGGCGGAAGTAGGCCAGCAGCGCCACCGCCACCGCCACCATCACCAGCGTCGTCACCCAGATGCCGGTGGTGCTGTGCACCAGCGGCAGGAAGTCGAAGTTCATGCCGAAGAAGCCGGTGATCAGGTTCAGCGGCATGAACACCGCGGTCAGCACCGTCAGCGTGCGCATGATGTCGTTGGTCCGGTGGCTGAGCGCCGAGAAGTGCATCTGCACCGCGCTCTCCGCCGAGGTTTCCAGGCGCCGCACATGGCCGAGCACGCGCTCGATGTGCTCGAGCACGTCGCGCGAGCGCACGCGCAGCAGCTCGTGCTCGCGCTGGCCCTGGGGGCTGGTCTCGGGCGGCCATTCGTCGAGCGCGTCGATCCACTCCTGGATCGCGCTGCGCTGGTCCTCGCAGGTGTCCTCGAGCTGGTGCAGCGCATTGCGCGCGTCGAGCAGCGCGTGCCAGTTGTCGAAGCGGCTGCGCGGGTTCAGCAGCTCCTGCTGCAGGTAGCCGAGCTGGCGCGTGAGCAGGCGGCGCAGGTCCAGGTAGCCGTCGACCATGTGGTTGACGATGCGCAGCATCAGGTCGGCCGGGCTGGGCGGCAGCCGTGGCGCGATGGCCTTGGCGTCGACGCGCGCCTCGGGGGTGGCCCCCGGCGACGCACCGAGCTGGCCGAGGCGCCCGATGAAGTGCTCGCGCACCTGGCACTCGGCCGGGTGCACCGTCAGCAGCACGCGGTCGAAGACGGCGAAGCCGACCGGGCTGGTGTCGATCGCCTCCAGCGCCTGGCGCGCGGTGCTCGCGGTGCCGTGCTCTCCGTCGACGAACAGGCTGCTGCTGCCGACGCCCGGCGCGAGCCGGCGGAACACCAGCAGGTCGTACCAGGAGGTGTAGTCGTACTGCGAGGGCAGCTGGTTGGTCAGCAGGTCCGCGACGTGCAGATCGACCAGGGTGCCGCAGCCCCAGCGATGCAGCGCGGCCTGCAGCTCGGCGACCTGCACCTCGAACTCGCGCCGGCCGCTGCTGATCCACAGGAAGCCCGCCGCCGGCAGTTCGGCCGGCAGCGCGCCGAGCTCGGCGAACTGCTCGTGCAGGTGAATGACGCGCATCAGCCCTTCAGCGCGCGTGCCGCGTCGAGCGCGAAGTAGCTCAGCACGCCGTCGGCGCCGGCACGCTTGAAGGCGAGCAGGGATTCCAGCATCACCGCATCGTGGTCCAGCCAGCCGTTGGCGGCCGCCGCCTTGAGCATCGCGTACTCGCCGCTGACCTGATAGGCGAAGGTCGGCACACGGAACTCGTCCTTCACGCGCCGCACGATGTCCAGGTAGGGCATGCCGGGCTTGACCATCACCATGTCGGCGCCTTCGGCGAGGTCCATCGCCACTTCGCGCAGCGCCTCGTCGCTGTTGCCCGGGTCCATCTGGTAGACCTTCTTGTTGCTCCTGCCGAGGTTGCCGGCGGAGCCGACCGCGTCGCGGAAGGGGCCGTAGAAGGCGCTCGCGTACTTGGCGCTGTAGGCCATGATGCGGGTGTGGATCAGCTTGCGCGCTTCGAGCGCGTCGCGGATCGCGCCGATCCGCCCGTCCATCATGTCGCTGGGTGCGACGATGTCGACGCCGGCCTCGGCCTGCACCAGCGCCTGCTGCGTCAGCACCGCGACCGTCTCGTCGTTGAGGATGTAGCCGGTGGCGTCGATCAGGCCGTCCTGGCCGTGGGTCGTGAAGGGGTCGAGCGCGACATCGGTCAGCAGCCCGAGCTCCGGGAAGCGGCGCTTGAGCTCGCGCACGACGGTCGGCACGAGGCCGTCCGGGTTCAGCGCCTCGCGGCCGTCCTCGGTCTTCTTCGCGCCGTCGATCACCGGGAACAGCGCCATCACCGGGATGCCGAGCGCGACGCACTGCTCCGCGACGGGCAGCAGCCGGTCCAGGCTCAGGCGCTGCACGCCGGGCATCGAGGCGACATCCTCGCTGCGATCCCGACCCTCCAGAACGAACACCGGAAGGATCAGGTCGCGCGCGGCGAGCGCGTGCTCGCGGACCAGATCGCGTGTGAACGCATCGCGGCGCAAGCGGCGCGCGCGGGTGGCGGGAAAACGTTGCGGGTAGCGGCTCATGCGGGGTGCGCGCGGGCCGGGCGCCGGACCTGTATCAGACAGTGACCTGCAGGCCCGCGGCTGCTAAGATGGTCAGCGAATGATACGTCGCAAGGCGTTCATTCCCTGCTTTTCCTCCCTGAGCAGGAGCCTGCCGTGTGACAGCGAACAGGCTTTCGAGCCCCGGCCTGGCCGGGGCTTTTTTATCTCCGGCCGGCGCTGCGCGCCTTGACTTCGCTGCGCGAAGTCAGCCTGCGCGGCAACGGCTTGCAGCCGTCGCATGGCTGCTGCACCGCACATAATCGTCGCGATGCTCTGGGTCAAAGCCTTCCACATCGTGTTCGTGGCGAGCTGGTTCGCCGGCCTGTTCTACCTGCCGCGGATCTTCGTGAACCTCGCGATGGTCGCCCCCGACAGCCACGCCGAACGCGAGCGGCTGCTGCTGATGGGCCGCAAGCTCTACCGCTTCGCGACGCTGCTGATGATCCCGGCGCTGCTGCTCGGCATCGCGCTGTGGCTCGGCTGGGGCATCGGCCGCGGCAGCGGCTGGATGCATGTCAAGCTGGCCTTGGTGGTCGCGGTGATCGGCTACCACCATGTCTGTCGCCGGCTGCTGCGCGACTTCGAGCAGTCGGCCAACCGCCGCAGCCACCGCTGGTTCCGGGTCTTCAACGAGGCCTCGGTGCTGCTCTTCATCGCGATCGTCGTGCTGGTGGTCGTGAAGCCCTTCTGATGAACCGGCCGCGCAGCTCGGCCTGGCCGCTCGCGGCCGTGTGCCTGTGCCTGGTCGTCTACGCGAGCCTGCATCCGTTCAGCGGCTGGTCGGAGCCGACGCCGCCCGGTGCCTTCGGCTGGGCGCTGCCGCGGCCGCGCTTCCAGGCGCGCTTCGATGTCGTCGTCAACCTGCTCGCCTACGTGCCGCTCGGCCTGCTGCTGGCCACCGCCTGGGTGCGCGACGGCGGCGGGCGGCTCGTCGCGCTGGTCTTCGCGGCCCTGATCGCGAGTGCGTCGAGCTACGGCCTCGAGCAGGCCCAGCACTTCCTGCCGCCGCGCGTGCCCTCGGTGCTGGACTGGCAGCTGAACAGCGCCGGTGCCGCGGCCGGCGCGCTGCTGGCGGTCGCGCTCGATGCGCTCGGCGTGTTCGACGCGTGGCAGCGCTGGCGCGAGCGCTGGCTGCTGCACGGCCATGGCGGCGGCATCACGCTGCTGCTGCTGTGGCCGGTGGCGCTGCTGTTCCCGCCGCCGCTGCCCTTCGGCCTGGGCCAGGTGCTCGGACGCGCGCGCGAGGCGGCGGCCGGTTGGCTGGCGGGCACGGCCTGGGACGGCTGGCTGAGCGTGCCGGCCGCACCGGCGCTGGTGCCGCTGGCGCCGGGCATCGAGCTGCTGGCGATCGTCGCCGGGCTGCTGGCGCCCTGCCTGCTGGCCTACACGATCACACGGCCGGGGCTGTCGCGCGCGGTGCCGCTGGCCGGCGCCCTCCTGCTCGGCGTCGTCGCGACGACCGTCTCGACCGGGCTGAACTTCGGACCCGACAACGCGCTGAGCTGGATCACGCCGCCGGTGCTGCCGGCGCTCGGCATGACCGGCGGGCTGGCGCTGCTGGCGGTGTGGCTGCCGGTTCGTGCCGCGGCCGCGGTCGGGCTGCTGGTGATCGCCACCGGGGTGGCGCTGATCCACGGCGCGCCGTCGGACGCCTATTACGCCGCCAGCCTGCAGGCCTGGGAGCAGGGCCGCTTCGTGCACCTGCACGGGCTCGCACAGTGGCTGGGCTGGCTGTGGCCCTACGCGACACTCGCTTACCTCGTCGGACGCCTCGCGGCCCGGGAGGAATGAGGGTCAAACCTACAATCTCACGATGAGCTACTACGAGCGCCACATCTTCTTCTGCCTGAACCAGCGCGACGGTGAGGCCTGCTGCGCCGACCATGCCGCCGAGGCGGCCTTCGCGCACTGCAAGGCCCAGGCGAAGAAGGCCGGGCTGCTGGGCGCCGGCAAGGTGCGCGTCAACCGCGCCGGCTGCCTGGACCGCTGTGCCGGCGGGCCGGTGGCGGTGGTCTACCCGGAAGGTGTCTGGTACAGCTACGTGGACACGCAGGACATCGACGAGATCGTCGCCTCGCACCTCGCCGAGGGCGAGGTGGTCGAGCGGCTGCGGCTCGCTCCGGAGGTGGGGCGCTGACCTCCACCGCCCGCGCCGCGGCGCGATGAACGCCCACACGCAACGCCTCGAGCTTGCCGGCCCGGCCGGCGTGCTGGCCTGCGCGCAGGACGAGCCGGCCGGTGCGCCGACCGCGCTGCTGGTCGTCTGCCACCCGCACCCGCTGCACGGCGGCACGATGGACAACAAGGTCGTGCAGAC
>CAYLKR010000096.1:0-10064 GCA_964384225.1 uncultured Methylibium sp.
GCCCGGCGGCGGCGGCACGCCGCTCGCGGCGGCGATCGATGCCGCTGCCGCGCTCGCCGCCGCCGAGCGGCGCCGCGGCGCGACGCCGGCCGTCGTGCTGCTGACCGACGGCCGCGCCAACATCGCCCGCGACGGCCGTCCCGGCCGCGCCGCTGCCTTCGACGACGCGCTGACCGCCGCGCGCCTGCTGCGCGCCACCGGCACGCCCGCGCTGCTGATCGACACCTCGCCGCAACCCCAGGCCCAGGCGGGCGAACTGGCCCAGGCGCTCGGCGCGACCTATCTGCCGCTGCCTCATGCCGGCGCCGGCGAGCTCTCGCTCGCGGTGCGCGCTGCGCTGCCGCCGCGGCGCTGAGACCGGCATGACCGACCGCCCGGATTGGGCGCGTGACGGGCGCGACTGGCCGAACCGCGAGCACAGCCGCTTCGTCGACGCCGGCGGGCTGCGCTGGCACGTGCAGCGCGCCGGGTGGGGGCCGGTGCTGCTGCTGATCCACGGCACCGGCGCCGGCACGCATTCGTGGCGCGCGCTGCTGCCGCGGCTGGCGCGCGACTTCGACGTGATCGCGCCCGACCTGCCGGGTCACGCCTTCACCCAGGCGCCGCCGCCGGCCGGCTATGCGCTGCCGGCGATGGCGGCCGCGGTCGGCGCGCTGCTTCACGCGCTCGGTGCGGCACCGGCGATCGTCGTCGGCCATTCGGCCGGTGCGGCGATCGGTGCGCGGCTGTGCCTCGACGGCCCTGCCGCGCCGCACGCGCTGGTCAGCCTGAACGGCGCCTGGCTGCCCTTCGGCGGCCCGGCCGGGCCCTGGTTCTCGGCCGCGGCGCGGGTGATGGCGGCGCTGCCGGTGCTGCCCCGCGTGTTCGCCTGGGGCGCCGAGGACCCGCTGCGCGTGCGCCGCCTCGTCGAGCAGACCGGCTCGCGCCTCGACGAGACCGGCCTCGCGCTGTACGGCCGCCTGATCCGCCACCCGGGCCATGCCGATGCGGCGCTGCAGATGATGGCGCGCTGGGACCTCGCGCCGCTGCAGCGCGACCTGCCGCACCTGCGGCCGGCGCTGACGCTGGTGGTCGCAGAGCGCGACCTCGCGGTGCCGCCGTCGCACGCCGAGCGCGTGCTGGCGATGCTGCCGCAGGCCAGGCTGGTGCGCCTGCCCGGGCTCGGCCACCTGGCGCACGAGGAGGCCCCGGAGACGGTGGCGGCGCTGATCGTGGACGCCGCGCGCCGGACCGCCCCTGCCGATGGCGGTTGTCATTAATTGTGGACACTCGTAGGATCGCCGAATGTTGACGGTCCCGCTCGAGCCCCGCAGCAGCACGCCGCCCGCCGGCGTGTCCGATCCGCGGCCGCACGCGGTGGTGATCGGCAGCGGCTTCGGCGGGCTCGCTGCCGCCGTGCGACTGGGCTCGCGCGGCTACCGTGTCACGGTGCTGGAGAAGCTCGACGCGCCCGGCGGCCGCGCCTACGTCTACCGCCAGGACGGCTACACCTTCGATGCCGGGCCGACGGTGATCACCGCGCCCTTCCTGCTGGAGGAGCTGTGGGCGCTGGCCGGGCGCCGGCTGGCCGACGACGTCGAGCTGCGCCCGGTGTCGCCGTTCTACCGCATCCGCTTCGACGACGGCACGCAGTTCGACTACTGCGGCGACGCCGCGACGATGCGCGCCGAGGTCGCGCGCCTCGCGCCGCGCGACGTGGACGGCTACGAGCGCTTCCTGGCCGCCAGCGAGGCGATCTACCGCGTCGGCTTCGAGCAGCTCGGCGATGTGCCCTTCGACCGCTGGACCGACATGGTCCGCGTGCTGCCGGCGCTGATGAGGCTCGAAGGCTGGCGCACCGTCTACGGCCTGGCCTGCAAGCATGTCACCGACCCGAAGCTGCGCGTCGTGCTGACCTTCCAGTCGCTGCTGGTCGGCGGCAACCCCTTCGCGACGACCTCGGTGTACTGCCTGATCGCCTTCCTGGAGCGCCGCTTCGGCGTGCACTTCGCGATGGGCGGCACCGGCAGCCTGGTGCGCGGGCTGGTCGGGCTGATCGAGCGGCAGGGCGGGGCGGTGCTGTGCAATCAGGCGGTCGACGAGATCACCGTGACGCAGGGCCGCGCCAGCGGCGTGCGGCTCGCGACGGGCGAGACGCTCGCGGCCGATGTCGTCGTCTCGAATGCCGACTCCGCGACGACCTACCGCCGCCTGCTCGCGCCCGAGCACCGCAAGCGCTGGACCGACGCGCGCATCGAGCGCGCGCGCTACTCGATGAGCCTGTTCGTCTGGTACTTCGGCGTGCAGGGCCAGTACCCCGACGTCGCCCACCACACCATCGCGCTCGGCCCGCGCTACCGCGAGCTGCTCACCGACATCTTCGAGCGCAAGCTGCTCGCCAGCGACTTCAGCCTCTACCTGCACCGCCCGACCGCGACCGACCCCTCGCTCGCGCCGCCGGGCTGCGATGCCTTCTACGTGCTGTCGCCGGTGCCGCACCTGGAGAGCGGCACCGACTGGGAGCGCGAGGCCGAGCCCTACCGCCGCATGATCGAGCGCCGGCTCGAAGCCACGCTGCTGCCCGGCCTGTCGCGGCGTCTCGTGACCTCGCGGCTGCTGACGCCGCAGGACTTCCAGGACCGGCTGTCCTCGTTCCGCGGCGCGGCCTTCGGGCTCGAGCCGGTGCTGACGCAGAGCGCCTGGTTCCGGCCGCACAACCGCAGCGAGGAAGTCGAGCGGCTCTACCTGGTCGGCGCCGGCACCCATCCGGGGGCCGGGCTGCCGGGCGTGCTGTCGTCGGCGCGCGTGCTCGACAAGGTCGTCCCCGATGCCGATGCCGTGCTCGCGGCCCGCGCCCATGCCCCGGCCTGAGCGCGCCGACGACCTCGCGGCCTGCCGCGCCTCGCTGCGGCACGGTTCGCGCAGCTTCTTCGCCGCCTCGCTGCTGCTGCCCCGTGCGGTGCGCGAACCGGCGTCGGCGCTCTATGCCTTCTGCCGCATGGCCGACGACGTGGTCGACCTCGGCGGCGAGGCGGGCGCCGTGGCGCGGCTGCGCGAGCGGCTCGACCTCGTCTACGCCGGCCGGCCGGCCGACCACATCGCCGACCGCGCACTCGCCGTCGTGGTGGCGCGCCATGCGATCCCGCGCACCCTGCCCGAGGCGCTGCTCGAAGGCTTCGAGTGGGATGCCACCGGCCGCCGCTACGAGACCCTCGACGAACTGCAGGACTACGCCGCGCGCGTCGCCGGAGCGGTCGGGGCGATGATGGCGCTGCTGATGGGCGTGCGCAGCGCCGCCGGTCTGGCGCGCGCCTGCGACCTGGGCGTCGCGATGCAGCTGTCGAACATCGCGCGCGACGTCGGCGAGGACGCGCGGATGGGCCGGCTCTACCTGCCGCGGCAGTGGCTGCGCGAGGCCGGTCTCGACCCCGATGCCTGGCTCGCCGCGCCGGTGTTCAGCCCGGCGCTCGGTGCCGTGGTGCAGCGCCTGCTCGACGCGGCCGACGCGCTCTACCGGCGCGTCGGTGCCGGCGTCGCCGAGCTGCCGCTGGCCTGCCGGCCGGGCATCAACGCGGCGCGCTTCCTCTATGCGGACATCGGCCACGAGGTCGTGCGCGGCGGGCTCGATTCGGTGGCGCGGCGCGCGCGCGTGCCGCGGCGGCGCAAGGCGGTGCTGCTGCTGCGCGCGCTCGTCGCGCTGCGGCCCGCTGCGCCGGCGCAGCCGCCCCCCTGCCTGCGCGCCAACCGCTTCCTCGTCGCCGCCGCCGCGCAGCGCGGCGTGGTCCGTGCGCCGGCGCCCTGGCACATCGGCCGGCGGCTGGTGCGGGTGATCGAACTCTTCGAGCAGCTCGAGCGCCGCGACCGCGCGCTGCAGGCCGCCGGCCTGACGCGATGAGCCCGGCGCTGCTGGCCTCGCTGGAGGCCTTCATCGTGCTCGGCGTCGTGCTCGGCATCGGCATCTGGCAGCTCGTCTCGGTGCGCCGCGAGATCGCGCGCGAGCGCGAACGCGAACGCGAACGCGAGCGGCGCGACGCACCGCCGCCCTGACTCAGCCGCGCCGTGGCATCCGGAACGGCAGCAGCGTCTGCACCCAGCGGCTCGCGAAGCGCTCCAGCGACAGGCTCTCGTGCACCGCCACCGCGCGCCGGCCGGCCCAGGCCGCGTCGACCAGCGAGCGCGCGTAGAAGGGCGTGTCCTCCAGCGTGCGCAGCACATGGGCCGCGCCTTCGCTGCGCGTGCCGCGCTCGACACCCCAGCGCGTGGCGGGCAGGGCCTGCGGCGGCGGCGGCGCGAAGGCCTGCACGCCGCCGCGCGCGTTGAAGTCCAGCGCCAGCGTCGTGCGGCCGCCGTCGGTGCGCTCGGCGTCGTAGAGCACGGCGGTGCCGCCGCCGGGGAGGGCGGCGCGCGACCAGTCCCAGCGCCGGAACGCCGACTCCAGCGGCGCATCGCCGCGGTTCGAGTCCAGGTAGCCCGGCCCGGCCCAGCGCAGCGTGGGCTGGCGCAGCTCGACCTCGACGCGGGCGCAGGGCGCGATCGGATGCCAGCGGTGGCGGCCTTCGGCGTCGAGGGCGTGGTCGCGGTCGTTCAGCGCCTGCGGGTGGATGCGCACCACGCCGCGCACGCGGCCCGGCCAGGGCACCGTCCATTCGTCGATCTCCACGCTGAGCGCGCGTCCGTCCCAGTGCAGCGCGCTCGGGCCGATGGCGAGGCTGCCCGCATCGCGGTGCAGCGCGCCGGCGCCGCGCTCGGTCATCGCCCAGCGCTGGGCGCGCGGGCCGTAGAGCGCGACGTTCAGCGCGCAGTGGCGCTCGGGGTCGGCCGCGCCGCGCCGGCGCGCCGCGGCGTAGTAGGGCGAGAACACGCTGCCGACGAAGGCGATCAGCGTCAGGCCGTGGCGGCCGTCGTCGCTCAGGGCGTCGACGTACCACCAGGCGTAGCCGCCCGCGGCCACGGGGCGGTCGAAGCGTGGCGCCGCGCCAGGTCCTGCATCGCCGCCTGCGCCGCCTGGTGCCCTGACAGCACCGCCATCGGCAGCCCCGGGCCCGGGTGCGTGCTGCCCCCCGCGAGGTAGAGCCCCGGGATCCGGCTGCGTGCGCCGCAGCGCGTGAACGCCGAGCGCCAGCCCTGGGAGGCCGGACCGTACAGCGCCCCGCCCGTCGCCGGGAACAGGCGTGCGAAGTCGCTCGGGCTCGTGCGCGCCATCGGCTGCGGGCCGGGGCGCAGGCGCAGGCCGCAGCGAGCCAGCGCGTGGAAAGTCCGGGTCTCGCATGTGGCGATCTCCTCTTCGGTGGGCGCACGGCCGTCGCCGCGCGCGGGGGCATTGACCAGGCACATCAGCCGCTCGGGGCCGTCGGGGCCCGGACCGTCGTCGGCGCCGCGGTCCTGGGCGCAGACGTAGACCGTCGGATCGGCGGGCAGCCGGCCGGCGCGCAGGTCGTCGAACTCGGCGGCGTAGTCGCGCGAGAAGAACACCGTGTGGCGCAGCAGCGGCAGGCCGCGGGCGCTGGCCGTCAGGTGCCAGGTCAGCGCCGACAGCGAGCGGCGCGACGGCGGCAGCGCCGGCACCGCGCGGCGCACCGCATCGCCCAGCAGCCCGGCGGCGAGCGCGGCCACGTCGCCGTTGAACACGACCGCGTCGGCCTCGATGCGCTCGCCTCCGGCCAGCCGCAGGCCAGCGGCGCGACCCTGGGCGAGTTCGATCGCCTCGACCTGCGCACCGCAGCGCAGCCGCACGCCGAGCCGCCGCGCCAGCGCCGCCAGCGCCTCGGCCAGGCGCTGCATGCCGCCGTCGACCAGCCACACGCCCTGCTGCTCGACATGCGCGACGAGCATCAGCGTCGCCGGCGCGTCGAAGGGCGAGCTGCCGCAGTAGGTGGCATAACGGCCGAACAGCTGGCGCAGGCGCGGGTCGTGGAAGTGGCGGCCGAGCGCGCGCCACAGCGTCGTGAACGGCGAGATGCTCGCCAGCGCCGGCCAGTCGCGCCACGGCGCGCGGGCGAACAGGCCCCAGGGCGTGGTGCGGCCGGCGCGCAGGAAGGGTTGTTCGAGCGCGCGATAGACGCGCTGCGAGCGCGCGCAGAAGTCCAGGTAGCCGCGCGCCTCCGCGGCGCCGGCGAAGCGGCCGATCGCGTCGGCCGAGCGCGCGACGTCGGCATGCAGGTCGAGCCGCTCGCCCGGGCCCCAGGCATGGCGGGCGAGCCGCTCGGCCGGCGCGAGGCGCAGCGCGTCGTCGAGGCGCGCGCCGGCCGCGTCGAACAGCGCGTCGAACACCCAGCGCATCGTCAGCACCGTCGGGCCGGCGTCCAGCCGCGTGTCACCGACCGGCAGCTCGCGCAGCTTGCCGCCCGGCGTTGCGGCGCGCTCGAAGACGCTCACGTCCAGCCCGCGGGCGGCCAGCTCGATGGCGGCGGCCAGTCCGCCGATGCCGGCGCCGACGATCGCGATCCGCTCGGTGTGCATGGTTTTCGTCCTGACGGTGTGTTGACGCTGCCGTCGCGAATGTCTACATTGGTTGACAGTACACGATGACATCCGTTGTGTACACCCCGCCTGACACCTCGGGCCTACCGGAGACCACGATGAAACCCATCACCCGGATCGAACAGTCCCTGGCCATGGCCCTGGCCGCGGCGGAGGGGGCAGGCTGCCCCCCGAAGCTCGCCGGCGCGGTCAGGCATGCGGTCTTTCCCGGTGGGGCACGCGTGCGACCGCAGCTGTGCCTCGCGGTGGCCGCCGCCTGCGGCGACGACGATCCGGCGCTGTCCGCCGCCGCCGCGACGGCGATCGAACTGCTGCACTGTGCCTCCCTGGTCCACGACGACCTGCCGTGCTTCGACGACGCCGCCACCCGCCGCGGTCGTGCCTCGGTGCACTTCGCCTACGGCGAGCCGCTCGCGGTGCTGGCCGGCGACGCGCTGATCGTGCTGGCCTTCCAGACGCTCTCGGCCGCGTCGGCCGCTTCCCCGCAGCGGCTGCCGGCGCTGATCGCGACGATCGCGCAGGGCGTGGGCATGCCGCAGGGCATCGTCGCCGGGCAGGCCTGGGAGGGCGAGTCGCGCGTGTCGCTGACGACCTACCAGCGGGCCAAGACCGGCGCACTGTTCGCGGCCGCGACGATGGCCGGCGCCCAGGCGGCCGGCGCCGACGGCGCCCCGTGGCGCGCGCTCGGCGAGTGGCTGGGCGAGTCCTACCAGGTCGCCGACGACCTGCGTGACGTCTACTGCGACCCCCTGATCCTCGGCAAGCCGGGCGGCCAGGACGCCGCGCTGCAGCGGCCGAGTGCGGCCGCCGAGTACGGCGTCGAGGGCGCACTGCAGCTCTTCGAACGGCTGATCGGTGCGGCGATCGACGCGGTGCCGGCCTGCGCCGGCGCGGCCTCGCTGCGCACGCTCGTGCGCATGGAGGCCGAGCGCCTGGTGCCCAAGGCCATCAGCGACGAGCTGATGCGCGCCGCGGCCTGAGCCACGCGCCCGCCGGGGAGGGCGGGCCACAGCCATGCAAGCGATGCCGAGCACTGTCGACGGCCCGCCGCCGGGCTGGCGCAGCCTGTGGGCGGGATGGCGCGACCGCCTGCTGATGCGGCCGGACTTCCGCCGCTGGGCGGCCGGCTTCGCGCCGACGCGCCCGGTCGCGCGCCGCCACGCGCGGGCGCTGTTCGACCTCGTGGCGGGCTTCGTCTACTCGCAGGTGCTGCTGGCCTGCGTGCGGCTGCGGCTGTTCGACGTGCTGGCCGAGGGGCCGCAGGAGCTCGCGCCGCTGGCACGCCGGCTCGGCCTGCCCGAAGCCGGCGCCGTGCGCCTGCTCGACGCCGCGGCGGCGCTGCAGCTGGTCGAGCGCCGCGGCCCGCGCCACCACGGGCTCGGCCCGCTGGGGGCGGCGATGGTCGGCAACGAGGCGATCGCCGCGATGGTCGAGCACCATGCCGCGCTCTACGCCGACCTGCGCGACCCGGTCGCGCTGCTGCGCGGCGAACTGCGCGAACCCGCGCTGGCCGGCTACTGGCCCTATGCCGGTGCCGACGCGCCGCGCGCGCTCGACGCCGAACGCGTCGCGACCTATTCGGCGCTGATGTCGGCCTCGCAGCCGCTGGTGGCCGACGAGATCCTCGACGCCTATCCCTTCGAACGCCATCGCTGCCTGCTCGACGTCGGCGGCGGCGAGGGCCGCTTCCTCGTGGCCGCGGCGCGCCGCGTGCAGGCGCTGCGCCTGCAGCTCTTCGACCTGCCTGCCGTTGCCGAACGCGCGCGCGCCCGCTTCGCCGCCGAGGGCCTGGCGGCGCGCGCCGAGGCGCATGGCGGCGACTTCTTCGCCGACGCGCTGCCGCGCGGTGCCGATGTCGCGACGCTGGTGCGCGTGGTCCACGACCACGACGACGCGGCCGTGCTGCGCCTGCTGCGCGGCGTCGCCGCCGCGCTCGCACCGGGCGGACGGCTGGTGCTGGCCGAGCCGATGGCCGGCACGCCGGGCGCCGAGGCGATGGGCGACGCCTACTTCGGCTTCTACCTGCTCGCGATGGGTCGCGGTCGTCCGCGCACGGCGGCCGAACTCACGGCCCTGCTGCAGGCGGCCGGCTTCGACGACGTGCGGCCGCTGCGCACGCGGCTGCCGCTGCAGACCGGGGCCCTGCTCGCCTGTCTGCCGGGCGACAGGCGGGATTGACGCGCGGTTGTATTAACCGCTTGACACACGCATGAGTCAACGTAAGATGACACTCAGATTGGTAGAACAACGATGACAGAGACCTCCTCACCCATCCCGGCGACGCCCGCGTCGTACCGCCTGCGCGGGGGGGCTGCGTGAACACCACCGCCGTCGTGCTCGAGCGCCCCGGGCAACTCGCCCTGAGCCGCCTCGCACTGACGGAGCCGGGCGCCGATGACCTCGTCGTCGAGACCGCCTGGAGCGGCATCAGCACCGGCACCGAGCGCCTGCTCTGGTCGGGCCGCATGCCCGACTTCCCCGGCATGGGCTATCCGCTGGTGCCGGGCTACGAATCGGTGGGCCGCGTCGTCGCGGCGCGCGGGCGCAACGAGCGGCGCGTCGGTGAGACGGTCTTCGTGCCCGGCGCGCGCTGCTACGGCGAGGTGCGCGGGCTGTTCGGCGGCTCGGCCTCACGCATCGTGCTGCCGGCAGAGCGCGCGGTGCGCATCGACGCGGCGATCGGCGAGCGCGGCGTGCTGCTCGCGCTGGCCGCGACCGCGCGCCACGCGATCGCCGGCGGCGTGCCGGACCTGGTGGTCGGACACGGCGTGCTCGGGCGTCTGATCGCGCGTCTCTCGGCCTCGGTCGGCGCGGCGCCGACGGTCTGGGAGACCGACGCGGCACGGCGCGACGGCGCGATGGGCTACGCGGTGATCGACCCGCAGGCCGATGCGAAGCGCGACTACCGCCGCATCTGCGACGTGAGCGGCGATGCCTCGCTGCTCGACTCGCTGATCGGCCGGCTGGCGCCGGGCGGCGAGATCGTGCTGGCCGGCTTCTACGACCAGCCGCTCTCCTTTGCCTTCCCGCCGGCCTTCCTGCGCGAGCTGCGGCTGCGCGTCGCGGCGCAGTGGCAGCCGGCCGACCTGGCCGACGTGGCCGAGCGCGTCGGCTCCGGGCGGCTCTCGCTCGACGGGCTGATCACGCACCGCGCCGACGCGAAAGCGGCCGACGCCGCCTACCGCACCGCCTTCGGCGACGCCGGCTGTCTGAAGATGGTTCTCGACTGGAGATCGCTGCAATGAACGCCCCCACGTCGCCGGTCATCTTCATGCGGGACGAACGATTGAAGGCCGAGGCCGCGATCGAGCCCGACCCCGTCCCCACCAGCCCCGCGGCCAAGACCACGCAGATCATCGCGATCTACGGCAAGGGCGGCATCGGCAAGAGCTTCACGCTCGCCAACCTCAGCTACATGATGGCCCAGCAGGGCAAGAAGGTGCTGCTGATCGGCTGCGATCCGAAGAGCGACACCACCAGCCTGCTGTTCGGCGGCAAGGCCTGCCCGACGATCATCGAGACCAGCTCGAAGAAGAAGCTGGCCGGCGAGGCGGTCGCGATCGGCGACGTCTGCTTCAAGCGCGACGGCGTGTTCGCGATGGAGC
>CAYLKR010000097.1:0-9921 GCA_964384225.1 uncultured Methylibium sp.
GGCCCAGGCCGCATCGGCCCCGCCCGCGGCGGCGGCCCCGACGCCGGGCGCCCCGGCACCGGGCGCCGCCCCGCCGGCGGCCGGCACACCGCCGCCGTTCGCGACGGTGATCAAGGACGCGAAGTCCGAGGAAGGGCTGCTGACGGTCTGGCGCAAGGACGACAAGGTCTGGCTGGAGCTCAGGCCGGAGGACTTCGGTCGGCAGTTCTTCTTCAGCCCCAAGCTCGCCAGCGGCATCGGCGAAGGCATGCTGTACGGCGGCCTGATGTTCGGCAGTTGGATGCAGTCGCCGGCGGGGCAGCAGGTGGTGCAGTTCCGGCGCGTGAACAACCAGGTTCAGTTGGTCGCCGTGAACATGGACTACGCGGCCAAGGCCGGCACGCCGGAAGGCCGCGCCGTCGAGGCGGGGTATTCGCCCAGCCTGGTCGGCAGCGTGCCGGTCGCCAGCCAGCCCCATCCGGAACGCAAGACGGTGCTGATCGATGCCTCGGCGCTGCTGGTCAGCGACTGGCCGGGCCTGGCGATCTCTCTGCAGCGCCTGTACCGACAGAACTACGCCTTCGATGCGCGCAATTCCGCGCTGACGAAGGTGCGCAACGCGGCGGACCAGCTCGTCGTCGAGCTGCAGGCGCACTACGCGACGGCGGCGATCGCCGTGCCCCAGCCCAATGCGCCGCCGGGCGCCCCGCAGCCGAGCACGCCGACGACGCTGCCGGACGTGCGCAGCCTGTTCCTGACGACCCACCTGTCGCTGACGCCGCTGCCGGCGGAGCCGATGCGGCCGCGCCGAGCCGACCCGCGCATCGGCTACTTCCAGAGCATCGTGTCGGACTTCAGCGACGACCTCGCCCGCTCGCCGAAGCAGCGCTACGTCAACCGCTGGCGGCTCGAGAAGAAGGATCCGTCCGCGGCGCTGTCCGAACCGGTCAAGCCGATCACGTTCTGGATGGACCGCAACGTGCCGCTCAAGTACCGTGGCGCGCTGACGGCCGGCATCCTGGAGTGGAACAAGGCCTTCGAGAAGATCGGCTTCAAGGACGCCATCGTCGTGCAGCAGCAGCCCGACGATGCCGACTTCGACACGCTCGACAGCAATCGCGCCTCGCTGATCTGGATGACCAATGCGTCGCCGCGATTCGGTGCGATCGGCCCCAGCCACGTCGACCCGCGCAGCGGCGAGATCCTCGACGCCGACATGGGCTTCGAGAGCCTCAGCTCGCGCAGCCTGCGCGCGGTGCGTTCGCAGATCCTCGCGTCGCGCCCGCATGCCGACCACCTGCCCGGCACCGAGCCGCTCGGCGTGCACGCGCACGACCCCGCCGATCCGCACGCCTGCCACTACGCCGACCACGCGACCGAGCAGCTGTCCTATGCGCTCGACGTGCTGGAGGCGCGCGGCGACCTCGAGCCCGACAGCCCGGAGGCCGAACAGTTCGTGCTCGACTACCTGAAGGACGTCGCGATGCACGAGGTCGGCCACACGCTCGGCCTGCGCCACAACTTCCGCGCCTCGCGCGTCTACGGTGACGCGCAGCTGTCGGACCCGGCCTTCACGGCGAGCCAGGCGATGACCGGCTCGGTGATGGAGTACGCGCCGGTCAACCTGGCCGAGCCGGGCCGCCCGCCGGTCAAGGGCTTCCAGGTCACGCTCGGGCCTTACGACTACTGGGCCATCGAGTACGCCTACAAGCCGATCGACCCGGCGGCCGAGGAGGCCGAGCTGGAGCGCATCGCCGCGCGCAGCACCGAGCCGGCGCTGGCCTTCGGCACCGACGAGGACAACTTCCTCGGCATCGATCCCGAGACGCTGCACTTCGACCTGGGCAGCGACCCGATCGCGTTCGCCCGCAAGCGCTTCGCGATCGCGCGCGACCTGCTCGGCCGGCAGGAGACGCGGGCCCTGAAGCCCGATGGCGAGTACGCGGTGCTGCGCCGCTCGGTGGCCTTCGCGCTGCGCGACCTCGGCCGCGCCAGCGGCGTGCTGTTGCGCCAGATCGGCGGCGTGCGTACGCTGCGCCATGCGCCGGGCAGCGGCGCCGACCCGCTGCAGCCGCTGCCGGCGGCGCAGCAGCGCGAGGCGCTCGACGTGCTCGCCCGCGGCCTGCTCGCCGCCGACGGGCTGCGCCTGTCGCCGGCGCTGCAGCGCCGCCTGGGGCCGGACTACGACGAGCGCTCCGATGCGCTGTACGCCGGCCAGGGCCCGGTGGCGACCGACTACTCGCTCGTCGGTGCGCTGCTCGAGCTGCAGCGCGCCGCGCTGGGCCAGCTGATGAGCGACGCGGTCGCGACCCGGCTGCTCGACAGCGAGGCCAAGGCGACCGACCGCAACGCCTACCTGCCCCTGGCCGAGCTCTATGCGCGGCTCGAGCGCGACATCTGGAGCGAACTCTCGGCCGGTGCCGACATCGCGCCGGCGCGCCGGGAGCTGCAGCGGGAGCATGTCAACCGGCTCGCGGCCCAGTTGCTGAAGCCGGGCCAGAGCAGCCGCGCCGACGCGCGCAGCCTGCTGCGCTCGCGGGCGCGCACGCTGCTGGGCAGCATCGATGCGGCGCTCCGGCGCGGCGCGCTCGGCACCACGGCGCGCGCCCACCTGGAGGACAGCGCCGACACGCTGCGCCAGGCGCTCGACGCCCGCCTCCAGCGCGCCGGCGGCTGAGCCGCCGGCCCTGTAAGGGCTGTCAGTGGGGGGTTGACCCCCGCGAGGGCGCTTCCGACCATCGTCTCCGCGCCGGCCGTCCGCCGGCGCGGAGACGACGATGGCGAAGCCCAAGACCACCAAGCCCCCCAAGCCCAGCGCGGCCGCCGCCAGGGCGGCGCGCGCCGTGCGGCGCGTCGCACATGCCGACGCGGTCGATTTCCGCGACCGGCCGTTCCGGCCCAATGTGTCGGTCACGCCGGCGCTGACCCGCTTTCCCGACATCGCGCTGCCGGTCAAGCACCAGGGCGAGACCAATGCCTGCACCGGCTTCGCGCTGTCGCTGGTGGTCGAGTACCTGCTGCGCCGCTCGGGCCGAGACCCGAAGGCCGAGATCTCGCCCTACATGCTGTACTCGATGGCGCGGCGCTACGACGAGTTCCCGGGATCGGTGCAGGACCACGGCTCGAGCGCGCGCGGCGCGCTCAAGGGCTGGTACAAGCACGGCGCCTGCCGGCTGGCGCTGTTCAGGACGATCGAGATGCCGCCGGCCAGCGACAGCCTCGACGACGACTGGTGGTTCGACGCCGTGCGCCGTCCGCTCGGCGCCTACTACCGCATCGACCCGAAGAGCATCGTCGACATGCACGCGGCGCTCAACGAGGTCGGCATCCTCTACGTGACCTCGGGCTGCCACGCCGGCTGGGACGAGGGCTGGGACGCGCCGCGGCCGAAGCGCCGGCCGACCTCGTTCAAGAACGTCTGGACGATTCCACGGCGCGGCGGCGCCGCCGAGCACGCCGGCCACGCCTATGCCATCGTCGGCTACGACGAGACCGGTTTCCTGGTCCAGAACTCCTGGGGCACCGAATGGGGCAGCCACGGCTATGCGCTGCTGCCCTACGACGATTGGGTCGCCAACGCGATGGATTGCTGGGTCGCGCAGCTCGGCGTGGTGACGCAGGAGCACCGCGCGATCGCCGGGACGATGACGCTGCGCAGCGGCGACGACGGCAAGGTCAGGCTCGCCGCCAACGAGGTGCTGCGCAACCGCGAGATCTCGCCCTTCGTCGTCAACATGGGCAACAACGGCGCGCTGAGCAACTCGGGAGACTTCCGCACCCAGCCCGACGACGTGCGCGCGATCGCCGACGTGCAGCTCGCGCTGGCGCGCGACCGGTGGGGCCTGAAGAACAAGCCGATCGACGTGTGCATCTACGCCCACGGCGGGCTGGTCGGCGAGCGCGCGGCGGCCAAGGTCGCGGCACGCTGGATCCCGGCGCTGTACGACGCGCACATCTTCCCGGTCTTCCTGATGTGGGAGACCGACGCCTGGTCGACGATCACCAACCGCATCTCGGACGCGATCCGCGACGTGCCGCGCACGGCCGGCGGCTTCGGCGACGCGCTCGAGCGCTGGTGGAACCGGCGCCTCGAGCGCGTGCTGTCGCGCCCCGGCACCATGCTGTGGGGCGAGATGAAGCAGAACGCCGACGCGATGAGCGCCTTCCGCCCCGGCGTGGCCGACGACGAGCAGGCCGGCGCGGTGCTGCTCTACCGCCACTTCAAGCACCAGGTCGAGGACAAGCAGGTGCGGCTGCACCTGGTCGGCCACTCGGCCGGCAGCATCGTCGCCAGCTTCATGATCGACCGCCTGGTGGCCGACGGCATGCGCCTCGAATCGCTGAGCCTGATGGCGCCGGCGGTGCGCGTCGACACCTTCGACCGCCTGGTCGCGCCGCAGATCGAGGCCGGCGTCGTCAGGCGCTTCCAGACGATGAACCTGACCGAGCGCGCCGAGGAGGACGACCCGACCTGCGGGCCCTACCGGCGCTCGCTGCTGCACCTGGTCAGCGAGTCCTTCGAGGGCGGCGTGCGCACGCCCATCCTCGGCATGCAGGCGCATTTCGACGCCTGGCAGGCGAGGCGCAAGCTGCCGCACACGACGCAGTGGTTGTCGCCGGGCCCCAAGGTCGCCAGCGCGACGCACGGCGGCTTCGACGAGGACCCGGGCGCGCTGGCGCAGGTGATCGCCTTCATCCGCGGCGTCTGAGCGGCGCGCACCGCGGCCCGGCCCCCGCAAACCGTCGCCCGTCGCAGCGGCCGTGCGGCCGCCTTGGCGCGGCCCCAGGGCGCCGGTATCGTGCCGCCATGACCTCCAAGCTCGCCGCGTTCGCGTCCCGCTGGCTCGCCGGCCTGAGCCGCCGGCGCATCGGGATCGCCGTCGGGCTGGGCGTGGCCGGCGGCCTGCTGCTCAGCCCGATCTTCATCACTCCGCTGCCCGAGCTGATGGCGCGCACCGTGCTGCTGTCGGTGCTGCTGATGCTGGCCTATACCCTGGCCGGCAACTGGCGCCAGCGCCTGATGGCGCCCTGGGCTGCGCAGGTGCTGGCCGTCGTGCTGACGGCGCCGGCCGCGACCTTCGTGGTCTACGTGGCGAGCAGCGGCGGCGACATCCAGGCCTTCGTCTCCAACCCGTGGCGCGTGGCCGGCTTCCTGTGGATCAGCGGCAGCGCCGCGGCCATCGGCGTGGTGTTCGCGTTCAGCGCCATCGTGCGCGAGCGCGACGCGCGCGCCCAGGCCCAGGCGCTGCAGTTCGAGCTGGAGCGCGCGACGCTGGAACGCCAGGCCACCGACGCGCAGCTGCGGCTGCTGCGCGCCCAGGTCGAGCCGCATTTCCTGTTCAACACCCTGGCCAATGTGCAGGCCCTGGTCGAGACCGGCTCGCCGCGCGCCGCGCCGGTGCTGCGCAGCCTGATCGCCTACCTGCGCGCCGCGATGCCGCGGCTGCGCGACGACGACACCACGCTCGGCAACGAGCTCGCGCTGGTGCGCGCCTACCTCGAGCTGATGCACCTGCGCATGCCCGACCGGCTGCACTACGCGATCGACGTGCCCGAGGCCCTGCACGCGCTGCGCTTCCCGGCGATGGGGCTGCTGACGCTGGTGGAGAACGCGGTGCGTCACGGCATCGACCCGAGCGAGGCGGGCGGCCGCATCGACATCGGTGCGCGCCGCGACGATGGCGTGCTGCGCCTGTGGGTCGCCGACACCGGCGTCGGCTTCGACCCCGCCGCCGCGGCCGGCACCGGTCTGGCCAATCTGCGGCAGCGGCTCGCGGGCTGGTTCGGCGAGGGCGTGGCGCTGGAGTTGCGCGACACCGCACCCGAGCGTGCGGCGGCCCGTGGCCTGCACGCCGAGATCGTGCTCACCGGCGCGGCGCTGGCCGCGGCCGGCGTAAGCTCGCACGCATGAATGCCGGGCCGACCGCGCTGATCGCCGACGACGAGCCGTTGCTGCGCGAGCACCTGGCCGCGCTGCTGCAGCGGCTGTGGCCCGAGCTGCGCGTCGTCGCGACCGCGCGCAACGGCCGCGAGGCGATCGAGGCGGCCGAGGCGCATGCGCCGGACATCGTCTTCCTCGACATCCACATGCCCGGCGTCAACGGCGTCGAAGCGGCGCGCGCGATCGGCCGGCGCGCGCGGCTGGTGTTCGTGACGGCGCACGACGAGTACGCGCTGCAGGCCTTCGAGCAGGGCGCGATCGACTATGTCGTCAAGCCGCTCGACGCGCTGCGGCTGGCCGACACCGTGCAGCGGCTGAAGGAACGTGTGGGCGGCGCATCACCGGCGGCGCTGGACGCGGTGCTCGCGACGCTGTCGCAGCGGCTGCGCCAGGCCGACGGCGGACGGCCGGCGTGGCTGCAGTGGATCAAGGCCTCGGTCGGCCACAGCGTTCGGCTGATCCCCATCGAGCAGGTGCACTACCTGAAGTCCGACGAGAAGTACACGCTGGTGGTGTGGGAGGGCGGCGAGGCGCTGATCCGCCGGTCGATCCGCGAGCTGGTCGAGGAGCTCGACCCGCAGCGCTTCGCGCAGATCCACCGCTCGGTGGTCGTCAACCTGCACCAGGTGGAGCAGGTGATCCGTGGCGCGAACGAGACGGCCGAGGTGCAGCTCAAGGGCCGCAGCGAACTACTGCCGGTGAGCCGCAGCTACCTGCACCTGTTCCGGCAGATGTAGGCCTCAGCGCACGGCGGTCGTGCGCTCGTCCTCGGCGCGGGCCAGCGCGCGCGGCTCGCGCTCGACGGTGATCACGACGCGTTCGAGCGTCACGACCGGTGCGCGGTCGGCGGCGGCCGGCGGCGTGCGCAGCGCACCGAAGGCCGAGGCCAGCGCGAGCACCAGCGCGACGAGCACGGTGGCGGGCAGCAGGGTGTCGAGCAGGCGCAGGATCATGGCGTTCTCCGTCGGGTGCGTGGTGTCTGCAGGCACTCTAGGCCGCAGCGCCGCGTCACGCGAGCGGCTTGCGACGAGCGGCCTGCCGCAGCGTCCGAAACGCGGCGGGCGGCGACGGACGGTGCGCGTCAGCGCATCGCCTGACCCAGCCAGGCCGCGCCGCGCACACCCGAGGCATCGCCATGGGCGGCTAGCGCGAGCCGGGTGCGCAGTGGCGGATCGTCGGCCAACCCGAAGACATGCGGCTCGAGCCGGGCCTGCACCGCGGCCAGCAGCCCCGGCCGCAACGAGACGCCGCCGGCGAACACTATCACGTCCGGGTCGAGCAGGTTGACCACGCCGGCCAGCGCTCGCGCGAGCCGCTCGGCGTGGCGCGCGAGCGTCGCGGCGCAGGCCCGGTCGCCGGCGGTCGCCTGTGCGGCGATCGCCGCCGCGTCGAGCGATGCGCCGCCATGCGCGGCATGGTCGGCCGCGAGCGCCGGCCCGCTCAGCCAGGCCTCGACGCAGCCGCGCCGGCCGCACCAGCAGGGCGGTCCGGGGCGCTCGTCGTCGGCCGGTGCCGGCAGCGGGTTGTGGCCCCATTCGCCGGCCAGTCCGTTCGCGCCGTCGAGCACCCGGCCGTCGACCGCGATGCCGGCGCCGACGCCGGTGCCGAGGATGACCGCGAACACCGTGCGTGCGCCGGCGCCGGCACCATCGATCGCTTCCGAAAGCGCGAGGCAGTTGGCGTCGTTGGCCAGCGCGACCGGCTGGCCGAGCAGCGCTTCCAGATCGGCCTGCAGCGCACGGCCGTTCAGGCAGGTCGAGTTGGCGTTCTTGATGCGGCCGAGCGCGCCCGGGCCGCCGGGTGTGCCGAGGCCGAGACTCGGCTGCGCGCCCGGTATCTGCCGGCGGGCGCGCCCGACGAGCCCGGCGATCGCCGCCAGCGTGGCGCCGTAGTCGCCCTGAGGTGTGGCGATGCGCTCGCGCCAGCGCTCGTGGCGCGCGGCGTCGAACAGCCGCGCCTCGATCTTGCTGCCGCCGAGGTCGATGCCGAGGGCCGGGGTACCGGGCTTCATCGTCTCGCCACTGTAGTGCGGCGGGCGCTTGGGTATCCTGTCGGCATGAAAGAACTGATCGGTTCCTGCGGTCGGGCGGCGGCCTACTGCCTGCACCCCCGCGTGATCCTGTTGTCGCTGCTGCCGCTGCTGCTCAGCGGTGTGCTGGCGGGGCTGCTCGGCTGGCTCTACTGGGAGGCGGCGGTCGCTTCGGTGCGGGCGCAGCTGGAAGCCTGGTCGCTGGTCGGCAGTGCGCTCGACTGGCTGTCCGCGGTCGGGCTCGACGCGCTGCGGGCGATGCTCGCGCCGCTGATCGTCGTCGCGCTGGCGGTGCCGCTGCTGGTGGTGGTGTCGCTGCTGCTGGTGGCGCTGGTGATGATGCCCAAGCTCGTCGATCTGGTCGCGCAGCGGCGCTTTCCGGCGCTCGAGCGCCGCCACGGCGAGCCACTGTGGCGCGCGATGCTCGCCTCGCTCGGCGCGACGCTGGCGGCGCTGTTCGCGCTGCTGATCACCGTGCCGCTGTGGCTGATCCCGCCGCTGGTGCTGCTGGTGCCGCCGCTGATCTGGGGCTGGCTGAGCTACCGCGTGATGAGCTACGACGCACTGGCGGACCACGCGACGCGCGAGGAGCGCCAGCGCATCATGGCCGATCACCGCCTGCCGCTGCTGGGCATCGGCGTGCTGACGGGCTACCTCGGCGCGGCACCGGCGCTGGTGTGGGCGGTCGGCGCGGTGGCGCTGGCCTTCGCGCCCATCCTGATCGTGCTGTCGATGTGGCTCTATACGCTGGTGTTCGCGTTCTCGGCGCTGTGGTTCATCCACTATGCGCTGGCGGCCCTCGAGGCGCTGCGCGCGGCGGCACCGGTGCCGGCCGCGCCGCCGGCCGTCGAGCTGATCGAGGCCGTGCCGCCGGGAGCGGTATGACACCGTTCGGCCTGATCATCATCGGCGACGAGATCCTGTCGGGCAAACGCCGGGACAAGCACCTCGCCAAGGTCATCGAGCTGCTCGACGCGCGCGGGCTGCAGCTCGCCTGGGCGCGCTACGCCGGCGACGAGCGCCAGCGCATCACCGCCGACCTGCGCGACGCCTTCGCCAGTGGCGCGGTGGTGTTCAGCTGCGGCGGCATCGGCGCGACGCCGGACGATCACACGCGGCAGTGCGCAGCCGCCGCGCTCGGCGTGCCGCTGGCGCTGCATCCGCAGGCGCGCGAACTGATCCTCGAGCGCATGCGCGACGTCGCCGCGGAGCAGGGCCAGCCCTTCGAGCCGGAGCGGCCCGACAACCTGCAGCGCCTGGAGATGGGCGTGTTCCCGGTCGGCGCCGAGATCATCCCCAACCCCTACAACAAGATCCCCGGCTTCACCTGCGCCGGGCCGGGCGGCGGCGCGGTGCACTTCGTGCCGGGCTTTCCGGTGATGGCCTGGCCGATGATCGAGGCGCTCCTCGACACCCGCTACGCCGCGCTGCACGGCCAGGGCCGCATCGCCGAACGCTCGGTGATCGTGCCCGGCGCGATGGAGGCCACGCTCACGCCGCTGATGCAGGCCATCGAGGCCGCCCACCCGGCGGTCAAGGTGTTCAGCCTGCCGAGCGTCGACCATCCGGTCCATGGCCGGCACATCGAGCTTGGCGTGAAGGGCGTCCCGGCCGTCGTGCCGGAGGCCTACGCGATGTTGCGCGCCGGTCTGGCGCAACTCGGCCTCAGAACAGGCCCTGAATTGGTGCGTTGATACGCACCACATGCGGTCATTTCCGGTGGGTTGAGCACCTCGATGATGCGTGTCACGCGGCAAGGGCCGCGACAGCGCATCCTGGACGGCCTGTCGTGCACCGTGAACGCCCTGCTTTGGGCATGCTTTCTGCTAAATTCCCGCGTGCCTTTTTTCAGGCCGGCGCCGGGCGTTCTCGCTCCGATGCACCCCTTTCCAGTCCCCCACAACCTCGAACCGCCTCGCTAGGAGCACCTGATGGCCAAGACCGTCGCCGACGTGATGAAGATGGTGAAGGA
>CAYLKR010000098.1:0-9851 GCA_964384225.1 uncultured Methylibium sp.
CGGCTGGCCTCGAGAAGGACACCGACGGCCTGGGCGCCGTGGGTGGCTACCGTGATTTGAACAAGCACACCGACCTCGGCGGCTCGCTGACGGTGTTCGCTCTGCCGAACTGATCTCGGCGCATTCCCGACCGATCTGCGGAACCGCGAGGTTCCCGGGTCGGTCCCAGGGGACGGTGGACGTCAACGCCCGCCGTCCCCATTTCGTTGATTGGCTTCGTTCCTTACTTCCCCAGGTATTCGTCATGAACGTTCGTCTGAATCAGATCCTTCTCGGCGCCGCGGGCGCACTGGCATTCGCTTTGGCGGCCTCCCCGGCCCTGGCTCAGGAAGTCAAGACTCCGCTGTACACCGTGGTCGACGGCAACAAGGTCGACGCCAAGACCCTCAACGGCTTCCGCATGTGGCGCCAGGCGAACTGCGCGGCCTGCCACGGGGCCAACCAGGAAGGCCTGGCCGGCCCGTCGCTGGTCGAGAGCCTGAAGAAGCTGACCAAGGAAGAGTTCGTGAAAGTCGTGATGGAGGGCCGCATCGAGCGCGGCATGCCCCCGCACAAGGACAGCCCCTACGTCACCAACAACATCGACGACATCTACGCCTACCTGAAGGGCCGCTCCGACGGCGCCATCAAGACCTCGCGGGTGTCGGGCATCGAGTGACGCCGATGGCCGCGGCCGCACGTTGCGGCGCGGCCGCTTGGATGGCGGCCTGCGCGATGGCGCAGGCCCAGCCGGTTCCCACCGTCGTCGATGGCTATCGCGTCGACGCACAGACCTACGCCGGCTACCGCGTGTGGCGCTCGCAGAACTGCGGCGGCTGCCACGGCGCCGAACAACAAGGCCTGACCGGTCCGGCACTCACCGACAGCCTGAAGCGGCTGACGCGCGAGGAGTTCGAGCGGACCGTGCGCGAAGGGCGTCCCGCGCGCCGCATGCCGTCATTCGGACATGTGCCGCAGGTGATGGAACAGATCGACGGTCTTTATGTCTATCTCAAGGGCCGGGCCGATGGCGTGATCACGCAGGCACAGGTCGAACCCCTCAACAAGTGAACCCATGAGCCAGACACCGACGCATCGCCTCGCCTTCCTCGCCGCCACGGCCTGTCTTGTCGCCTCCACCTGCCTGCCGGCCGCCGCGCAGGAGACCGCTCCGGCGCGCAAGGCCTTCCGGGTCTGCCAGGATCCGAACAACCTGCCGTTCTCCAGCACCAAGGGCGACGGCATCGAGAACAAGATCGCCGAGCTGTTCGCCAAGGAGCTCGGGCTGCCGGTCGAGTACTACTCGTTCCCGCAGCGCCTGGCCTTCGTGCGCAACACGCTGCGCTACAAGCTGCCCGGGCAGGACTACCCCTGCGACATCATCATGGGCGTGCCCGCCGGCTACGACCAGGTGTCGGTGACCAAGCCCTATTACCGCTCGACCTATGCGCTCGTCTACGCCCCCGGCAAGGGGCTCGACGGCGTGCAGACGATCGACGACTTCCTGAAGGTCGACCGCGCCGTGCTGAGCAAGCTGCGCATCGGCCTGTACGACCGCTCGCCGGCGTCGGAGTGGCTGAACCGCTACCAGCTGGTCGACCAGGGCGTGCCCTACGCGATCATGAGCGCCGATCCGGCCCAGTACCCCGGCGAGATCATCGAGAAGGACCTCGCGGCCGGCAAGATCGACGCGGCCATCGTGTGGGGGCCGATCGCCGGCTACTACGCCAAGCGGGTCACGTCGATGAAGCTCACTGTCGTGCCGATGCGCTCCGAGAAGAACATCAAGTTCGACTTCCCGATGGCGATGGGCGTGCGCTACGGCGAGCGCGAGTGGAAGCAGCAGATCGAGTCGCTGATCGAGAAGAAGGCGCCGCAGATCAACGCCATCCTGACGGAGTTCGGCGTGCCGCTGGTCGAGGAGCCGGCCGCCGCCCGCTGAGCCGTCCGCCGACGGGGCCGCGGCCGGCCCGTACGGCCCCGGCCTTTCCCGCAACCCACATCAAGGCAGTATCGACATGGGTCAGCGTCCGTTTGCTTGGCTGCTGAGCGCCTTCCTGATGAGCCCGCTGGCGGCCCCCGCACAGACGCCGCGCACGGCGCTGATCCAGTTCGCGCCCAGCGTCGTGAAGATCGAGGCCGTCGCGGCCGACGGTCGCTACCAGCTCGGTTCCGGCGTGATCGTCGCCCCGTCCAAGGTGGTGACCAACTGCCATGTCACGCGCAAGGCGGCCCAGGTCGTGGTCCTCAAGCATGGCCTGCGCAACACCGCGAGCGGCCAGCTCGCCGACACCGCCCGCGACCTCTGCCTCTTGAGCGTGCCCGGCCTGGAAGGCGACCCGGTCCCGATCGCGAAAGCAGCGACGCTGAAGGCCGGCGACGTGGTCACCGCGGTCGGCTACACCGGCGGCATCGGCGTGCAGCTCAGCGATGGCGTCGTCGTCGCCAAGCACCGCTGGAGCGGCAGCGACATCATCCAGAGCACCAACTGGTTCAGTTCCGGCGCCAGCGGCGGCGCGCTGTTCAACGACAGCGGCGCGCTGGTCGGCATCCTCACCTTCCGCCTGCGCGGCGGCGCAGCGCACTACTTCTCGGCGCCGGCCGATTGGCTGCTCGACCGGCTTTCCGACGACCGCAGCCTCGCCCGCGTGGCCCCGCTGTCGGGGCTGACCTTCTGGGAGGAGATGCCCGACGCCCAACCCTATTTCCTGCGCGCCGCCGCGCTGGAACAGACCCGCCAGTGGCACGCGCTCGCCGAACTCGCCCAGCGCTGGACCCTCGAAGCGCAGAACGACGCCGAGCCGCACTATGCGCAGGCCGTCGCCTACGAAGGCCTCGGCCGCCTCGACGAATCGATCCGCGCGTTGCGCCGCTGCACCGAACTCGACCCCGGCTACAGTCGTGGCTGGGCGCGACTGGCACAGACCTACAGCCGCCAGGGCCGCGTGCAGGATGCACGGCAGGCACTGCGCACGCTGGCTGCCGTGGACCCTCGGCTCGCGGAAGAGCTGTCCACCGAATTGGAGAAGAAGCCTTGAAGACCCTCACCACCATGTCCCGCCGTCAGGGCCTGACGGCGCTGGCCGCCGGCCTGCTTGCGTTCACTGCATCCACGGCCGGGGCGGCCGATCCCAGCCAGTTCTCGAAGGCCGAGAAGCTGGTCTTCACCGAGAACCACCTCGCCAACGTCAAGGCGCCTGGGGCATTGCGCTACAGCTTCGTCAAGTCGGGCACGCTGGAGGCCGGCTTCCAGGACGAGGTGAGGATCGACCTCGACCGCAACCGCAAGGTGCAGGGCAGCTTCCTGACCGGCGCGCGCGCGCTGCAGCTCCCGGACATCGAGTTGCCGGAGGCCAACCCGGTGATCCTGTACTTCCTCGAGCACGACATCCGCGACATGGAGCGGCTCACGAAGGGCAAGTCGGCTTACTTCCGCAAGCGCATCCGCATGACGATGGTCGACGAGGCGCAGGTGCGTGACACCACCGTCAGCTGGCAGGGCCGCACGCTGCCGGCCCAGGAGGTCACGCTCACGCCCTACCTGACCGACCCGGCGCGCAGCCGCTACGAGCGCTTCTCGAACAAGCGCTACACCTTCGTGCTCGTCAAGGACGTGCCGGGCGGCGTCTACCAGATCCGCTCGGTGATGGCCGGCGCCAAGGACGGCGATCCGGCGATGATCGAGGAGGTCATGACCCTGACCGGTACCGGCACCGGCCCGACCGCCGCGACCGCCACCCCACGCTGAAGGACGGGACCATGAAACTGCTGCCTCCCCTGCCCGCACGCCGTCCGGCCCTGGCCGCGCTGGCGCTGCTCGGCGCTGCCGCGCTGCCGGCCGCCGCCCACGACTATCCGACGGCCGAGCGCGTGATGTACGTGCAGGACTGCATGAACGAGCACGCCGGCCCGCCGGCCTTCGAGATGATCCACAAGTGCTCCTGCGTGATCGACCGCATCGCGCGCGAGCTGACGCTGGACGAGTACACGACGCTCAGCACCGCCGCCAAGGCCACCAGCATCGGCGGCGAGCGCGGCAACTACATCCGCGACACCGAGATGCTGCAGAAGGACATCCGGCGCTACCGCACGCTGCAGGCCGAGGCGAAGAAGGGCTGCTTCATCCAGACCCGCTAGGGCCGCGATGGGCGCACGCCGGCTCGCACTCGCCGCCTTGCTGGGGTGTGCGGCGGCGTTCGCTGCGGCCGAGACGCCGCTCGCGCTGCGCGAGGTGGCCCCCGGCGTGCATGTGCATGTCGGCGTCGTCGGCGAATGGGGGCCGGCGAACGGCGGGGACGTCGGCAACCTCGGCATCGTCGTCGGCGAGCGCTGCGCCGCGGTGATCGACAGCGGCGGCACCGCCGCCCTCGGCGCGGCGCTGAAGGCGGCCGTGCAGCGGATCACGCCGCTGCCGGTGTGCTGGCTGATCAACACCCATGCCCACCCCGACCACGTGCTCGGCAACGAGGCCTTCGTGGCGGCCGATGGCAGCGGACCGCGCATCGTCGGCCACCACCGGCTGCCGGCGGCGCTGCAGGCGCGCGCGCCGCACTACCTGAACGCCCTGCGGCGCGACTTCGGCGCCGCGCACACCGAAGCGCGCGTCGTCTTCCCGACGCAGCTGGTGCAGGACACGCTCGAGCTCGACCTCGGCGGCCGCACGCTGCTGCTGCGCGCGTGGCCCACCGCGCACACCGACGCCGACCTGACCGTGCTCGACGTCCGCACCGGCACGCTCTTCCTCGGTGACCTGCTGTTCCGCGACCACATGCCGGTCGTCGACGGGCGCCTGAAGGGCTGGCTGGGCGTGCTGGAGCGCCTGGCGGCCGAGCGTGTCACGCTCGCGGTGCCGGGCCACGGCGAGCCGAGCCGAGACTGGCCCGGGGTGCTCGCGCCGCAGCAGCGCTACCTCGGCGAGCTGCAGACCCAGGTGCGCGCTGCGCTGAAGGCCGGCTGGACGCTGCTGCAGGCCACCGAGCGCATCGCAGCGCCGGCGGCGCCCTGGCGGCTCGGCGAGCTCTACCACGCGCGCAACGTGACCGCCGCGTATGCGGAGCTCGAATGGGAAGACTGAGCCCGCGCCGGCTGCTGGGCATGATCCTCTGGCTCGCCGCGTCGGTGGCGACGGCGGCCGAGCCGCTGGCCGTCGCGCCGGGCGTCTACGCGCTGATCGGCTCGACCGATGAGCCGACGCCGGAGAACGCCGGTGTTGTCGGCAATGCCGGCTTCATCGTCGGCGAGACCGGCACCGTCGTCATCTCCACCGGGAGCTCCTACCGACATGGCCGCGAGCTGATCGCGCAGGCCGAGCGCACCGGCGGCAAGCCGGTCGTGCTGGCGATCGTGACCCAGCCGCTGCAGGAGTTCGTGATGGGCGCGGCCGCCTTCGCCGAGCGCGGCATCCCGATGCTGGCCCAGCAGCAGACCGCGAGCATGATCACCGCGCGCTGCGAGGGCTGCCTGAAGAACCTGCTGCAGGTCCTGGGTGAGGAGACGATGCGCGGCACCCGGGTGCTGACGCCGACGCAGATCGTGACGGACACCGAGACGCGCGACGTCGCAGGCCGCACGCTGCAGCTCTGGCACCCCCCCTGGGCCGCGACGCCGGGCGACCTGCTGGTGCTGGACCAGCGCAGCGGCGTCGCCTTCGCCGGCGCACTGGTGTCGGTGCGGCGGATCCCGGACCTGCGCGACGGCAAGGTCGAGGGCTGGCGCCGCGCGCTCGACGCGATGGCCGCGCTGCCGATCCGCCGCCTCGTGCCCGGCTACGGTCCGGTCACCGACCTCGGCGCGCTGCCGCCGATGCGCGGCTACTTCGACGCGATCGAGAAGCAGGCCACCGCGCTGCTCGACGCCGGCCAGAGCCTGCTCGACGCCGCCGAGCACAGCGACCTGCCCGCCTACGCCGACTGGGCGCTGTACGCCCGCATCCACGGGCGCAACCTGCAGCAGACCTATCTGCGGCTCGAGGCCGACGGCATCGGCCGCTGAGCCGGCAGCGCCTCGCGCCACAGCGGCCGCAGCGCCCACAGCCCGAGCGCCGGGCCGATGGCCAGCCAGGGCAGCAGCGCGCCGAGCTCGTGGCGCTGCGCGAGCCGCACGAACAGCTCGATGCTCGCGATCGAAATCGCGAAGCCGATGCAGTTGACCAGCGTCAGCACGCTGCCGACCGCCTCGCGCGGCGCGTTGGTGGCGCTCAGCGCCGAGAACTGTGGCGAGTCGCCGGCGACCGCGATGCCCCAGATGCCCAGCCACAGCGCGAACCACGCATCGCCGGCGCCCAGCGCCAGCGGCGCGGCGAGGCAGCACAGCCCGCTGGCCGCCAGCTGCACGCCGGCCACCCGCGCGCTGCCGTGGCGCGCGGCCAGCTGGCCGCCGAGCACGCAGCCCAGTGCGCCGGCGCCGATCGCCGCGAAGGCGCCGAGCGACACCGCCGCGCCCTGCAGCCGCGTGGCGAGGATCGCCGGCAGCAGCACCCACAGCGTGTACAGCTCCCACATGTGGCCGAAATAGCCCAGCACCGAGGCGCGCAGGCGTGCGTCGCTCCCGATCGCGCCGAGCGCGCGCCATTGCAGCGTGGTCGCGCGCGGCAGGTGCGGACTCTCCGGCAGCCCCCACCACACCGCCACGCCGCCGGCCGCGGCCAGCGCCGACACCGCGAGCATCACCTGCGCCCAGGGCCAGCCGGCGCCGAGCGCGCGCAGCGCATGCGGCATCGCCGTGCCCAGCACCAGCGCGCCGACCAGCCAGCCGAGCGCACGGCCCAGGCCCTGCGGATACCAGGCCGCGGCGATCTTCATGCCCACCGGGTAGATGCCGGCGAGGCAGAAGCCGGTCGCGAAACGCAGCCCCCACATCGTCTCCAGCGCCGGCCCGGTGGGCCACAGCGCACCAGCGGCGTTGAAGCCGGCGCCGGCCAGCGCGCAGGCCAGGAAGACGGCGCGCGGCGAATGCCGGTCGGCCACCGCGAGGAGCGCGAACACCAGCGTGCCGAGGATGAAGCCGAGCTGCACCGCGGTGCTCAGCGTGCCGACCGCAGCCGGCGCGTAGCCGAGCTCGCGCTGCAGGTCCGGCATCACCGCGTTGACGGCGAACCACAGCGAGGTGCCGGCGAAC
Organism: uncultured Methylibium sp.; assembly: GCA_964384225.1. Classification (GTDB taxonomy): domain Bacteria; phylum Pseudomonadota; class Gammaproteobacteria; order Burkholderiales; family Burkholderiaceae_C; genus Methylibium. The sequence goes on from CAYLKR010000098.1 coordinate 7,096, forward strand.
TGCGCGGCAACGATCAGCGGCAGCACATGGCGCGGCGCCGCGGTGGGGAAGGTCGGCATCGGGGAACGCTTGGTCGGGACAGGCGCGACGGTACACGCTGTGCGCGCCGGCCGCAGAATGGGCACACCCGACCTCCGCCGACGCGATGACGACCCTGCACACCGACCCCGCCGCCGCCCTGGCCGACGTGACGCGGCGTTACGACGAGGGCGTTGCGGCGCTGCGCGAGGCCCTGCAGCGCTTCGTGGCCGGCGACACGCCGGCGCAGCGCGTGCGCGCCTGTTACCCGCGCGTCGCGGTGCAGGTCGACACGGTGGCGCGCGCCGACACGCCGCTGGCCTACGGCTTCGTCGCCGGACCGGGGCGCTACGAGACCACGCTGACGCGGCCGGACCTGTTCGGGCGCTACTACCTCGAGCAGTTCCGGTTGCTGCAGCAGCACCATGGCGTCGCCATCGAGGTGGGGGCGAGCGAGCAGCCGATCCCGCTGCACTTCGCGCTGGCCGAGAACGAGCACTTCGAAGGCCACCTCGACGCCGAGCGCCGGCTGCTGCTGCGCGACCGGTTCGATCTGCCCGACCTCGGCGCGATGGACGACGGCATCGCCAACGGCACGCACGAGCCGGCACCCGGGGAGCCGCAGCCGCTGGCGCTCTTCACCGCGCCGCGCGTCGACTACTCGCTGCACCGCCTGCGCCACTACACCGGCACCGCGCCCGAGCACTTCCAGAACTTCGTGCTGTTCACGAACTACCAGTTCTACATCGACGAGTTCATCGCCCTCGGCCACGAACTGATGACGACGCCGCGCGGCCAGGCGCCGCTCTTCGAGGGCGGCGACGAGGGCGACGACGGCTACGTCGCCTTCGTCGAGCCCGGCAACGTGGTCACGCGCCGCAAGGGCCAGACGCTGGAGGCCGGCGACTTTCGCGGCCAGACGCCGCCGCGGCTGCCGCAGATGCCGGCCTACCACCTGGTGCGCCAGGACGGCGCCGGCATCACGATGGTCAACATCGGCGTCGGCCCGAGCAACGCCAAGACCATCACCGACCACATCGCGGTGCTGCGCCCGCATGCCTGGATCATGCTCGGCCACTGCGCCGGGCTGCGCACGACGCAGCGCCTGGGCGACTACGTGCTCGCCCACGGCTATGTGCGCGAGGACCATGTGCTCGATGAGGACCTGCCGCTGTGGGTGCCGATCCCGCCGCTGGCCGAGGTTCAGGTGGCCCTGCAGCAGGCGGTGGCCGACGTCACGCGTCTGGCGCGCGAGGACCTCAAGCAGGTGATGCGCACCGGCACCGTCGCGAGCACCGACAACCGCAACTGGGAGCTGCTGCCGCAGCGCACACCCGAGCGCCGATTCAGCCAGAGCCGCGCGATCGCGCTCGACATGGAGAGCGCGACGATCGCCGCCAACGGCTTCCGCTTCCGCGTGCCCTACGGCACGCTGCTTTGCGTCAGCGACAAGCCGCTGCACGGCGAGCTCAAGCTGCCCGGCATGGCCCACGAGTTCTACCGCGAGCGTGTAGCGCAGCACCTGCGCATCGGGCTGCGCGCGATCGAGCTGCTGCGCCGCGACGGCGTGGACCGGCTGCACAGCCGCAAGCTGCGCAGTTTCGCCGAGGTCGCCTTCCAGTAGCACCGGGCACGCCGGGCTTGTGCGCGGCACGACGATCTCCTACGCTGGGCCCCTGTCCGCACGGTCCAGGAGAGCCCCATGCCGCTGTCGAACCAGAGCGTGCCCGCCCCCGATGCGATCCGCACGCTGGCGCTGGTCGGGCCGGCCGGCACCGGCAAGACGACGCTGGCGGAGGCGCTGCTGGCCGCCGCAGGTGCGATCCAGGCACCGGGCAGCGTCGAGCGAGGCAGCACCGTCGCCGACTTCGACCCGCTGGCGCGCAGGCACCAGCATTCGCTGAATTCCGCGCTGCTGCACCTGGCCCACCGCGACACCCGCATCCACCTGGCCGACACGCCGGGCCTGCCCGACTTCATCGGTCCGGCGCTGACCGCGCTGGAAGCGGTCGAGACCGCGGTGGTGATGGTCAACGCCGCGATCGGCGTCGAGCCCGGCACGCGCCGCTTCATGGAGGCGGCGGCGCAGCGCGGGCTGGACCGGCTGATCGTCGTCAACCGCATCGACACGCCCGGGGTCGACCTCGCTGACCTCCTGGCCGAGCTGCGCGAGGCCTTCGGCAAGGAGGTGCTCCCGCTGAACCTGCCGGCCAACGGCGGTCAGGAGGTGGTGGACTGCTGGTTCGAGCCGGCCGCCCAGCCGGGCCACGAGGCCGACTTCTCCTCGGTGGCCGCGGCGCACCGCGCGCTGGTCGAGCAGGTGGTGGAGGTCGACGCCGCCTTCGTCGAGCGCTACCTGGAGGACGGCGACGTCGACGCGCGCGAGCTGCACGCGCCGCTCGAGCAGGCGCTGCGCGAGGGGCACCTGATCCCCGTGTGCTTCGTGTCGGCGCGCAACGGCACAGGGGTGAAGGAGCTGCTCGACGCGATCGTCGCGCTGCTGCCCAACCCGACCGAGGGCAACCCGCCGCCCTTCCTGCGCGGCGAGGGCGCCGCCGCCGAGCCCTTCGCGGTGCAGCCCGACCCGGCGCTGCATGTCGTCGCCCATGTCTTCAAGGTCAGCGTCGACGCCTACGTGGGCAAGCTCGGCGTGTTCCGCGTCCACCAGGGCACGGTCACGCGCGACAGCCAGCTCTACATCGGCGACGGCCGCAAGCCCTTCAAGGTCGGGCACCTCT
>CAYLKR010000099.1:0-9808 GCA_964384225.1 uncultured Methylibium sp.
ATGACCCCCAGGCCGCAGCCGCCTACCTCGCCCAGGAACCCCTCTGGCCGGTTGTGGTGATGTGCCTTGTATCCTTCAAATCCTTCCTAAAGGTTTATCCCCTAGCCCTATGGGTTCTTCCTATTGGCATTCCATACCAGATCCCTATAACCTGTTTCGTAATTTTTATGGGACCCACGTTTGGCATATTGGGCTCAAAGCGAAATCCCTTTAAGCCCTTTAGCAGCTCCGTTCCCCCGGAGACCCCCGCCTCGGTCCAGGACCTTTCCGCGGCGGCCTCCGAAGCCATCGCCTCAGCCCAGGCCCTTTCTGAAGCCGCCGCGGAGGCTGTGGCGTCGGCCCAGGCTCTTTCCGCGGCTTTGGAGGCTGCGGCGTCGGCCCAGGTCCTTTCCTCGTCCTCTCCGGAGGCCGCCGCCACAGCCCAAGTTCTTTTTTCAGCTGCTTCGAATACTGTTTCGGCAGCCCAGTCTCTGTTTTCGGCCGACCTGCCCCTGTTTGAAATCCACCCACTCCAGTGGTGGCTTTTTTTCCCTTCGATAGCCTGCACCATCTGCCTGGTTTGGAAACTGGGTAAGGTTCTATTCCCGAACCAATAAAATTCACCGTTGATTTTCAGTTTTTCTTTATTTGAATATTTTCTTTTGGCTCTTTTTACCCCAGCTGTTTGCTATGCAATTCCGGTGGTGTTTCCAGAACACCCAATTTTCCTGGCATAAAATTGCCCATGACAAACGCAGGACTAAAAGCAATTGGATCAGGCCTGGCCACCATCGCCCTCGCCGGCTCGGGAGTTGGAATCGGGTCGGTTTTTGTTTCAACCCTTGGCCTTTCTTCAGAAATTGGCTTTCCAATAGCCCCTTCGGAGCAGGTTTTGTGGTTTTTGGTTGGATTGGAAATCATATTTGTTTATCTTCTACGATTTAGCCGATCCCAGCTCTCCTTTCCTAGTGTTCAGGGTTCGAGAGTTTATTTGGCTAACGGACTGGTATTTGATTTGGGTTCTCTTTGGTTCCTTGGGGTTGGGATTGGCATGTTGGGAGGTGCTCTGAAAGAGATCTACTATTTATATTGCTACAGAAGCGAAGCAGCGGTTCGACGGAAAATCATAAAAGTGCTTCAAATTCTCGTGGATGAGTCTCCCCGGTCCCGGCAATTGGTGGAGGACTCTGTGTCTTTTTTACTTGATTCTGCTCCTTCCCCAGAAGAGCTGGGTCCAGCTCTTCCTACCTACCAGAAAGTGCTTCTCCTGGGTTGGTTTGTTTTTGTGGGCTGGGCTGCCTGGAAAGCCTCTGAATTTTTTACCTAACCAAATTGATGTTTATTAGAGCGAAAATTAAATTTTTTTTCCAGAACTGGAAAATTTGTCGCCGGGACTCGTCTAGAGTCATCCGTTCAGAAACTTGTTTCCAAATTGGTTTAGTTTATTCTTTGGCTTTTCCGATAGGACTACCGCCGGATTTTCCGTATGAGTTCTATATTAATTTTTGGATACTCATTTGGGAAATATTTATTCTCACCAATGCGGTGGCCCTCCTGGGCCACCGCATTTACCACTCCCTTTTGGCATTGCCCTATTGCCAAACCGCTAGGCGGCTTAGGGTTATTCTATATGGATCTCCCCAACTTCGATTCCAAGGAAATTTTGATCCAAATTTTTTTTCCCAACCGTACCAAACCTATCCATCCCCCGATTTGTTTTATGGACATATTTGCCGGTTGGTTGAAGCTGTTGAAAAAGGACTATATAACCCCAACGAAACCTGTATTTTATTCATGAATGGATTGATCTTGCATCTAAAACGGGAACTAGATCAAAAAGGGGTTAGCGTTCGACCACTGTGTCCCCGTGATCCAGCCATCGTAAAATTTCTCCCAGCTCCCGAAAACCTTCCTCCGTTGACCGTATTTCAGCTACAGCGCCTGCTGATTCTTTGTTATGAATTCCGTTCAGCTCGATTTATTTCCGCCGGCCGTTGGCTATAAAAGCTTATTAAAATGCGCCAACGCATCCCCAGTCGCCCAATCGGTTTAACCCAGTGGGCTGAACTGGCCAATTCACTAAACCAGCTTGTCCTTCACCGCCTCGAATCGAACCGCATTCGGGTTTCCCGGCATACGTTTTCAGCTCTGGACGCTTTGTCCAGGCTTGGGTATGTCTCCAAATTCCAGTTGGTTGAACAAAGCCTACTCTATTCTGTTTTCCGAGTTTCCCTAAGGATTGGTGCAGGGGCCCCCGCTGTTAGCTCATTTCGCGCTGTCGGTTCCGGACTTAGCGAAACACCCCTCCTGATTTCCGATTTAGCGAAAGCTTGGCATTCGGTTCGGTTTAGAAATGTGGATTTGCTTGGGTTTGTGCAATTTTCAAAAAAACTAACCGGACCGGTTATTGCACTCTCTGAGCTTCATCAGCTGGAGTCCCAGGGCCGTCGGTGCATGTTTTCTGCTCACCTCGAGGTTGCCTACTGCTAGTTTGTGCTTCGCCTGGGAAAATCTTGTTTTTAATGACTACGTTTCCACCATTTAATTTTTCTCCTACGGTTTCTAATAGCTTACCAGGGCCATTCCTTTTTTTTAATAATTTTAGAATTTGGCTAGCCCGGATTAGATTTTTCCAAGCCCGGAAATCGGTTGTGCTCTCTAATCCAATTCGACTTGGCTTTACCCGGATTGGCCTAATTTTTTTTCACCAATCCACATTTGGCCACTTTAGAAGCCAACTGCGGATTTCCACGATTCGATCTTCCATCCTGCGGCTAAAAGGAATTGGATACAAGTGCTGGAGGCGAGGCGAGGCTCTTTTCTTCGATCTCGCAAAAAGTCATTTTTTTTGTCTCAAGGTCCCGGCCAGGCTAACGGTTCTAATTCGCCGCCGGCGCGGAATTATATTGGCTGGATCCGATGCCGACTTGGTTTCTAGGTTTTCGTTGAAAATTCGTGAACTTGCCCTGCCCAACGTCTACACTGGCAAAGGAGTTCGTTTCCTTGGTGAGTTCAGGCGGTTAAAGCCAGGTAAACAGCGAAGATAAAATGCGGAAACGAATTTTTTCTCTAAAACGTTACAGAAAACAACGACGGGGATACTATTATCCAGTGGGAATCCTTCGAACTAGGATTTTTTCCGGCGAAGCAGCTCCCCAGCCTCCTCTAGGCCCTATCCTTGGCCAGTACCAGATAAATATGGCTAGTTTTTGCGAGCATTTCAACGAAGAGTCGTTGGCTTTTTTCAACGAGCGCGTCGAAGTTCGGGTTTTTGCCAGACGGTTGGATTTTAATAACGTTGTATTAAATCTCCAATTACCCTCCATTTCTTCGATGGTTTTTTCCCTTTCACCCCTAAAAAGCCGAAAACGTGCCCGTCTAAATCTCAGGCGCCTGTTTGATCTTATCCGAATTTACCAGTCTTTTCGGCCTAGCGTACCCCTAGTCGACGCAACCCAAGCTGTGTTTTCCACCCTCTCCACCTACTGTCATCTTCAATACCGGTTTTAGAATGCCCAATCAAGGTGGATTTGCTTACCAAGACTGCTCAGGAATTGGCCGGCTTGATTTCGCTGAAATCGCTAGGTTGAATCCCAATGGACCGTCGCCTGTTTTTCCCGAAGCTCGGTTTGGCTTTAACCAACCTGTTCAAATTTTTTTTTCTAATTCTCGTTTTCAAATCCAAGCTTCCTTTTCTAGTCTAAAAAATCCCATTCTAAAAAAAGGATTTTTAATTTCCATTAGTCCGAGTTTGGTTTTTTCTCCTGGCCAAGTGCTCCAGCTGGGAAAATTTAGAACTCTCCCCATTTCGATCTTCCCTTTTTTTCCCTTCGATCTTTTTTTGAGTACTTTTTTCTTCCTGGTCCTTTTTCAAAATCTAACAGACTCCACTGACCACCCTAAATCAGCTAATTCATAGGACTACTCCCCGGAAGGTTAAGCCAAGGCGCGTACATTGTCCCCAGCTCCGGGGTTGCCCCCACAAGCGTGCCATTGTTGTTCAAATACGAACGGTAAAACCTAAAAAACCCAACTCCGCCATACGAAAGATTGCAAAGATTCGAATTCCCAGCACCAGGAAACGCACAATAGCCTATATTCCGGGTAGCGGACATACGCTCCAGAAATATTCTGTTGTCCTGGTTCGGGGTGGCAGGGTTCCCGATTTGCCGGGAGTGCTCTACCATTTGGTCCGGGGTGCTTTGGAATTTGCTCCCCTTGAAAACTGGATTCGGGTCCATCGCCGTTCGGTCTACGGGGTTAAAAAATCCGGCCATTTTAGGGCCTGGAACGTAACCCTACGCTAGTAGTAGCCTTTTCCATTCCATGATCCGTAGGAGTAAGAAAGCCGCTTCGCTTCTGCAGCTTTTCCGCCCGCACCATGGCCTTGGCCAAACTAAAGCCACTTCGACTTCGGCTCGATTCCTTTTGCCCATTTCATTTTCCGCCATCTCTCCGGCTCGGATGTCTCTCGACAGATTTGAACCTTACCTGTATAGATTCTACGTGTTTGGGAAGCTATCCCAAAGGATTCCCCTCCTTAATATCCGAAATAAGATAGCCATAGGGTGTCGGCCGGGGCTTAGGTTTAAAGCTGGATTGCCTGTCCGGGGCCAGAGAACCAGGACCAACGCTTCTACGGCAAATGCATTTTTTTCATCCCGGCACTATTTTTTAAAGTCAAAGTTTTAAAAAAAGCTGAAACCCCGCTCCCGTCGGTTTACTAGATCAGCTTCCCGCAGACAAAAAATTCTGCCGCCGGTAAATTATTCCTTCAGACTTCCAAGTCCTTGGTTGAGAGGTGCCTCGGCTAGCTATGTTCCGGATCCACGTTTCCGGTTTGGCAGATATTGCCTTCGGTTGGCTAAATCGCTTGGTCCCAAATATGTTCCAAAAGATTTCAAGTGGGTTACCGAGAAAAGGATAAAACGTTTGGGCTACAGTGTAGGTCTTACCTATCCCTGGAGTAGGCTTAGGCCTATCGAATCAATCCTAGGCCGTCGGCTTCCCCGCCGTGTTAAAAATGCGGCGGCGTATGCTTCTTTTTTCCCAAGCAAGGTTAATCTTTCTTCGGGGAGGCTTGCCAGGCATTTTCTCGTTGGTTTCCTTGGTTCAAAGCTGATCCCACAGCTTTTTGCCACGAGGCGAAGCAGTAAACTCCATTGGTTTTTTGATAAATTCTCTTATCCTCTGCATCGCTATGGAAACGGGTTAAATTCCGATTTTTATAGTCCACTGGCTCATTCTTTCTATCGCCCTTTTTTTCGATTCGGTTTCCTTTCCAGTTGGAAACCTCCTTCCCGGCTTCCTATTTCTTCGGTTTTTTCTCCGGGTTCGTATTTTTTTTCCTCCCGAACCCATAGGCTATCTTATCTCTATCTCCATCGCCGGTTTTTGAATTTTAAATTACTCGGGGAGTCGTTTTTTCGATTTAACTTTCCCCGACCACACAAGCTTGGATTTGAAATGTGGCGTCGGCGGCGAAATCTTTTTACTTCGTTTGTTCCGACTCTTGGTGGAAGTCCCTTTTTCCGAACCACCGTCGGAGCCACCGGCCTCCGTGGTCCCGCCAAGCGGAGCATCGAAGCTCCTAGGCAGGTAGCCATTCGCCTCTACCAGTGGTTATCAAAACGATTTATGCGACGGTACATACGACCCAGATCCTCGTTTCCGCTCCTTGTTTTCCGCATTCGGTCTGCCCTCACGTCCCGGATGCGGTCGGTTATTTTTTACTTTTTTAAATTTATAAAAACTCTCGGCCGGATCCGGCCCGGCACAGCCGGTTCCAGTCTAAAGCCCCAGGTTCATGCCGTTTTCACTGCCCAGGAAAAATTCGTTTTTTCATTCCGTCGAAAAATTCAAACCAAGCTCCAAAAGTTATTAGCCGTAAAGCCTGCAAAAAATTCTCGCCGGGAGAGAAGGCAGATTCGGCTAAAAGCCGTTTTACCTAATTTTTTTCGCCTTTCTTCGTCTTTTCCGGTTCTCGCTCGGCCGGTTCGGTCGGCGATGGGTATTTTGCGATCCAACTATCAGTATAGGCGACCGTTGTTAATGAGGCACCAAACTGCCCAAGCCACAACCGAGTCCCTATTCTCCCATGGTTTATATGTGCCAAGGCGATCCCACGGGGGTCTGGTCCGGTTTCCGGCCAGCCGCCGGCGCAAGAACCGCCGGCGGTTAAAAACCAAGCGGCGCCTTGGGTTCTCCAGTGCCCTGGCATAAAATTGCCCATGACAAACGCAGGACTAAAAGCAATTGGATCAGGCCTGGCCACCATCGCCCTCGCCGGCTCGGGAGTTGGAATCGGGTCGGTTTTTGGTGCCCTGTTGCTTGCCCTTGCCCGCAATCCAGGGGAACACGACGGCCTCTTGAAGTATGCAATTTTGGGATTTGCTCTTTCAGAAGCGGCGGGTCTGCTTGGGCTGATGATGGCCATCCTCATACTTTTTTCCTAGCGAGTCTATTAGTATTTTCGATTCTCTTAAAACTCCCATGGTTTAGATTTTTTCTCCGGTTACCCATAACTTTAAATATCCCCTATGCGCAACGTAAATCAATCAAACCGACCAGCCCACCAGAGACATTGGTTTCACATGGTTGAGCCAAGCCCTTGGCCATTTGCCGCTAGCTGGGTGGTATTTGGCCTGGCGGTTTCGCTGGTAGGGTACATGCATCGGTACACTTCCGTTTTATTTGTTCTGGGGCTTTTGGTTCTACTCTTGGTGGTGGCTTGGGGTTGGCTTTCAGACGTTACTGACGAAGCTGATTCAGGCTATCACACAACAGTTGTGCAAGAGATGCTTCGGGTTGGTTTTTTGCTTTTTATTATTTCCGAGGTTATGCTTTTTTTTTCTTTTTTCTGGGCTTTGTTTCATTCTTCACTTTCTCCGAGCATCTGGATTGGAGCACAATGGGTTCCCGAAGGTATTACACCCGTCCTTTGGATTGCCGCTCCCTTGATGAATACGCTCCTTTTGCTGGCTTCAAGTCTTGCCGTAAGCACGTCTCATTCAAATTTGTTGTCCCTTAGTGACCGCTATTCCCTTGAGTCTTGCTACCGAGAACTTCACGTTGAGGAGGGATCTCCCTTTCACCGAGAATTGGCCGAAGGTGACATACTAGAACCTTTTGATGAAATCGATGTGGAAAATTCCATTGCCTATCGTGATCTTTTTCACTATGGCCAACACCAACAAGAATTTTCCGCAGATTGGCTTCCCCGATCTATCGAAATTTCATCGAATCTGCGGGGAGCAATCTACCTTGGTCTACTATTCCTTTTTTTTCAGTGGAATGAGTACGCCAATGCTGGTTTTTCTATCTCTGATTCGGTTTTTGGGTCTTGCTTTTTCATGTTGACTGGCCTGCATGGTCTCCATGTCCTCGTTGGAACTATTTTTCTTATCTTCTGCCTAGTTCGAATCCAGTGGTACGGCGCGTTTTCCAAAACCCACCACGTGGCATTTGAATGCGCTGCTTGGTATTGGCACTTCGTGGATGTGGTTTGGCTGTTCCTATTTTTCATTGTGTATTGCCTTTTGGGCTAAATTTTTTGGCATAGACTTGGTACAGCTTGACCCAATCATCCTGGATGCTTATTTGGCGGTTGCATCCGGTTTTGGATTAGTAGGCTTTTATTGTTTTACTGCCTACTTCCTGTATCCGTTTTTTCTTCAGACTACCTCGGGGAAATTGGAATCGTCTATTTTCGCCAAAACCGTTTTCTTACTCCCCGAAACTGTTCCGTTTTCTCTTAGTTTAAATTTTCCTTTCTTCCATTCCGACTTGAGTTTTTCTGGGGCTCATCCATTTTCGGATCAATTCGCCCTTTTCTATTCTGCCTTTGCAAACTTATTTGTGGTTGATAAACTCTTTCAATTTGTATATTCTCAGCGGCTGGAGCATTTCTTTTTTTGTGTCGAAGAATTTTTTCTTTTGTTTGAATCTGGTCTAGAGGAATTTGACATCTATTGCAGGGTTAACCAGTCTCTACTTCGGTTTAAACATAGATTTTTCTATTGATTACATCTTCTTCTGCTCCAGTTTTTATCCCCGGCGTGGCGTTTTGGTTAAGCCTAAGCTATCTATTGTTTCTTGAGCCCAATTTCGTGTCCGAAGAATTTCTATTGTTTTTTGTAGCTTGTTTTTTTTTCTTATTTGGACTTGGATTCTTCTCTGGTTCCCCAGCCGGATCTCCCTTTAAAGTTTTTTCTCCACATGAAATCATGGTGTTGAATGGCCGGGAAGCTACTTATGAATTTCCGCGTTCGCAGTTGGCTTTTGACTGGAACTGGCATCCTATATGCCATGCGGATTTGTTCGATTTGGCCTTGTGGACGCAAAACTCCAAGGCAACCTTTAACCACAAAGTAAAGTTTTTTTTTTCTTTTTTGCGTCGTTTGGTTAGGCTTGTTGTCCCTGCCGAACTGGATATCTGGCGAGCCCGCCGCCTTTGGCTCTTTGGTCTTTACACAAAATGGTCTGAACTTTATGGATTTTTTATTACCTGTAATTTTAATATGTTCCCATATTTTACGATTCCTCCGGACTATAGGCGAATTCGCACCTGGCGCGGCCGTCGTCTAATTTAAAAACCCATTTGCTGTGAGCAGGCTATTTACCAACTCCTCCCTAGGCGCACTTCTGAACAAATCTAGCTACGGGTACCCCGTACCCGGATCCATTAGCTATTTTTGGAACTTTGGTTTCTATTCAGGGGTGTGCCTAGGGATCCAATTCTTAACTGGTTTTTTGTTGGCCATGTACTATGTGCCAACCGTAGAGGGTGCTTTTCTAAGCGTTGAGCACATAGTGCGTGACATAAACCACGGTTGGTTAATTCGCTATCTCCATGCGAATGGCGCCTCGTTTTTTTTTATAGCAGTCTACATTCATGTGGCCAGGGGGCTTTACTTTGGCTCTTACTATTATCCCCGAGGACCGGTTTGGATTGCTGGGGTTGCAATACTTTTAAACATGGTCGCAGTGGCTTTTCTTGGCTACGTTCTCCCATGGGGCCAAATGAGCCTCTGGGGAGCAACAGTTATTACCAATCTATTCTCCGCTATCCCCTACCTAGGTGAGTCTGTGGTAGTTTTACTTTGGGGGGGCTACACCATAGGGACTCCGACCCTCGGCCATTTTTTCTCCTTACATTTTTTGCTATCTTTCCTTTTGCTTGGGTTAACTTTACTTCACCTTTTTCTTCTTCATGTGTATGGTTCTAGCAATCCCCTCGGACTGGAGGCTGGATTTGATGCTAAACCCATTCATCCTTACTTTTCTCTGAAGGATCTTTTTGGTTTGGTTTTTTTTCTAATCTGTTTTTCCTGCGTTGTTTTTTTTTATCCAAACCTACTCGGCCATCCGGACAACTACATTCCAGCTAATCCGATGGTTACTCCTGCCCACATCGTCCCTGAATGGTATTTTCTTCCCTTCTATGCTATACTCCGAGCTGTTCCTGACAAATTGCTAGGAGTTTTGGCTTTGGCAGCTTCGATTCTTGTCCTCTTGCTAGTTCCATTTTTGGATATTGCTTCGATTCGGTCGAATCTTTTTAAACCTCTTCGAAAAATATTGTTTTGGTTTTTTATATTTAATTTTATTTTTCTTGGTTGGTTAGGGGGGCAGCCGGTAAAACAACCATTTCTCGACTATAGTCAGCTAGCTGCCATATTTTATTTTTCTTATTTTCTGTTTCTGGTGCCAGTGTTAAACTTTGTCGAAGAGATTTTTTTTTCTACGCTGTCGGTTGACCTGGAAATCTAGGTCGGAATGGCTGAGCGGTTAAAGGCGGTGGATTGTAAATCCATTTATCTTAGATATT
>CAYLKR010000100.1:0-9655 GCA_964384225.1 uncultured Methylibium sp.
GCACCAGCGGCCACGGCGTGTGCGGGCTGTCGCGGCTGTCGCCGCGCTCGCTGGTCGCCACGCTCGCCTTCATGGGCGCCGGCTTCGTCACCGTCTACCTGCTGCGCCACGCGCTCGGCGCCTGAGGAGCTTTCGCATGAACGTGTTCACGTCGCTGCTGGCCGGGCTGGTGTTCGGCCTCGGACTGATCGTCTCGGGCATGGCCGATCCGGCCAAGGTGCTCGGCTTCCTGGACCTCGCGGGCGCCTGGGACCCCTCGCTGGCCTTCGTGATGGCCGGCGCGATCGCGGTCGGCGCCGTGGCCTTCTTCGTCGCCGGCCGCCGCGCGCGGACCTTCCTCGGTGGCGAGCTGAAGCTGCCGACCGCGCGCCAGATCGACCGCCGGCTGGTGCTCGGCAGCGTCGCCTTCGGTGTCGGCTGGGGGATCGCCGGGTTCTGCCCGGGGCCGGCGCTGGTGGCGCTCGGCCTCGGCGAAGCGAAGGCGCTGGTGTTCGTCGCGGCGATGCTGGCCGGCATGGGCCTGTTCGAGCTGTTCGAGCGGCGGGCGTCGCGCTAGGCCGGCAGGCCGATCGCGACGAGGTGCAGCACCCAGTCGCGCTGCGGATCGACGCCGGCCAGCGCGGCGATCTCGTCGTCGTAGAACGCCCCGACCGAGCAGACGCCGAGGCCGAGCGCGGTGCCGCCGAGGTAGGCGCGCTCGCCGACGAGCCCCGCTTCGAGGAAGGCATGGCGGTAGCCGCGCGCCGGGCCGTCGGCGTCGGCCGCGGCGGCGGCGCGGTCCATCGAGACCACGAGGACGGCCGCGGCGTCGCCGATCACGTCCTGGTCGAGCCCGGCGGCACGGCTCGCGGCGCGTCCGCGGAAGGGACCGCCGGCCGCCCGCAGCGCGTGGCGTGCCGCGTCGTAGCGTTGGGCGCCCGGCGCGAGGCCGTCGACCGCGTGCACGATCAGGTCCAGCCGCAGCGCCGCGGAGTACAGCGGCTGCTCGAGCCGCAGTGAGCCGAGCAGCGCCGACAGGTCCGCCAGGCGCAGTGGCCGCTGCGCGTAGCGCCGCACCGAGCGGCGCGCGGCGATCGCCTCGAGCCCCGGCCGCGCCGGCAGCGTGGCGGGCGGCAGCGGCTGGCCGGCCGGGCGCGAGGGCTGCGGTGCGACAGGCAGGGGCGCCGTGGCTGCGCGCAGCGAACTCAGGCGGTGGATCGCGGCCGTGAGCTCGGTCGGCGTCGCGCCGTCCAGCGCCGCCGGTGGCTCCAGGGCCGCCGGGGTGGCCACGGCGGCCGATGGCGACGGCGCGGTGCCGGCCTCGCGGACGACGACGAGCGCGAGCACCCCTTCGACCGTCTCGTCGAGCCCGAGGGTCCCGGCGACGCGCGCTTCGTCGAAGCCGGTCACGACATGCGCCTGCCAGCCCAATGCGCCGAGTGCGACGCGCAGGTTCTCGATCGCGTGGCCGAGGTCGGCGAGCACGTAACGGTAGGCGCGGTCGCGGTACTTGTGGCCGGTGCGGCCGAACACCGCGGTCGCGACGATCGCCGCCAGCGCGCCGTCGACGGCGCCCGCCGCGGTGCCGAGCGCGGCGGCGTCCGGCGCGGCGCCGCTCAGCCGCTCCAGCGCATGGTCCTGTGCGTCGTGATGCCACAGCGCGGCCGCCAGCCCGGCGACGCGCCAGCTCGCCACGTAGAGCTCGGTCGAGAACAGCGCCCCGGACGACGGCGAGGTGCGCAGCGGCAGCGGACCGCGTGCGTCGCTCACGCCGACGGTGTGCCACAGCGCGCTGCCGAGCGCGGCAAGGCCGTCGCCGGCGGCCCGTGGCGAAGGCAACGCGACGCGCGGCCGTTGCGGCTCGCGCTTGAAGCGGGGCGGGGGATCGCGCCAGCCCGCGCCGGGGGCGCGCCACAGCACGCCGCCGCGGCTGTGCGCGGTGTGGGCGTGGTAGCGCTCGACCAGCGCGAGCGCCGCCCGGGCCGCGTCGGCCGGCCGCGGCGCGCGCGCCGGCAGGTCGAGGCGGAGCTCGCTGCGGCCATGACGCAAGCCGAGCCAGAACGCCGCGCCCAGCGCCGCCAGCAGCGCTGCCGCCCCGGCGACGCGGCGCCGCGCGCGCGACGGCTCGGCTGGCGGCGCAACGCCGCGCGTGAGCTGGCGCCAGGCCGCCGGCAGGTTGAAGGCCAGGTGCAGCACGACCAGCCCCAGCGTCGCGTAGCCGAACAGGTAGTGCCAGTCGAACACCGGCAGCTGCTGGTTCGCGACCCAGAACAGCCCGAGCCCGGCGGTCGCGAGCAGGTAGGCCGCCAGCAGCAGGCTGGAGACGGCATTGAGCGTCTGGCGCGACGGCGGCCGCCGCCGCCAGGTCTGCATCAGCAACAGCGCCGCCACCACCAGCAGCGGCAGGGCGACCCACAGGGCCTTGGACATCGGCATGCTCCGGCGGGCACGGCCCGGCCGCCATGCCCTGCGCGCAGCCTAGCGCGAAGCGCCGGCCGGCGGCGCGCTCAGGCGGCTGCGGCCACCGCCGTGCCGGTGGCGCGCTGCACGCGGCCCTTGCCCTCGCGCTTGCCGGCGATCAGCGCGGCGTCGGCCAGCCGCAGCAGCTCGGCCGGCGTGCGCGCGTCGGCCGGCGCGAGCACGTAGCCGACGGTCATGCCGACGCTGCAGTGCAGCGCGTCGATGCGGAAGGGCTCGTCGAGCGCGGCGCGCAGCTGTTCGCCGACGCTGCGCGCCTCGGCGTCGCCGGCCAGCCCGCCGACGGTGACGACGAACTCGTCGCCGCCGAGCCGCGCGACGAGGTCACCGGCGCGCACGCTGCTGCGCAGCCGCCGCGCGATCGCCACCAGCAGCCGGTCGCCGGCCTCGTGGCCGTGGCGGTCGTTGACGTCCTTGAAGCCGTCGAGATCGAGCAGGTAGACGGCCAGCAGCCGCCGTTCGTCGCAGGTGCCGAGTTCCACCGCGAGCCGCTCCTCGAGGGCGCGGCGGTTGGGCAGACCGGTCAGCGCGTCGGTGTGGGCGAGCGAGCGCAGCCGGTCGTGCTCGCGCGCCGCCTCGCGCGCGGCGGCATGGATCGCCCGGAAGCGCAGCGTCAGGATGCGCATGAACAGCAGCATGTCCAGCGTCGCGCCGATCTGGAAGGAGTGCAGGGTCCAGAAGCTCACGCCGATGCGGCCCTTGATCATCTGCACCATCACCGCGGTGGTCAGGAAGTAGCCCAGCCAGGCGGCGATGAAGTACCAGCCGATGCTGTCGCCTCGCCGCACGCGCCGCAGCGCGCCGGGCAGGCCCAGCAGTGCCGGCGCCAGCCCGACGCTGCCGACGATCGCGCTCACCGCCTGCAGACTGATCAGGTCCAGCGCGAAGGCCGCCGCTGCGGTCGTGAGGAAGGCCGCGCCGGCCGCCATCAGGCGGCCGAACCAGGGGCTGAGCCCCGGCTCGGCGAGCACCGCGCGCACGAAGAGGAAGGTGCCGGTCGAGGCCATCAGCGCCGTGAGCCCCGGCGCATGCCGCTCGGCCCAGGCGTTGCCGCTCCACAGGTACTGCTCGCCGATGCCGAACTGCGCGATCGAGAACATCAGGCTGCCGGTGATCAGCAGCGCGTAGCAGCCGAACATCGACTCGCGCGAACCCAGCCACTGGAGCAGGCTGTAGACCAGCAGGCAGGCGCCCAGCCCGGCGAGCAGCCCCTGCAGCATCTGCTCGGCGAGCGCGCGCTGGTGGAAGGCATCGGGCCGGTCGAAGCTGATCGGCAGGATGCGTGCGCCGGCCGTCTCCACGCGCACCAGCACCAGATGCTCGGCGCCGGGCGCAAGGTGGATGGGCACGGCATGCGCGCGGCTGCGCAGCGGGCGCTCGGCCGAAGGCACGCGGTTGCCGAGCTCGGTGCGCTGCAGCACGCGGCCGTCGCGCAGCAGGTAGACCTCGATGCGGTTCAGCGGCGGGTAGTTGATCTCCAGCACCCAGTCGCTGTCGGTCGCGGCGACGACCGGGATGCGCAGCCAGACCGGCGTCGGCCCGAGGCCGAGGGTGGCGCGCGCGCCCACGGGCGCCGCGAAGCGCTCGGGCGCGGCCAGCACCTCTTCGACCGACAGCTCGCTGCCGGCTTCCTCGCGGATCGTCACGGCCGACCAGGCCTCGGCGACCTCGACGGAAGCGTCCAGCCGCAGGGCCGCCGGGGCGGCGGTCCATCCGGGGGTGGGCAGCAGGAGGAGGAGCAGCGCGCAGCGGCGCAGCAGGACGGAAACGGACATGGACGACAGCCTGCCGCCGGCGCGCCGACGGCGTATCGGACTGTAACCGTGCGCTCCGGCGGCGCGGGTTCTACGCGCCGCCGCGATCGTCAATCCTGCATGGAATGGACGAGTTCGCGCACCCGCGGGTAGATCTGCTGCTGCCAGCGCCGCCCGCTGAACACGCCGTAGTGGCCGACGCCCAGCTGCACATGGTGCGTCTTGCGCCAGGGTGCGAGGCCGCTGCACAGGTCGTGGGCGGCGACGGTCTGGCCGATCGCGCAGATGTCGTCGCGCTCGCCCTCGACGGTGAACAGCGCCGTGCGGCGGATCGCCTGCGGCCGCACCAGCCGGCCGCGGCAGCGCAGCTCGCCCTTGGCGAGCGCGTGGTCCTGGAACACGCGCTGGACGGTCTCCAGGTAGAACTCGGCCGGCAGGTCGTTGACCGCGAAATACTCGACGTAGAAGGCGCGCGTCGCGTCGGCCTTCTCGGTCTCGCCGGCCACGATGTGGGCGTGCAGGTCGGCGAAGGCCTTGCGGTGCCGCTCCGGGTTCATGCTCATGAAGGCGCTGAGCTGCAGGAAGCCCGGGTAGACGCGCCGCCCGGCGCCGGCGAAGCGCGCCGGCACGCCGTGCACGAGGTTCGTGTCGAACCAGTCGATCGGCTTGCTGTTGGCGAGCTCGTTGACCGCGGTCGGGCTGATGCGCGTGTCCACCGGGCCGGCCATCAGCGTCATCGACAGTGGCTGCGCCGGATCGTCGTCCTCGGCCATCAGTGCGACGGCGGCCAGCACCGGCACGCAGGGCTGGCAGACCGCCAGCACGTGGCAACCGGGGCCCAGGCGCTGCAGGAAGGCGATCAGGTGCTCGATGTAGTCGTCCAGCCCGAAGGGGCCGTCCGACAGCGGCACGTGGCGGGCGTTGTGCCAGTCGGTGATGTAGACGTCGTGGTCGGCCAGCAGCGTGCGCACGGTGTCGCGCAGCAGGGTCGCGAAATGACCCGACAGCGGCGCGGCGACCAGCACGCGTGGCTGGTCGGCCGGCGCGCCCTCGCGCGCGAAGCGCAGCAGCGTCGCGAAGGGGGTGCGGTGCACCACCTCCTCGCGCACCGGCAGCGTCTCGCCTGCAACCTGCACCGAGGTGATGCCGAAGTCGGGCCGGTGGTGGGTCAGCCGGATGCGCGAGAACACCTCCCAGCTCGCGGCCAGCTTGCGCGCCGCGGGCAGCTGGGCCAGCCCCAGCCAGCCATGACCGATGTACGACGCCGCGGTGCGCGCGGCCATCTGCGATGGGGAGAAGAGATCGGCGTGGACCTGGTAGGCCTCGTACATCATCGGCAGCCCTCGTGCGCGCCGGGTCGGCGCGCCCGCACCGGCGGCAGGCAAGTTGCGCGCCACGGGGCCCGTGCACCGCGCTGGCACAGCGATTGCGGGGCGTCCCGGCACCACCACGAGGCAGGGACCATGGCCAAGGCGACGCTCACCCTCAGCAGCAAGAACTACTCGTCCTGGTCGCTGCGCGGCTGGCTGCTGTGCCGCTTCGCCGGCCTGGACTTCGACGAGCGCATGGTCTCCACCGACGACGCCAGCGCGCGCGCCGAGATCCTGCTGCTCGCGCCGTCCATCCTGGTGCCCTGCCTCACGCAGGGCGGCGTGAAGGTCTGGGACACGCTGGCGATCGCCGAGTACCTCAACGAAATCAAGCCCAAGGCCGGACTGCTGCCGGCCGACCGGGCGGCGCGCGCGCATTGCCGCGCGGTGTGCGGTGAGATGCATTCGGGCTTCGCCTCGCTGCGCTCGGCGCTACCGATGAACCTGAAGGGCAGTTTCCCGGGCTACAAGGTCTGGAGCCGGGCGCAGACCGACATCGAGCGCGTGCTCGAGATCTGGTCCGACTGCCTGGCGCGCTACGGCGGGCCTTGGCTGTTCGGCGAGCAGCGCGGCATGGCCGACGCGATGTACGCGCCGGTCGTCACGCGCTTCAAGACCTACGACGTGCGCATGGACCACCCGGCGCTGGCCGACTACTGCCTGCGCGTGATGGACATGCCCGAGATGCGCGAATGGGTCGCCGCGGCCCGCCAGGAGCCGGAGCAGGTCGACGAGCTGGAAGTCGAGTTCTGAGGCGAGGGACTCAGAACCAGCCCTTGAGCTCCGGCACCGCGCAGGGGGCTTCGACGTCGATGGTCTTGAAGTCGGCCGGGCCGACGATCTCCAGATACTCCATGTCCGGCGAATAGTCGAACAGGAAGTGCCGCACGCCGGGGCGCTGGTGCACGCAGTCGCCGGCCGAGACCAGCGTCTCCCGGTCCTCGTACATGAACTTGGCCCAGCCGCGCAGCATGATCACGATGTGGAACTCCGCCTCGTGGCGGTGCCACCCGGTGCCTTTCTCCGGTGCGTTGTGCGCGATCACGAGCTGCGCGATCACCTTGCCGTTGGTCGCGTCGGCGATGCCGAGGTCGCGGTAGAGGAAGAAGTCGCGCAGGCCGTCACTGCGGAAGGTGGTGTCGGTCGGCTTGACGTGCGAGAACTGCGTGACAGTGCGGTCGAGCATGGCGGCCTCCGGATGGCATGATGCCGGTGCGCTTGCATGAAGCGTTCCATCCGGTGCGCCGTGCCGGCCGATGACCTTGCCGTACCAGAGTCCGCTTCCGCACCCGTCTCGCCGGGCCACCCGGGCCGCTCGCTGGCTCACGACGGCGTCGGCCCTCTTCGCTGCGTTGACCCTGGCCCCGGTCGAGGCGCGCGAGGTGCGCGTCGGCGTCTACGAGAACCCGCCGAAGATCCAGCTCGGTGCCGAGGGGGAGCCCAGCGGCATCTTCGGTGAACTGCTCGCCGAGATCGCGCAGGCCGAGGGCTGGACGCTGCGCGCCGTGCCCTGCGCCTGGCAGCAGTGCCTCGACGCGCTGCGTGCCGGCGAGATCGACGTGATGCCCGATGTCGCGCGAACCACCGAGCGCGAGGCGGATTTCGACTTCCACGCCACGCCGGCGCTGTTCAGCTGGTCGCAGCTCTACCAGCGCGAGCGCCTGCAGATCGAGTCGATGCTCGACCTGCGCGGGCGGCGCATCGCGGTGCTCGACGGCTCGGTGCAGCAGACCTACCTGCAGCAATGGCTGGCCGACTTCGGCATCGAGTTCGAACTGGTCCCGGTGCACTCCTTCGATGAGGGTTTCGCGATGGCCGCCCGCGGCGAGGTCGACCTCGCCGCAGCCAACCGCTTCTACGGCGAGCGTCACGCCGCCGACGCAGGACTCGACGCGACACCACTGGTGTTCCAGCCGGTGCGCCTGCACTTCGTCGTGGCGCGTGGCCGCAATGCCGATCTGCTGGCGGCGATCGGTCGCCATGTCAGCGAGTGGCAGTCCCGACCGGACTCGCTCCGCGAGCAGGTGGTGGCGCGCTGGGTGGCCGCGTCGCGCCCGACCGTGCCGGTGGCGGTGTGGTGGACGCTCGGCGTGCTCGGAGCGCTTGCAGCGGCCGGCCTGGGCGGCAGCAGCGTGCTGCGCCGACGTGTCGCCGAGAAGACGCGCGGCCTTCGGGCCAGCGAGGACCGTCTCGCGACCATCCTCAACAGCGTCGACGCCTTCATCTACATCAAGGACACCGCGCTGCGCTACCAGTACGCGAACCGCAAGGTCTGCGAGCTGTTCGGGCGGCCGCTCGAGCAGGTCGTCGGGCGCCTCGACAGCGAGTTCTTCGATGCCGCCACCTGCGCCAACCTGCGCGCCAACGACCTGCGCGTGCTGGACCACGGCGAGCGCGTCGAGACCGAGGAGACCAACCGCAGCGCCGACGGCAGCGTGCTCGCCACCTACCTGTCGATCAAGCTGCCGCTGCGCAACCCGGATGGCAGCGTGTACGCGCTGTGCGGCATCTCGACCGATGTCACGCGGCACCGCCAGGCCGAGGACGAGATCCACCGCCTGGCCTTCTACGACCCGCTCACCGGGCTGCCGAACCGCCGGCTGCTGGTCGACCGGCTGCAGCAGGCGCTCGTCAGCGCGGCGCGCCACCCCGAGCATGGCGCGCTGCTGTTCATCGACGTCGACAACTTCAAGGACCTGAACGACACGCTCGGCCACCAGCAGGGCGACCTGCTGCTGCGCCGCCTCGCGGAGCGGCTGGCCGGCTGCGTGCGTGCCGAGGACACGCTGGCGCGCCAGGGCGGCGACGAGTTCGTCGTGATGCTGCACGGCCTGAGCGCCGAACTCGACGAGGCGGTCCAGCAGGCTCGACGCGTCACGGACAAGATCCTGCAGCATGTCGGCGACCCCTTCGAGCTCGATGGCCGGCCGTACCGCGCCAGCGTCAGCATCGGCGTGACGCTCTTCGGTCGCGGCGGCGAGAGCCTCGACGACCTGCTCAAGCAGGCCGACCTGGCGATGTACCGCGCCAAGGCCGACGGGCGTGCCTCGGCGCGCTTCTTCGACCCGGAGATGCAGGTCCAGGTCAGCCGCCGCACCGCGCTGGAATCGGCGCTGCACCATGCGCTCGCCGACGGTGCGTTCGAGCTGCACTACCAGCCCGAGGTCGACCTGGGCGGGCGCTGGCGCTGCGTCGAGGCGCTGCTGCGCTGGCGCGACCCGCAGCGCGGCATGGTCTCGCCGCGCGATTTCATCCCGGTGGCGGAGGCGAGTGGTCTGATCGTGCCGATCGGCCGCTGGGTGCTCGACGAGGCCTGTCGCCAGCTCGTGGCCTGGGCCGGGGACCCCGAGCGCCGCGACCTGCGGATCGCGGTCAACGTCAGCGCGAGGCAGTTCCGTCAGCCCGACTTCGTCGATCAGGTCGGCGCGGCGCTGCGCTCCTGCGGTGCCGATCCGCACCGGCTGGAGCTCGAGCTGACCGAGAGCCTGCTGGTCGAAGACATCGAGGGCGTGGCCGAACGCATCGGCGCCCTCAAGTCGCTCGGCGTGCGCTTCGCGCTCGACGACTTCGGCACCGGCTATTCCTCGCTCGGCGTGCTCAAGCGTCTGCCGCTGGACAAGCTGAAGATCGACCAGTCCTTCGTGCGCGACCTGCTGACCGATCCGCAGGACGCCAGCATCGTCCGCGCCATCGTCACGCTCGGCGCGACGCTGGAGCTGGAGGTGGTCGCCGAGGGCGTGGAGACCGAGGCGCAGCGGGCGGCGCTGGAGGCGCTCGGCTGCCACGGCTTCCAGGGCTATCTGTTCGGCCGGCCGGCACCGATGTAGCGGCCGCGGCGCTCAGCGCAACAGTTCGAGCAGCCGGTCCAGGCCGCCGCTCTCGATGCTCACCATCGCCTGCTCGCGCACCCTGGGCTTGGCGTGGAAGGCGACGGACAGGCCTGCCTCGCCCATCATCGGCAGGTCGTTCGCGCCGTCGCCCACGGCGATCGCCTGCGCCGGCGTGCAGCCGATCGCCGCGCAGGTGTCGAGCAGCATGCGGCGCTTCTCGGCGCCGTCGCAGATGTCGCCCCAG
>CAYLKR010000101.1:0-9545 GCA_964384225.1 uncultured Methylibium sp.
GAATACCGGCCTGTCACGCCGGGGGTCGCGGGTTCGAGCCCCGTCCACTCCGCCAACATTCATGAGGCCCGCCTCGCACGATGCCCACCCCGCGTGGGCATTGTTGTTTCCGGGTCCACGCCGATGCTGATCGACCACCTGCGCCGACAACTCGACGAGCGCGACGCGCAGTCGCTGCGCCGCCGTCGCCGCGTCGTCGCGTCGCCTTGTGGCCCCCGTGTGCGCGCCGCACCGGAAGGCGAGGCGGCGAGGCCGCTGCTGGCGTTCTGCAGCAACGACTACCTGGGGCTCGCGGGCGATCCGCGGCTCAGTGCCGCGCTGGCCGAAGGCGCGGCGCGCTGGGGCGCGGGCAGCGGCGCCTCGCACCTCGTCAGCGGTCATGGCGAGGCCCATGCGGTGCTGGAGGCAGCGCTGGCCGAGTGGCTGGCACCCTGCGTGCCGGGGGCTGCCGCGCTGGGTTTCTGCACCGGTTACATGGCGAACCTCGCACTCGTCACCGCGCTCGGCGACGGTCAGGCGACGTTGTTCTCCGACAAGCTCAACCACGCCTCGCTGATCGACGCCGCGCGGCTCGCGCGCGCCGAGGTGCAGCGCTACCCGCACGCACGCGCCGACCGGCTGGCCGAGCAGCTCGCGCGCTGCGAGACGCCGCTCAAGCTGATCGTCACCGATGGCGTGTTCAGCATGGATGGCGACATCGCACCGCTGCCTGAACTGCTGGCGCTGGCCGAGCACCACGACGCCTGGGTGATCGTCGACGATGCGCATGGCCTCGGCGTGCTCGGCGCCGAGGGACGCGGCAGCCTGGCGCACTGCGGCCTCGCGAGCGAGCGCCTGATCCTGATGGGCACGCTGGGCAAGGCGGCCGGCGTGGCCGGTGCCTTCGTGTGCGCGCACCCGGTGATCGTCGACTGGCTGGTGCAGACCGCGCGGCCCTACATCTACACCACCGCGGCGCCGCCGGCGGTCGCGCACGCCACCGTGGCCAGCCTGGCGATCGTGCGCAGTGCCGAAGGCGAGGCGCGGCGCGCGGTGCTGCGCGAACGCATCGCACAACTGCGCAGCGGCCTCGAGGCCTTGATCGCCGGCCGCCCGGCGTTCGGCTGGCAGCTGCCGCCGTCGGACACGCCGATCCAGCCGCTCGTCGTCGGCGACAACGAGACGGCGCTGCGGTTGTCGGCCCACCTCGAATCGCGCGGCCTGTGGGTCACCGCGATCCGGCCGCCCACGGTGCCGGTCGGCACGGCGCGGCTGCGCATCACGCTCAGCGCGGCGCACGGTGCCGACGACGTGCAGCGCCTGCTCGATGCGCTGGCCGATGCGCCGGGGCCGCGCGCATGAGTGCGGTGCTGCAGTCGCGCGTGCCGCGCGCCGTGCCGATCGGTGGCGGCTTCGCCACAGATCCCTATCCGACCTACCGTGCCTGGCGCGAGGCGGGTCCGGTGCTGTGGAGCGACGACTTCTTCGGCGGTGCCTGGCTGGTCGCGCGCCATGCCGAGGTGTCGCAGGTGCTGCGCGACCCGCGCCTGTCGGCACGCCGCACCGGCGGCTGGGTGATGCACGATGGCGACGACCGGCGCGAGCTCGCCGGCTTCCAGAAGCTCTTCGCCCGCGCGCTGCTCTTCCTCGACGAGCCCGACCACGGCCGCGTGCACGGCTTGATGCATGCGGCCTTCCGGCCGGCCGCGCTGCAGCGGCTCGCGCCCTTCGTCGAGCGCGAGGTCGACGCGCTGCTCGACGCCGCCGACCGCGGCGAGGGCTTCGACTTCATGCAGACGGTCGCCCGGCCCCTGCCGGTGCGCGTGATCGCCGAGCTGCTCGGCCTGCCCGGCGGCGAGCAGCCGGCCTTCGCGGCCTGGTCCGACGCGCTCTCGGCCTTCATCGGCGCGCTGCAGCCCAGTCGCGAGCAGGCGCGCCGCGCGCAGGCCGCGCTGCTCGCGATGGCGCGCCACTTCGAGGACCGGTTCGCCGCCGGTGCCTGCGAGGGTCTGGCCGGCGAGCTGCTGCAGGCGGAGTCGCGCGGCGAACTGCACGACCGCGCCGAGCTGCTCGCGCAGTGCGTGATGCTGCTCTTCGCGGGCTACGAGACCACGCGCAACCTGCTCGGCAACGGCGTGCACCTGTTGCTGAGCCATCGCGAGCAGTGGGAGCGCCTGCGCGCCGAGCCGCAGCTCGCGGTGCCGGCGCTGCGCGAGCTGCTGCGCTACGAATGTCCGGTGCAGTACACCGGCCGGCGCGTCACGACCGAAGGCGTGCTGCACGGCCAGCCGGTGCGCCGCGGCGACCTGGTCATCGCGCTGATCGGCGCCGCCAACCGCGACCCGGCGCAGCACGAGCGGCCCGACGAGCTCGACATCGGCCGCGCGCCGCGCCCGTCGCTGGCCTTCGGCACCGGGCCGCACGTCTGCCTCGGCGCCGCGCTGACGATGCTCGAAGGCGAGGCGCTGCTGCGCCGGCTGATCGATCGCCGGCCGGACCTGCGGCTCGTCGACGCGCAGCCGCGCTGGACCGGCAGCCCGCTGTACCGCGGGCTCGCCTCGCTGCCGCTGCGCTGAGGCGCTGCGGTTCAGACCGCCGCGCCCAGCAGCCCGCGCGTCTCGATGAAGGCCACGACCTCGGCGAGGCCGGTGCGCGCCTTCAGGTTGGTCATCACATAGGGTTTCGTGCCGCGCATACGCCGCGTGTCGGTCTCCATCACGCCGAGGTCGGCGCCGACATGCGGCGCCAGGTCGGTCTTGTTGATGACGAAGAGATCGCTCTTGGTGATGCCCGGGCCGCCCTTGCGCGGGATCTTCTCGCCGGCGGCGACGTCGATCACGTAGATCGTCAGGTCGCTGAGCTCGGGGCTGAAGGTCGCGGCGAGGTTGTCGCCACCGGACTCGATGAAGACGATGTCGGCATCCGGGAAGCGCGCGAGGAGCCGGTCCACCGCCTCCAGGTTGATCGACGCGTCCTCGCGGATCGCGGTATGCGGGCAGCCGCCGGTCTCCACACCCAGGATGCGCTCCGGTGCCAGCGCGCCGGCCACGGTGAGCAGGCGCTGGTCTTCCTTGGTGTAGATGTCGTTGGTGACGACCACCAGGTCCCACCGCTCGCGCATGGTCTTGCACAGCATCTCGACCAGCGTCGTCTTGCCCGAGCCGACCGGCCCGCCGACGCCGACGCGCAAGGGCGGCAGCTTCTTCGTGCGGCCGGGGAGGTGGTGCAGGACGGTGCTCATGAGCGGAACAGTCGGGAGTACTGGGTTTCGTGGCGGGCGCCGAGGATGGCGAGCCCCGGGAGAGAAGCAAGTCGCTCGCCATCGGCGAGCGCGAGGGCCGCGTCGGCCGCGCCGGGGATGGCCTCGGCCAGCGCGCCGAGGATGCGCTGGCCGGCACTCTGCCCCAGCGGAACGGCCTTCAGCGCGGCCTGCACCAGGTTCTCGGCCCAGCCGAAGGCATAGGCCAGCGCTGCCTCGCGCGGCGCCGCGGCGCTGCCGGCGGCGGCCAGGGCCCAGGCGACGGGATAGCACGGCGCCGGACTCAGGGCGGTCAGCGCCTCGAGCTGCGCGGGCGCCGCAGCACCGCCCAGCGTCGCGTCGGCCGCCGCACGCTGCTGCAGCCAGGCGCACATCGAGCGGCCCATCTGCTCGGTCTGCAGCCGCGCCTCGGCGGTCTCGCGGGTCGTCAGCAGCCAGTCGTTGAGCTCGTGCACGCGGTCCAGGTCGCCGCGCCGCCACGCCTTCAGCGCCGCGGCCACGAGCGGCAGCTCACTGCGGGCGAGGCCGAGCGCCAGCTGGTCGAGCAGCCAGGCGCGCGCGCTCGGCTCGTCGTGCACCAGCGCGGCGTCGATCGCGGCCTCCAGGCCCTCGGAGTAGCTGAAGCCGCCCACCGGCAGGGCCGGCGACGCGAGCCACATCAGGCTCAGCAGCGTGGACGCCGACGTCGGCGCGGCGGGCCGGCGCACGCGCGGCATCGGCTCAATGGTCGTGGGAGTGGCCGTGGCCGCAGCCGGGGCCGTGCACATGCGGCGCCGGTGCCGCGGCGACCGCGATGCCGACCGGCTTGCCGCGTGCCGGCGCGTGGGCATGGTCATGGGCAGGGTCGTGCGCGTGCGCATGACCGTGCCCGCCGGCCGCATACGCCCCGGCCTCGGGCTCGAAGGGGGCCTGCGCCTCGGTCACGTCCAGGTGCATCGCACGCAGCATCTCGGCCAGCACGTGATCGGGTTCGAGCTGCAGACGATCGGGCTGCAGCTCCAGCGCGACATGGCGGTTGCCGAGGTGGTAGGCGGCGCGCAGCAGGTCGAAGGGCGAGCCGTGGGTGGCGCAGGCCGTGACCTGCAGCACCGGCTGTGGCGCCGCCCGCACGCGCAGCAGCGAGCCGTCCTCGGCCACCAGCACGTCGCCACCGCGCACCACGCTGCCGCGCGGCAGGAACACGCCGAGCCGGCGCCCCTGCGAGTCGGTCGCGTCGAAGCGGCTCTTCTGGCGCACGTCCCAGTCGAGCTCGACGGTGGCGGCGCGCTTCAGGAGTGCCGCGGCGAGGCCACGGCCCTGGGGGATCAGCTTGTTGACGGTGAGCATGACCGGCAGCTTAGCGCAGGGCTTAGCATCCGCGGCAGGAGGGGGCGCCATGCTGATCTTCCGCCAGCTCTTCGACACGGTCTCGTCGACCTACACCTATCTCCTCGGCGACCCGCGCAGCGGCGAGGCGCTGCTGATCGACCCGGTGTTCGAGCACGCGCGGCGCGACGCCGCCCTGCTGCGCGAGCTGGGCCTGACGCTCACCGCCACGCTCGAGACCCATGTGCATGCCGACCACGTGACCGGCGCCTGGCTGCTGCAGCAGCGCACCGGCAGCCGCATCCTCGGCAGCGCCGCCGGCGGGGCCCAGGGGCTGGACCGCGCGCTCGCGCACGGCGAGCGCATCCCCTTCGGCCACCGTCACCTCGTCGCGCGCGCGACGCCCGGCCACACCGACGGCTGCCTGACCTACGTGCTGGACGACGAGAGCCTCGCCTTCACCGGCGACGCGCTGCTGATCCGCGGCTGCGGCCGCACCGACTTCCAGCAGGGCAGCCCGCAGCGGCTGTGGGCCTCGGTCCATGGGCAGATCCTGTCGCTGCCCGCGACCGCGCTGCTCTACCCGGGGCACGACTACAAGGGCCTCACCGTCACCAGCGTCGAGGAGGAGCGCCGCTACAACCCGCGCTTCGGCGGCGACAGCAACGAGGGCGATTTCGCCGGCTACATGAACCACCTCGGCCTGCCTCACCCGAAGCTGATGGACCATGCGGTGCCGGCCAACCTGCGCGTGGGCCGCCCGGAAGGCGCCGACACGCCGCCCGAGGACCCGAGCTGGGCCCACCTGACCTGGACCTTCGCCGGGCTCTGGGAGATCCAGGCACAGACGCTGGAGGAGCTGGGCGAGCGCGTGCAGGTCGTGGACGTCCGCGATGCCGACGAGTTCGCCGGGCCGCTCGGCCACATCGCCGGCGCCCGGCTGATCCCGCTGGACGAATGGCCGGCGCGCATCGACGAGATCGACCGCTCCAGGCCGGTGGTCACCGTCTGCCGCTCCGGCGCCCGTTCGGCCCAGGCCGCAACGCTGCTCACCAAGGCCGGCTACACGCAGGTGGCCAACCTCGCCGGCGGCATGCTGCACTGGCGCAGCGCCGGCTTTCCGGTCAAGGGCGGCGCGGCCTGAGGGTGGCTCAGAAGAGGAAGTAGCGCTGCGCCATCGGCAGCACCTTGGCCGGTTCGCAGGTCAGCAGCTGGCCGTCGGCGCGCACCTCGTAGGTCTGCGCGTCGATCTGCATGCGCGGCAGCCAGGCGTTGTGGACCATGTCGGTCTTCTGCACCGTGCGGCAGCCGCGCACCGCCGCGAGCGGCTTCGCGAGGCCGAGCCGTTCGCCGACGCCACTGCCCAGCGCGGCCTGGCTGACGAAGGTCAGCGAGCCCTGCGCGAGCGCGCCGCCGAAGCTGCCGAACATCGGCCGGCAGTGCACCGGCTGCGGCGTCGGGATGCTGGCGTTGGCGTCGCCCATCAGCGCCGCGGCGATGAAGCCGCCCTTGAGCACCAGGCTGGGCTTGACGCCGAAGAAGGCCGGCCGCCACAGCACGAGATCGGCCCATTTGCCGACGGCGATGCTGCCGACCTCGTGCGCGATGCCATGCGCGAGCGCCGGGTTGATCGTGTACTTGGCGACGTAGCGCTTGGCGCGGAAGTTGTCGTTCCTCGCCGAGTCCGGCGCCAGCGCGCCGCGCTGGACCTTCATCTTGTGCGCCGTCTGCCAGGTGCGGATCACGACCTCGCCGACGCGGCCCATCGCCTGCGAGTCGCTGCTCATCATGCTGATCGCGCCGAGGTCGTGCAGGATGTCCTCGGCCGCGATCGTCTCGCGGCGGATGCGGCTCTCGGCGAAGGCCAGGTCCTCGGCGATGCCCGCGTCGAGGTGGTGGCACACCATCAGCATGTCGAGGTGCTCGTCGATGGTGTTGACGGTGTAGGGCCGCGTCGGGTTGGTGGAGGAGGGCAGCACGTTGGCCTCACCGACCACCTTCAGGATGTCCGGGGCATGGCCGCCGCCCGCGCCCTCGGTGTGGAAGCTGTGGATCGTGCGGCCCTTGAACGCGGCGATCGTGTCCTCGACGAAGCCGCTCTCGTTGAGCGTGTCGGTGTGGATCGCGACCTGGGTGTCGGTGGCCTCGGCGACCGACAGGCAGCAGTCGATCGCCGCCGGCGTCGTGCCCCAGTCCTCGTGCAGCTTCAGGCCGATCGCGCCGGCCTCGACCTGCTGCATCAGCCCCTCGGGCCGGCTCGCGTTGCCCTTGCCGAGGAAGCCCAGGTTCATCGGGAAGGCGTCGGCCGCGCGCAGCATGCGCGAGAGGTTCTCGGGCCCCGGCGTGCAGGTGGTCGCGAAGGTGCCGGTCGCGGGCCCGGTACCGCCGCCGAGCATGGTGGTGATGCCGCTGTTCAGCGCCTCGTCGATCTGCTGCGGGCAGATGAAGTGGATGTGGCTGTCGATGCCGCCGGCCGTGAGGATCATGCCCTCGCCGGCGATCACCTCGGTGCCCGGGCCGATCACGATGTCCACGCCCGGCTGCACGTCGGGGTTGCCGGCCTTGCCGATCGCGGCGATGCGCTGGCCCCGGATCGCCACGTCGGCCTTGACGATGCCCCAGTGGTCGAGGATCAGCGCGTTGGTGATCACGCAGTCCACCGCGTCCTGCGGGCCCGGGCCGTTGGGCCACTGCGACTGGCCCATGCCGTCGCGGATGGTCTTGCCGCCGCCGAACTTGACCTCCTCGCCATGGCCGCCGGCACGCAGCGTGTAGTCGGCCTCGACCTCGATGACGAGCTCGGTGTCGGCCAGGCGCACACGGTCGCCGACCGTGGGGCCGTACATCTCGGCATACGCGCGGCGTCCGATGCCCGTCATGCTCAGAGCGCTCCCTGGATGGTCCCGCGGAAGCCCCAGACCGCGCGCACGCCGGCGTAGTCGACCAGCTCGACGGTGCGCTGCTGCCCCGGCTCGAAGCGCACCGCGGTGCCCGAGGCGATCGCCAGCCGCATGCCGCGCGCGGCGGTGCGGTCGAAGGCCAGTGCCGGGTTGGTCTCGGCGAAGTGGTAGTGTGAGCCGACCTGGATCGGCCGGTCGCCGCGGTTCTCGACCACGAGCGTGATCGTGCGCCGGCCGGGCATCAGCGCATGCGCCGGGCCGTCGTCGACCAGCAGCTCGCCAGGGGTCATCGCAGCACCAGCCAGGTGGCCGCGACGAGGAGCACGCTGCCGGCCATCCAGAAGGCGAGCCGGCGCAGGCGCGATTCCGCCACGGTGCGTGCAGTCGATCGTGTGTGCTTCATGGTGCGCCTCATGCAATGGGTTGGTGCACGGTCACCAGCTTGGTGCCGTCGGGGAAGGTCGCTTCGACCTGGATCTCGGGAATCATCTCGGCCACGCCGTCCATCACGTCGGCTCGGGTCAGCACCGTGCGGCCCTCGCTCATCAGCGCCGCGACGCTCTTGCCGTCGCGCGCACCTTCGAGGATGGCCGCGCTGATCAGCGCCACCGCCTCCGGGTGGTTGAGCTTCAGCCCGCGGGCGCGGCGCCGCTCGGCCAGCAGCGCGGCGGTGAACAGCAGCAGCTTGTCCTTCTCACGCGGGGTCAGGTCCAAGGTCGCTTCGCTCCGCAGTCAGCGCGTGCGGCCGCCAAGGCCGGCCGAACACGCGGGGTCGGGTTCATGAGCCGATTTCAGCACGAGCGATGCCAGCCCGCCGGCTGGTGCGCTTCTTGATGGCGGCTGTGCCCCATGGACGCGACGAGCCCCGAACCGATACAGCGCGTCGTGAAGGTCCGCCGCGACTACAACAGCTGGGTCGCGCGCGAATCGATGGAGGACTACGCGCTGCGCTTCACCGCGCGCAGCTTCCGCAAGTGGTCGCCGCTGCGCGTGGCCAATACCGCGCTCGGCGGCGCGGCCTCCTTCCTGATCCTGGAGGCGATCGGCGCGACGCTGCTGGTGCGCTACGGCTTCACCAACGCCGCGCTGGCCATCCTGGTGACCGGGCTGGTGATCTTCCTGGCCGGGCTGCCGATCAGCGTCTACGCGGCGCGCCACGGCGTCGACATGGACCTGCTGACGCGCGGCGCCGGCTTCGGCTACATCGGCTCGACCATCACCTCGCTGATCTACGCCAGCTTCACCTTCATCTTCTTCGCGCTCGAGGCGGCGGTGATGGCCTATGCGCTGGAGCTGGCCTTCGGCATTCCGCCGGCCTGGGGCTATCTGGTCTGCGCGCTGGTGGTGATCCCGCTGGTCACGCACGGCGTCACCGCCATCGGCCGGCTGCAGGCCTGGACGCTGCCGCTGTGGCTGGTGCTGCTGGTCGCGCCCTTCGTCGCGGTGCTGCACGCCAGCCCGGGGCTGGTGGCCGGGCTGGTGGCCTACCCCGGTGCCGACGGCACGCACGGCGGCTTCGAGTGGCTGGCCTTCGGCGCCGCGACCACGGTGGGCATCGCACTGATCACGCAGATGGGCGAGCAGGCCGACTACCTGCGTTTCATGCCCGAGCGCACAGCCGCCAACCGCGGCCGCTGGTGGGCCGGCGTGCTGATCGGCGGGCCGGGCTGGGTGCTGCCCGGCGTGCTGAAGATGCTCGGCGGCGCGCTGCTCGCCTACCTGGCGATCACGCTCAGCGTGCCGGTCGACCGCGCGGTCGATCCCAACCAGATGTACCTCGCCGCGTACGAGATGGTGTTCTCGCACTACGGCACGGCGGTCGCGGCGACGGCGCTGTTCGTCGTGATCTCGCAGCTCAAGATCAACGTCACCAACGCCTACGCCGGCTCGCTGGCCTGGTCCAACTTCTTCTCGCGCCTCACGCACAGCCACCCGGGCCGGGTGGTGTGGGTGGTCTTCAACACGCTGATCGCGCTGCTGCTGATGGAGCTCGATGTGTTCGCGGCGATGGGCGAGGTGCTCGGCCTCTACGCCAACGTCGCGATCGCCTGGATGATGGCGGTGGTCGCCGACCTGGTGGTCAGCAAGCCGCTGGGCTGGTC